>DJYX01000171.1:2996-6356 GCA_002450295.1 Deltaproteobacteria bacterium UBA6967
CTCTCCGTCCGGAGTGAGTGAAGAATTGAAGGTCGGGAACTGCTTCAGATTTGCCGCTAACGCCTTCATGATGAAAGCGAGTAACGTGATGCGAACACCTTGCTTGGCAGCCTCATCTTTCAACTCTTTACGAAAATCCTCCAGGTTGGTGATATCTACCTCATCGTGATGCGTCACGGCAGGTATATTCAGCCAGACTCGATGGAGATTTTTACCTGAAATTTTCTTGATCCTTGGGAGATCCTGTGTCTCGATTCCACCGAATTTACTGAAGTCAACCTCTGGCATTGCAGGAATCCCACTTCCAGAAGCGGCTGATGCAGTAGCAACTCCAGACTCAGCTTTTGTGACAGCCTGTTTGACGTAATTTTGGACATCCTCTTTGGTGATGCGATTCTTTCGACCAGAGCCACTCAGTTTCGAAAGATCCACTCCCAATTCTCTCGCAAACTTACGAACCGATGGACTCGCATGTGCCTTGCGAAAGGCAGCTTCATCAATCTTATTTGGTTCGGCGACTGAACTCGTGGGGGCAGCTTGAACGGGAGTAGGTGCTGAATCTGACTTTGCTACTTCCGGAGTTGAAGCTTCAGGGACGGAAGATGCTGTAGCAACACCGCCTGGAGTGCTCAAGCGCACGACAGCAGTTCCTGCAGAAATACGATCTCCCACCTTGACCAATACCGTTTCAATTGTGCCTGCATCTGAAGATGGCACCTCCATCGTGGCCTTGTCACTCTCTAAGGTGATCAATGGGTCTTCCACATTGACAGCATCTCCTGGTTTGACAAAGATCTCAATGATCTCCACATCCTGAAAATCCCCAATATCAGGCACAATCACTTCCACGGAGGCAGAAGCTACTGGTACTGAGGGTGGTGCTGGATCAGTGGATAGGGTACTTGCTGGAACCTGAGCCTCAACCGCATCGGTTGAAACTTGCTGGTTAGCACTGGCTAGCTGTAGTTTTAGAATCGATGTTCCTTCTGAAACACGGTCTCCAACCTTGACCAGCAACTCAGCCACTTGTCCATCTTCAGGGCAAGGTACATCCATCGTGGCCTTGTCACTCTCCAACGTCATCACCGAATCCTCTGCCTTCAGCGAATCACCTGGCTTGACAAGGATTTCGATGATTTCCACATCACTGAAGTCACCGATATCTGGGACCTTGATTTCCTTGATCGTAGACATGTATTCACTCTCTCAAGCATAAAGTGGATTGGTTTTTTCCGGATCAATACCGTACTTACGAATGGCTTCAGCGACCTGCTTGGTGGGGATTTCTCCTTCGTCCGCCAGTGACTTCAGGGCAGTAACGGCGACATGGTAGCGATCCACTTCAAAGTGACTGCGAAGGGCTTTCCGGAAATCACTTCGTCCGTAACCATCCGTCCCGAGAGCGGTGTATCTTCGTGGGACAGCAGCCCTTATCTGATCAGCAAAACGCTTGACGTAGTCGGTTGCCGCAATGACTGGACCTGTCGTTTCAGCAAGACACTGCTCCACATGACTCAACCTTGGAGTCTCTTCAGGATGTAGCCGATTCCAGCGTTCTACCTCCAGAATATCACGGTGCAGTTCATTGAAACTTGGACAACTCCAGAGATCTGCCTGAACACCCCAATCTTCCGCCAGTAGGTCTGCTCCAGCCATCACTTCACGGAAAATAGAACCACAACCCAAAAGCTGCACTCTCAGCTTGCCCGGCTTGCCTTCCTGGAATCGATACATACCCTTGAGGATGTTCTCTTCCTGTCCTTCAGGCATCCCTGGTTGTGGATAATTTTCGTTCAGAGTGGTGATGTAATAGAAGACGTTTTCTTGCAACTCATTCATGCGGTAGAGGCCATTTTGGAAGATGACCGTCACCTCATGTGAAAAAGTTGGATCGTAGGAAATACAGTTGGGAATGTTGGCTGCCAGGATCTGGCTGTGTCCATCTTCGTGCTGCAGACCCTCACCGTTTAGGGTCGTTCTACCAGAGGTTGCTCCAATTAGGAAACCACGGGCCTGCATGTCGCCTGCTGCCCAGGCAAGATCTCCAATTCGTTGGAATCCAAACATCGAGTAGAAGATGTATACCGGAATCATCTGCAAGCCCGAGGAACTATAGGAAGTTGCTGCTGCAATCCAAGATGACATCGCCCCCGCTTCGTTGATTCCTTCCTGCAGCAATTGGCCTTTCTGATCTTCGCGGTAGTACATCAACTGATCACGGTCAACCGGCTCGTACTTCTGTCCTTCGTGAGCATAGATTCCAATTTGGCGGAACATCCCCTCCATCCCGAAGGTCCGGGCCTCGTCTGGAACAATTGGCACCAAGCGTGGGCCAAGTTCCTTATCACGGGTCAGCATGGTCATTGCCTGGACCAATGCCTGGGTTGTGGACATCTCTCGATCACCAGAATCCTTCAGCAAACGATCAAAGGTGCTCAGTTCTGGAGCCTTGAGTTCATCTCCGCGCTGCAAGCGCATTGGCAGGAACCCACCGAGTTTTCCACGACGCTCTCTTAAATACTGCATCTCCTCAGTGCTATCGTCTGGGCGGACCAACTCAAGCTTGGCGACCTGCTCATCAGAAATGGGAAGACTGAAGCGATCACGGAACTTGTAAAGATCATCACTAGACATCTTCTTTTGCTGGTGGCTTGGATTCGCGGCTTCTCCCGAAGCACCCATTCCAAAGCCCTTGACCGTCTTCATCAACAGCACGGTCGGCTGTTCCTGGTGATTCACGGCAGAGTGATAGGCAGCGTACACTTTGAAAAGGTCGTGGCCACCCCGCTTCAATTTCCAGATCTCGTCATCGGTCATATTCGAAACCATCTCCAGCAATTCTGGATATTTGCCAAAGAAATTATCACGGGTGTAGGCGCCACCTTTGTTCTTAAAGTTCTGGTACTCACCATCAACACACTCTTCCATCCGCTTGCGCAACAAACCTTTCGGGTCTTGAGCTAGTAGAGAGTCCCAATTTCCACCCCAGAGCACTTTGATTACGTTCCAACCCTCACCTCGGAAGGCACCCTCAAGTTCCTGTATAATCTTGCCATTTCCTCGAACAGGACCATCTAGTCTCTGCAAATTACAGTTAACCACAAAAATTAAGTTATCCAACTTCTCTCTGGTTGCTAGGCCGATAGCTCCTAGGGTTTCTGGCTCATCTGTTTCGCCATCGCCAAGAAATGCCCAGACCTTCCGGTTGCTGGTGTCTGCCAAACCTCGATTGTGAAGATACTTGAGGAAGCGCGCTTGGTAGATCGCCATAATCGGACCCAATCCCATGGAAACAGTTGGAAACTGCCAAAATTCTGGCATTAACCAAGGATGTGGGTAAGAGGAAACTCCATTGCCTCC
>DJYX01000023.1:0-3418 GCA_002450295.1 Deltaproteobacteria bacterium UBA6967
GGACTGGATGGTCAGAAGATGAGCAAGTCCTACAACAATGTGATTCCCTTGTTTGCTCCTGCCAAGCAGGTTCGTAAATCAATCATGCGGATTCAGACCGACTCTCTTGGAGTGGAAGATTCTAAAGATCCTGACCAGTGCAACATCTTCCAACTCTATCGACACTTCGCCACGGTAGAAGAACAAGCCACTTTGGCAGAGCGCTACCGAGCGGGTGGAATGGGCTACGGTGAAGCGAAACAGCAATTGTTTGAGGCAGTAGAGCGAGAATTGGGAGAAGCTCGGGAAGCTTACTTTCAGTTACGCGAGCAGCCTGAGACTCTGGAAGGAATTTTGGAAAAAGGTCGTGATAAAGCTCGACGAGTGGCTTTGGAAGTTCGCAAACGAGTGCGCAATAGCGTTGGTCTCTAAGTAAACCCTCCCTGATGAAACCTCAGATTCCTGACGTTCTGGCTCAGCGTTACGCAAGCACTGCAATGTGTGAACTGTGGTCAGCAACAGGAAAGATTCGTCTGGAACGTGAGTTCTGGATTGCTGTGATGAAAGCACAGCAGGCTGTCGGTGTCGAAATTTCAGACGCTGCGATTGAGGCTTATGAGCAAGTCAAAGATCAGATTGACCTAGAGCGAATCGCAGAACGTGAACGTGTGTTACGGCATGACGTCAAGGCCCGTATCGAAGAATTTTGTGACTTGGCTGGAGAGCAGCAGATTCACAAGGGTCTGACCAGCCGAGATCTGACAGATAACGTTGAGCAGCTACAGATTCTCCGCTCACTAGCCCTCCTTGAAGACAAGTACATCGCAGTCCTCTATCAGTTGGCCCGCTGGGCTGAGCGCACCCGAGATTGGCTGCTGGTGGCCCGTACACACAATGTTCCCGCCCAACCAACTACTCTTGGGAAGCGTCTCGCCATGTTCGGGGAAGAGATGCTACAGGCTCTCCAGCGCTTACAAAGCTTGCGTGCTGGTTATCCTTTGCGTGGTTTGCAAGGTGCAGTCGGAACCCAGCTAGATCAGCATATCCTCTTACAGGATCCAAAAAAGGTTCGTGAACTAGAAGCAGCAGTTTGCCAGCACTTGGACGGACCAGCACAGCTTCAGGCGGTAGGTCAGGTCTATCCGCGCAGTCTCGATACAGAAGTGGTGCATTGTTTGTTCGGGTTGAGTTCTGGCATCAGTAGCTTGGCCAAGACACTCCGACTGATGGCAGGGCAGGGATTGTTCACAGAGGGCTTCCAGTCTGGCCAGGTTGGCTCTTCGGCAATGCCCCACAAGGTCAACGCCCGCAATGCCGAGCGTATTAATGGCTTGCACCAGGTGCTTAATGGGTACGTGAACATGCTGATGGGCCTCAGTGGGGACCAGTGGAATGAGGGCGACGTTGCCTGCTCAGTTGTTCGGCGTGTGGCTCTACCCGGAGCCTTCTGGGCCTTTGATGGTCAGTTGGAGACCATGCTGACCATTTTACAGGAGATGGGATTTTATGAAGATCTGATTCGCCGTGAGGTAGATCAGCAGCTCCCCTTCCTGGCAACCACAACAATTTTGATGGCAGCCGTGCGCAAGGGAGGAGGTCGAGAGCAGTTGCATGACTGCATCAAGCAGCACGCACTACAAGTAGCGGAAGAGCTCCGCAGCGAAATTCGCTCGGAAAACAACCTGCTGCAGCGCTTGGCAGAAGATCCCACACTGCCTTTGGACCTGCCAGAGCTCCAGTTGTTGCTTACAGACTCTGAGCGTTTGGTCGGTTCGGCTCCAGAGCAGGTGAACGCCTTCCTGAAAAGAGTGGCTCGCTTGGTCTTCGAACACCCAAACGCCCAAGCAATCAAGCCTGAACCACTTCTCTAAGGTGGATCGCTTAGACAGGTCCCTCTACCTTGTTGACGATCTGCTCTTCTTCTGACAAATTCCTCTCTTTCTTTGCCGGCACGCGGCAAACGTTGGGGTTCATTCAGGTGGGCACCCCAAATTTCGGCAGAATCCAACGTTGCAATACAACCCAGAAGATGACAAAACCAAGCAACCCAAGAAAGTCCATATTTTCCTCGAAACGAATTTTAATAAAACATTAAAATATACAAATAAGCTTAATCTTGCCAGTCTAAATCCAATCTCATGACTGATCCAACAAAGATTCTGATTCGTATGCCGAACTGGTTGGGCGATCTGATGATGGCGACAGCTTTTTGTCGGGCGGTGTTAGAACGTTTTCCCGAAGCAACGGTGGACCTGATCGTCCGCAAAGGCTTTGAAGGGTTACCGCTGCCTCATCGGGGAACTCTCTTACCTTTTGACCGAGAATTAACCAAGGCAGGAGATTTTGGTGCTGAGCTTGCCAACCGAGGTTACCAACGGATCTATGTGTTACCACCCAGCTTTTCGTCTGCATGGATGGCTTGGCGCAGCGGCATTCCAGAACGGATTGGTTACTCTGGTGATGGCAGGCGCTGGCTTTTGCGTCCGGCCATACGAACTGCTTGGCAACCACGCACGCGGCATCTTGTTGAAGAGTACCTTCATCTTCTCAGTCCACAGGATTCCAAGACACTGTTGGTTTTTCCGCAGCTTGAGTTAAGCGAAGAGTGGGTAAGTGAACAGTTGCGAGGTCTACCAGCCTTGCCCAAACGTTTTATCGCGTTGGCGCCTGGAGCGATCTATGGCCCAGCCAAGCAGTGGCCAGAAGTGTATTACCATGAGGTAGCCGCCCAGCTAGCTCAGAAGTGGAATGAATCCATCCTGATTCTGGGTACTCCAGCGGATCATGCCAGCGGCGAGAAAATCGCCCACGGGCTGTCTGGTGTTGAGAACTGGTGTGGTCGTTCTAACTTACCGCAGCTCGTGGCATTGCTCTCCAGAGCAAAATTATTGCTGAGCAATGATTCTGGTAGCATGCACATCATGGCAGCGTTACAGCGTCCTCAACTAGCGATTTTTGGTTCCACCTCCCCCACCTGGACTCGTCCTCTCAATCCACATGCTCGCTTCCTGTACCGAGCTGAGCCCTGCTCTCCCTGCTTCGACCGAACCTGCCAATTTAGTCACACAAACTGCTTGATCAGCATTCAACCAGCAGATGCACTCCAAGAGTTGGAAAATATGTTGGTGTGATGACGAAAAGATTTAAATCTAGCAATATTGTCAGCGATTCAAATATAATATTTGACACCTGTTGTTAAATTTTTGAAACAAAGTAACAGGGTCAACAGGCAGAGTAGTTGCCGGAAGCAACCCGTCAGCTCCGTCTTTGGTCAGAAGATGCAACGACTCTCAGTGTCTCAGAATCATCTACAACAGAAGCAGAAAGATGATTTTTTTCAAACAAGAAAACAGCAGTGTAGGCTTTTCTATCAGCAGATTCTTATCTTGGAGGAGACACAAATGTACGGTTTAGTGAACAAGGCGGTGGAAAGCTTGGT
>DJYX01000023.1:3833-4070 GCA_002450295.1 Deltaproteobacteria bacterium UBA6967
GATGATCAAGTGACTTATGATCTGGTCGGGGCTTGTGTTGAGGTCTTGGAGATGCCGGTTGAAGATGTACTCCACACGTTTGGTGAGTATTGGGTACTAGATGTGGCTGTTGTCAATTATTCGAACCTTATGGATGCCCACGGTATGGGCTTTGTGGAGTTTGTAAAAAATCTGGATCAAATGCATTCCCGAATTCAAATGACCTTCGACACCCTGAATCCACCATCCTTTCAGTGC
>DJYX01000271.1 GCA_002450295.1 Deltaproteobacteria bacterium UBA6967
GAAATCCAAAACGATGTTGGAAGTTTCTTTGAAACTGCTCATCAATGAACTAAACAAACCTTGAGCGCCAATACCGTATTTTAGCATTTCGCCTTATAGACTTTTTAGCCTCCAGCAATAAGTACTTCCATGGGCAATTGGGTGAGTTCTAATTGATTTTGGCCGAACCACTTATGATGTAATTGAGGGGAAGGAGGGAGATTAGTCCAAGTTGAAGAAAAAACTTCATTCAAATTGATTCTGAGTTATTCGATGGGGATCTAGGAACTTTGAAGGCAGGACTTTAGTTCACTCTCAGAGTTGAGCATGTTGAAGAGTTGTTTCACAGATAGATCATAGTCTTTTTCTGCGAAAACGTATTGATGATTTCTGTGGATAACTTGCTCGAAAGTACCATATTGATCTGCGGGGCACCCCGTTAACGACGCCAAAGCCTCCAAATGGGAGCCTGTACCTCGGGCACTTTCTTCAGCAATTTGCTCATAACTATCATTGAAGAACTTCTCAATATTAGCGCTTTTGAAGTCACAATTCGTGGTAATGATCGTAGAATCCGTGGTCCCATACGAGCTTGCTGTTGTGTGCTTTGAGGAAACTCGTGTCATCTCTGTAGATATTTCAAAAATATTTCTTGGTGGAATTGAATTGACCCCAACCCGATTCTCTTTGTGCCCAACAGTCCATGCTCCAGCCCAAATTCCCAGATGACAGGCAAATAGAGTGCTGTAACTTGTCAGCACAAAAATTATCGAAAGCGTAAACAGAGTGATAGTGGTTCGCATATCCCCCCAGATTTTGCGATTGTATGGAAGTAAATTGATCTGGGGGAATGCACTGAATATTCCTGCCTTTGAAAATTGCTGTTAGCTACGGTGGGCCAAACTAGAAATCAAAAAGCTCTATCTTCAGTAGTTAAAGTGTTTTCTAAAATGATCTTTTGATGCGTCTAAGATCTAAATTTGTAGGAAATCAGAAGTTTCTTGCAGAGTTATTCACTAATCTTTCAGTGGGTATCTCGGAAGCTAAATTGAAGAATCGTTCCGGGATGATGCAGGTCTTTCGTACTCCCTCCTTTAATCGCTTTGGTCAGTCCCCCGCTGTCTGTGATGATATAAAAAGTTTTTCCATCAGGATGGATTGCTATGTCTCTGTAGCGATTTTGTGTCCGAAATAACGACTCTGGATTCTCTTCAATTCGAGAACGAGAGTTATCCAACTTGAGTCTGTAAAGTTGCCCATGTTTGAGACTCACGACCAGTAGTGAGGAAGACCAATTGGAAATGCTGTCTGACTCATAGGCTTCCAAACTTGAAGTGGCTATAGTGGGCCAACAAATGAACTCGTGCCCACAGGATCGCTGTCTAAAATTATGATCATTAGGCACTGTGAAGAAGGTCTGTAAGGGTTCTTTAAAGTTGGAATGATACCAATCGGACTCCAAGTTGGTTGGAATTGACTTCGGACAGAAGTAATCACTAAATTTCAGAACTTCACATGAGGGATGAGTTGACCAGTTACAGTAGGTATAAGCCTGGTTATCCTGTTTACCTGCGATATGCGGCCAGCCATAATTCATTCCTGCTTCAATTCGGTTTACCTCGTCATCCGACTTGGGTCCATGCTCACTGGAGAAAAGATAGCCATTCTTACTGAAAGCCAATCCCTGGGCATTGCGATGGCCATATGAATAGATGTGACTTTGTATCCCTGAAATGAGGGGGTTGTCGCTGGGCATACTGCCATCCAGATTGATTCGGAGGATCTTTCCCTTGTAAGCAGACCAATCTTTCTGCTGGATTTCTTCAGAAGTCGGAATTCTTTGTGATTCAATCGATTTGCACTTGTTGCCAAACTGGTTGGCCCCCATATCTCCGATAGTCAGGTAAATCTTCTTGTCAGGACCTAGCTTGAGCCGACCAGAAATGTGATCGTTGCCGGAAGGCAAATTCTCCAGCAAAACTTTGGGATCCACAAATTGCCCAAGATCATTCAGGGTTTCATATCTGTAGCGCACTAGTTTTTGGAGTGGTCTATCCCCTGATTGGTAGGTATATGTCAAATAAACCCAATCCTCATTGACTCCCTTGCCAAGATTAGGGTGATGGTCCATTCCTAAGAGACCAGCCTGCCCAACGAAGGGATAGACATCCTCAATTTTCAACAACTTCCGTTTGGCACCACTCTGAGGATCCACCTCAGAAACTTCTCCCTTGCTCCGTTCTGTGATCCATAATTTGCCGTTGGGGGCATAGAGTATTTCCCAAGGGTCCTTCAATAGCCCAACAGGTCCAACCTGAGATCGCTGAAAGGAATTAGTTGAAGCAAAAACAACTGCGGTGGGAATTACCCAAATCAATAGTATCCTTGTCAGCATTGAAACTAGCTGTTTGTTTCGCTTCAAGTTTGGGTTCCTCGAAAAAATTACGGAAGATCTTTGGGGCATTAGTCAACCCTGAACAAAATTTCAAATCCATGAATAGAATCTGGAGCGAATCATTTGCCGTTGTTAGATCAAGTGAGTCATCTCATGAATTTTGGCCTCTACCACACAACCTTCGATGGATTTCCGATAAACAGCCATGTGCTCGGCATTCATGTGTGCCTGCCAGGTTTCATACGAAGTCCAGTTCTCATAGATCATGAAGTAGGCGGGGTTCTTATTATCTTGATGTAGATCGTACTGCAAACAACCTTCTTCAGCACGGGTGATTGGAAACATCTTTGCCATTTCGTTTTTGACAAAATCAATTTTTTCAGGATGTAGGGTAATGTGGGCAACGATTGTCAACTTGGACATTGAAGAACTCAGGTAATCAAATTATGAACAATGATCTTAGAGAATTGTATCCATCAAGAAGAGCGATGCTTCCTTCTCTAAAGGAAATGAACTACGCCAGATTTCATTAAAATGAGGTCAAGAAGCAAGCAAAGACTTCCAATGATTACAGAGATGACCGATGAAAGTTTGTGTGGAGGCAGGAGGGTTGGCTTGAGATTTCAAGGTATGGTGAGTGTTTTTTTAAAACAAACTTCAAGCCTCCTTGGATGAGGTCTGTTCAGATTCCTGATGTTCGAAATAAAGGATGCTCAATTCCTTACCCAAGTGGGGGTTATCTCGAAGCTGTTCAGAGCAGTCTTCGAAAGTGAATGAATCCTGATTGCGGATGCTGTTTAGGTATTCTTGCTGTGACATTGTTTGCTTCGATGAATTTGATGAAAGCAATTGTTTCTGATGAAGTTTCAACAAAAACGTGATGTCACATTAATAAAACATTTCAAAAAAATTTTGGAGGAGAGTGGAGGGAGTTTGGTAAGAATCAGCCTAAATTCTCGTCTCAACTTGACCGTCTAGGGGTAGGAACTTGGATATAATCAGGTCAAATTTCGTTGATCGATTAGGGCCTGTCATCAATTTAGCCAGATGATCGCAGTTACCCAGTGGATAGCTCACAGAAAAGTGCAGGCTCGCTTATCGTAGCGGGT
>DJYX01000208.1 GCA_002450295.1 Deltaproteobacteria bacterium UBA6967
GGGGACTGAACCTGCAATTGCTGCCGATGGATCTTGGACGGTACTAGAAATGTGAGATGGACACTAGCTTGTGGACTACAATGGTTCTCTGAGATGAGTCGACATCCACCCCTGCTCAAATTAGATAATTTGACCATTTGATCTTGGTCGTTGTAATTCAGTTTGACCGATCCTTTCACCTCAAAACGGTCTTGGATCCGACGACAGTTGCCTCGGTAATGCTTTGAGTCCACAAAAATCAGCGCACGATCCATATCTCTCCTAACCTTTTTAATTCTTAATCAATGTTTCAAACGCAAAGGGAAGGGGATGTCAATTTCCCCATCTAATCAAAGATCACAGGAAGGCTATGCTTTCACTAATCTTTTCGTCTACTACAAGAAAATGATTACAAGATAAAATAGTGAATAAATTTACTTGTCGGTAGGAACATTTCGGAGAATATCCGCCAGGCCAGAAAACATAAGGTGGAGAATTTCGGAGCAAAAATTAGAAAAATCTTGTTATTTAAGATTTTAGGCTTTCGTTAGCCCTGAAAAAGAGTTGGGATTTTTGCAGAAGACTACTATCGAATCACTGGAAAAATGAAAGCGGACGGACGGATCGTCTACAAAGATTTTGCCAAATGGAAGAGAGAACGACACAAGTATTTTGGGAGGAGATTTGTAAGGGTCCAGCCTTCTCAATGGATGACATCCAAAAAAGTTGGAGCTTTCTGAATCTCATCAATCACCACCACCGTTCTCTCTGGATCTCCCATCAGTCGCTCGAGCAAATGCTCTAGATGCGCCCGGAAGATCCGCTGTTCGCGGGGGTCCAGCAAATCGATCCAAAGAGCCTCTGGAAAGTGCTGTCGAAGCCAGGTGGATTTGCCGGTTCCTCTGGGTCCAAACAAGAAAAAGCTGGAGGAGAGCGTCTTTAGATTTCGGGGTATGGTTTCCATTTTTTCTGCTTTTTTGAAATTAGTGATTCCATTTTGGCAGATAAATTTTTAAGAAACCGGTTGCTTGGATTGGAGTTTCGCTCAATTTCGAAACGTTGCTGGTAGAAGTTGGAAGAGAATTGAAGAGACAGAGTGGTTGGTTATCAGACAAAATTTGGAGAAACCTTCAGAGTTGACACACACCCCTCATCCAGCCTTCAGCCAGTTTCTCCCCAAAGGAAAAGGTAAAAAAACTGCGGACTGCTGCTCACCAAAAAATTGAATTGGCAAATGAAATCAATTTACTAAAAAACCTCGCTCAACTGGGAGAGGGGGGACCACCTTCGTGGTAGATGAGGGAATTGTGAGAACTGAAAAAATGGGGAAAATTGAATGTGTAGACCTGGGCCCACATCTGGCTTGAAGGCGAACTTCTCCGAGCGAGAAACAGAAAATCTGAAGAATGCTATTGCCTAGTGTGCGAATGCCCGTCAGGCATGATAGTTTTGAGGAATTTAGCGGATTCCAGGTTCGTACGTTCCAGGCTCAGCCCTTCCAGGTTTGCCTCTGTCAGGTCGGCTTCAAAGAGGTTGGCCCCTTCCAGATCGGCCCCCATAAGGTTAGCCCCCTGAAGATTCACAGCATGGAGGTTCGATTCCCGTAGATCGGCTTTGTACAGATTGGCATCACTCAGATCGCTTTTCTCCAGGTCGGCTCGGTAGCAATCAGCTTCTGAAAGATTAGCGCCTTGCATTCTGGCCCGAAACAGATTGGCACCACGGAGGTCGGCTTTGATCAGAATCGCTTTGCGGAGATCTGGCTGATCCAGATTCGCGTCCTGAAGATCAACATCTTCTAGAATCGCCTTGAACAGATCGGCCCGGTAGAGATCTGCACTTTCCAGGTCAGCCCCCTTGAGATCTGCTTCCTGTAAGTTGGCTTCTCTCAAATTCGCTTTGACCAGGATTGCTCGCCGAAGTAACGTCCTCCGCAAGTTCGCTTGAGACAGATCCGTTTCTCTCAGCACAGCCTCCAACAAACTGGCCCCACCCAGGTCTACCCCACGGAGATTCCCCCTGGGACAATTTCCCGTATCTTTCAATCGTTGCAGATCTTCTTTTTTCATAAAGTGCGTTGGAGTAGGAGCAAACTGGTTTTAGTATTTCTGCACAGTCTATACAAAGATTTGAGGAATGCACCTAGTTTAGTGACTTCATGAAATGAATTTTAGCCTTATTTTTTAGTCTTGGCCTCCATTTGTTCACTGCTTCAGTAACCTTGATACTCTAAAGGAAGACTTTGACAAACGGGAATCAGCACGTTTAGCAATTCCTCCAGGCTGACCGGTTTGATCAGGTAATTTACCTGTTGAGTTGTCAGAGCTTGCTGAAAAATTTCATCTTCATAGGCGCTGATGACAACCATCGCCTGCTGTGGAGCTTGCTGGTGAATCTTTTCGATCAGCCGAAAGCCACTCAGCCGCGGCATGTTTAGATCGGTGACGACTATGTCATGCTGCTTTTTCACCCATTGATCGAAAGCGTCCTGACCGTCAACGGCGGTATCAACTTCTGCAAAGAGGTAGCTGAGCAACTGCTGGAAAGATTCCCGTAAAACTTCATCATCTTCGACAACCAGGACGTTCAGTTCACTGGTCCACCTGCGCACTTCGTGAATATCCATTCTTTGATAGAGATTTGTTGCTGTTACAGATGATTTGAAACAGTGATCCCGTGTTTCAAATCTTTACTGATTCTTCCAAAAAGAGGCGGCGCCCTTGTGCAGTGGCGTCACGATGCCTGTCTTACCCAACTCCACCCGTGTGCTGCGTGGTAAAGGTGTGTTCATCTTGATTCTTGTTCAGGCACGCTGAGATGCCCGATGCAAATACTCGAAACAGACCACCATCAGGCCCTTTAGCAAAGATAAGCTTCTTGACGAGGGCTAAACTTGTGAAAAGTGGAAAACAGAGGGAAGCAAGAACTAGCTTTCTCATGAAGAGCTTTCATAGCGTTGAATCATCAAGAGGACGCCCATTGAGTACCAGGACTTTTATTCAAGCGCTCCAGACTCTTCTGCAGAATCACCTGGTGACAGGCTTTGCGGGCATCCTCTAGATCCCCGAAAGAACAATCCTCAACCCAGGGGATATCTGTCACCAGGCTGTGTTGATGATTTGGATAGGTGAGTGTTTGCTGCACGATTCGTTGATCAGACACGACAAAACGAACGGACCGAATACCGTACTGACTGAGGACTCTATTGAGCTCCTCAGAGAGGTTTAGCGGTTCAACGACAGCATCTAGGTGGGAGAGCTCTATTGATTGAGGCGTCTGATGTTCATCAACAGACGGATGATGGCAGAGTTCATCTACTAATTTTTTCATTGCTGCCATCTTGAAGGGCTTGCGGAGGAAGTGAAAGTTTCCGGTACCCAGCTCACGGTGAAGCTGATCTTCATCCCTACGATCAAAGTACGCCATAATGATGACAATCTGAATCTTGGGATCCAGTTGTCGTAAACGAATGGCTACATCGACCCCATTCAGGTTTCGCTCAAGGTTCAAATCAACAAAAGCGATCAAATACGGCTCCCCCAATTCTAATGCACGCTCAGCTTGCTCCAGAGCATCCTCGCCGGTTGTTGCACCAGTGATTTCCCGCTTATCCTCCCGCTGGGCTGCAAGCTGAGTTACTGCTGGGTTGTTGAACAGACTGCTGGCCATCTCCTCAAACTTAGGTGCAGCAGCCTGCTCAGTTGGAATCAGCAACTCGTACATTGTTTCGAGAATCCATTCATTGTCATCCACGACAAGAAATTTTTTCGTTGGTTTCATTTTTCTGTCAATGGTTGAAAAAGTTCTGGTGCTGCTAACCCTAGAGCAGTAACCATAGGAGAAAGGCAGCGACCAGTACACTGCCACCTACCGCCAAATACCAAAAAGGATTCCGATCAGACCACTCTGCCTCGTCTTCCAAGTCCAATCTACGCTCGTCTGTCTGAGACACAACAACTCCAAACATTGTTAAACAATCGTTTCGAGATCTTAAGATCCATAGAGCACAATCACTCTTTCAGATCTAAAATAATTGACTGATTGCAGAATCTAGTAACACTCTGACTTTTCTCAAGGAGAATAACGGAGAATAACGGAGAATTTTGGAGAACGTTGTGCAACAACAACTCATCTGATAGAAACTAGGGGGCTGTTTCACAAAATCGTCAGACATTTTTCAAAAGAAACCATGTCACTTGGGCTTTTTAGACTGCTGCACATTCCATTGTTCCTAGTGCTGAGCGGACTCTTTCTGGGTTCCTGCCAGAACTTGAGGGAACAAGACTCAACAACCCTCTCAGCCAAATACTATCTGGAGCGAGAGCAACTTTCTCAGCCTCAAGAAATCCTCCAACAACTCGACTCATTCGATGATTGGACAAGAAAAGATTTCAACAAGATGGCTCAGAAACACGGCAACGTTTGGTTCCATCTCGACTTGCCCTCCACCAAAATCCCGAGAGTCCTTGAATTCCAAACGCTGAACCTGATTGAGTTTCAAGCATTTCTAATCAAGGAAGACGGTGAACTTAGAGTGCTGACTCCATCTAAAATGTCCTTTTCTCAGAATTATTCTTTCCAGTTAGAATCCTCTGGAAGGAGTGTGTTGATTCTGCTCAAACAGCAATGGGGTGGGATCATTCGTGGATTCGAGTTGCTGAGCCTCCAGGCTTATGAAGACCGGCAGTTGTTGCG
>DJYX01000041.1 GCA_002450295.1 Deltaproteobacteria bacterium UBA6967
CAGTGATCGCTTTTGACGCGTAACAACACCCAGTGGATTGACAGGTGGTCGGTCATTAGCAGTTTTCCGAGGTGGTGGAGGCCCTGGCTGCCAGTATTGATCGAACAAAGGATCAAATTGTTCATTCTCCTGCCTCGAAGAACACAGGAGCGCACGCAGTGCGGCACGGAGATAGGAGCGCTGATCCAGAGGGCCCACTCGACAAGCTTCCAAGGCTGCCAAGGTTTCTGCTACACCAACCCGAAAACTTTGACGACGCAGAAAGCGACAGAACCCAATGACAGCTGCGGTCAGGTCTGTCTGTGCATTCATGTGTTCCGTAACGAACATGTTCGTCGACTTCATCCCACGGCTGCAGTCAACAGATTGTCCAGACCTCGCTTGCGTACCAGTTCCTGATCTTCTGTCGACTTCAGCACACATCCCATGGTACGTTCAAAAGTCAGTTCATCCAGATGTGGGCGATTGAGCAGCAGGAGTGCCTGAGCCCAATCCAGGGTCTCAGCGACGCCTGGTGATTTGCTCAGTGGGAGTTCTCGCAAAGACTGAATACATTGCACTGTTTGACGTGCCAACTCGGCTTCTACCTGAGGTAATCGCTGACGCACAATCTCCTGCTCTTGCTCTGCATCCGGATAACCAATCCAGTGGTACAGACAGCGCCTCTTGAGTGCATCACTCAACTCACGGGTCCTATTCGAAGTCAGCACCACATGAGGACGGTGAGTCGCCTGTACAGTCCCCAACTCTGGAATCGTGATTTGAAAGACAGAGAGCAACTCCAGCAGGAAAGCTTCAAATTCCTCATCGGCACGGTCTACCTCATCGATCAGCAACACGGGAGACTTCGCTGAGTGACGCAAGGCGGATAACAGTGGTCGCTCCAACAGGAATTCTTCACTGAAAATTTGTGCTTGTTTACTGTCCAGACGATTGGCACCACTCGCTTCTTCCAGTCGGATAGCCAAGAGCTGCTTCTGGTAATTCCACTCATAAACAGCGCTGTGCACGTCGAGCCCTTCATAGCACTGCAAACGGATCAATTCCGTCTGGCACAAGGTGGCCAGTGCTTGGGCCAGTTCCGTCTTACCAACTCCAGAGGGGCCTTCCAACAGCAAGGGTCGGCCTAGATGTAAAAGTAGAAAAGCTGAGGTCGCCAGCGCCTCATCAGCTACATATCCGGTAGCTTGAAGCTCTGTGACCACTGCCTGAGGATCTGCAGGCAGAGGCAAATTAGTCATGAAAAAATCGGATTTGGAGAGAAAGGAGAGTGAGGAGCCCCAGAGGCTCCTTCAGTCAGCTAATTAGGAAATGACGCCCTTTTCCTTCAAAATCTTCCAGACCTTGAAGGGAGTGACAGGGATATCAACATGGGTCACACCCAAGTGAGAGAGCGCATCTACTACCGCGTTGGCCACTGCAGGAGGTGCTCCCACGGTTGGGGATTCTGCAACTCCCTTGGCACCCAGTGGGTGGTGTGGGGAAGGTGTGATCGTATGCCCGGTTTCCCAATTCGGAGTTTCTACCGACGTTGGTAGTAGGTAGTCCATGAAGGTACCGTTGAGAATGTTACCATCATCATCATAGATCAACTCCTCGTACATTGCTGGGGCAATTCCCATTGCCAGGCCGCCATGTATTTGACCTGTTACAATCATTGGATTGATGATATTTCCACAGTCATCAATCGCCACGAACCGGCGAATCTTCATCTCTGCAGTTTTGGGATCAATGTCCATCACACAGATGTAGGACCCAAAGGGGAAGGTCAGATTGGGTGGATCATAGTAGTGCGTCGCTTCCAGCCCAGCTTCCATTCCCTGTGGATGGTTGGTATAAGCCGCAAACGCAATGTCCTGAATCGTCTTGGAGCGCTCTGGGGCTCCCTTGACAAAGAACTTGCCGGGTTCCCATTCCAGATCTTCTTCACTGACTTCCAGAAGATATGCAGCAATTTTACGTGCCTTGTCCCGGATCTTGTGAGCAGCCTTGGCAGCAGCAGCACCAGCGGTAGGTGTACTGCGTGAGGCGTAGGTTCCCAATCCATAAGGAGCAGTGTCGGTGTCACCTTCCTCAATCTGAATGTGCATGGCTGGAATGCCCAACTCTTCCGCGAGGATCTGGGCATACGTTGTTTCGTGGCCTTGCCCCTGGGATTTAGTTCCAAAGCGAGCGATTGCCTTCCCCGTTGGATGGATTCTGACCTCAGCGCTATCAAACATCTTGATGCCGAGGATATCGAAATCTTTGGAAGGACCTGCCCCAACAATTTCAGTGAAGCTGGATATACCAATACCCATCAACTCACCTCGGGCACGTTTCTCTGCCTGCTCCTTGCGCAATTCCTCGTAGCCCACCATATCCATTGCTTTACGCAACGCTGGGGCATAATCACCAGAGTCGTACTCCCAACCCAATGCGGAGCGGTAGGGGAACTGATCTTTCTGAATGAAGTTTTGAAACCGAAGATCTGCCGGATCCCGTCCCAACTTCTGGGCGAGCACATCCGTAATTCGCTCAATTGCGTGCACAGCTTCCGTCACTCGGAAAGAACAACGATAGGCGACCCCTCCCGGTGGCTTGTTTGTGTAAACCGCGTCCATCTCAGTGAAGGCCGTTGGAATATCGTAAGAACCCGTTACGATCGAGAAGAGCCCTGAAGGAAACTTGGAAGGATTCGCTGCCGCGTCTGTGTAACCATGGTCGGCCAAGGTCTTGATTCGCAGACCGGTCATCTTACCCTCCTTGGTGGAGGCCAGTTCAACAGTCATATGGTAATCACGAGCAAAAGAATCTGCCTGAAGGTTCTCGGAGCGGTCTTCAATCCACTTGACTGGCTTACCAATCAGAAAGCTTGCGGCAATCGCGATGACGTAGCCCGGATAAACCGGCACCTTACCTCCAAAACCACCTCCAATATCTGGAGAAATTACGCGAATACGCTCTTCTGAGAGGCCAACGTGACCTGCAACAAGAGCGATAACGGTGCGAATCGCATGGGGAGCCTGTGTTGTCATCCAGACTGTCAGCTTACCTTCAGCTTTTTCGTAACTGGCTACACAACCACAGGTTTCGATTGAAGCAACGTGAATTCGAGGGATATAGACTTGTTCTTTGACCACCACGTCTGCCTCATCGAAGGCTTGTTCAGTGGCTTCCTGATCACCTGTCTGCCAATGCCAGATATGGTTATCTGTTCTACCTTCCTTGTCTGGTCGCAGCAACGGAGCATCTGCATCCAAGGCCTTGTGAGGATCAATGAGCGGCTTCATCTGCTCATATTCAATCGAATTTTCCAGAGCCTGTACCGCATCGGCAGCAATATAGCGGTCTGTAGCAATCACAGCAGCAACTTCCTGGGCCTGATACATCACCGTATCAGTGGGTAGGACCATCTGAGTGTCTGACATCAGAGTCGGCATCCAGTGCAAATTGTACTGCTTAAGATCTTCCCCAGTGATGACAGCTAACACTCCGGGAATCTCCATCGCTGCACTTTTATCTATGCTCTTGATCTTGGCATAGGCAAAGGGACTGCGAGCAATGTCCATGTAGAGCATTCCCGGCAACTGTACATCATCTGTGTATTTGCCTAATCCTCGGATAAAGCGCGCATCTTCCTTTCGTTTGAGGCTATGCCCCATACCTCCAATTTCTTTGGATGTCTTGCACATTATCATGCGGCCTCCTCCTGCTTCTCGTTCAGTTTATTGGCGGCATACTGGATCGACTTGATGATGTTCGAGTAGCCTGTGCAACGACACAAATTTCCTGAAATTCCCCAGCGAATTTCCTCTTCTGTTGGGTTCGGATTTTTTTCTAACAATTCTTTTCCTCGCATTATCATCCCCGGAGTACAGAAACCACACTGCAGCCCATGCTCCTGATGAAAACCTTCCTGAAGTGGATGAAGCTGCCCTCCTTGCTCGACTCCCTCAATCGTCTCTATCTTTTGATTGTTGGCCTGAACCGCGAAGAAAGTACAGGCCTTGATCGACTTCCCGTTCAAAAGGATCGTACAGGCGCCACAGCTAGACGTATCACAACCGATGTGTGTACCGGTCAGAGCTAGGTCATCGCGGAGAAAATGGATCAACAATTTTCGGGAATCTACCTCTTGGGTGAATGATTCACCGTTGATTTCAATCGTGATGCTGTGCTTCGACATGGGTCAACTCCTCCCTTGGGCGCGTTCCACTGAGCGGCGGAGTGCGCGTTGTATCAGTTCACGAATCAGAGTAAGCTTGTATTCAGCAGAACCTCTCAAATCATCTGCTGGGCTTGATGCATCTGCAGCAAGCTGTCCTGCCTGCGCAAATAGCGCATCAGATGGTTGTTGGCCCCGCAGAGCGTTCTCCGCATCCACTGCTCGAGTGGGGAGCGCTGCAACGTTAGTCAATCCGATACCAGCCTGTTCAATACTACCATCAGCCGCTAGCGAGAGTTGAACCGCTACTGCAGCAGCAGCGTAGTCACCTACCTTGCGCTCTACTTTCAAGTAACAACCCCCACTCCGGGAAGGGGGAATTGGTATTCTAATCTCAGTGAGAATCTCTCCGTGCTCCAATGCTGTTGTGAAGAAATCCGTGAAAAACTCATCTATCGGCACTATCCGAGCTCCAGAAGCCCCAGTGATCTCAATCTCAGCTCGGTAGGCCAGCATGGTCGCAGGGTGATCGTTGGCGGGATCACCGTGAGCTAGATTACCCCCCACAGTTGCTAGATTTCGAACCTGGGGATCTGCAATCATCTTCGTGGTGTCCACTAGTAACGGATACCGTTCACTAATCCAGGGTAGATCTTCTAGAACCACTTCACGAGCCATTGTACCGATTTTCAGAAAACCACCTTCCTCACGGACGTAGTCCAAGCCAGGAATGTGGCTAATATCAATCAAGTGGCTCGGCTCTGCGAAGCGTAAGCGCATCGCGGGGATCAGGCTATGACCACCAGCCAGCACCTTGGCTTCATCTCCATGTTCATGTAACAAGGCAATGGCCTCCGGCAGAGTGGCCGGAACCAAGTAATCGAAAGTAGGGGGTATCATGTTGGCTCTCCCTCAGGCTCTTAGACGTCTGACACAAGACCAAGATTATTTGGTACCTGCATTCAGGCAAGACGATCAACAGTCGCAGATTTCAACTGCCGCTAATTTGTCACACCAAAATAGAACAACAGCAAAAGAGGAGGAAAGCAAGGTTTGGAAAAATAATTTTTTCCGAGAAGTCTCTATCTTGTAGAATTAATTTTTGAAGAGAGACTTTCTCGGAAGATTGGAAGGATGATTTGATCGTGATAGGGATGATTCCGTTGTGAACCTCAACGAGGTTCAAGTTCGCAGTGTCGAAACTCAATCTGCGGGGTAACTTCTGTGCCAAAGTGTGTATTGCAGAAGTATGCTCCACGGAACTGGGTTCCACGTAATCGTGTGCTGTAGAAGATAGTCCCTGATAGATTTGATTTCGACAAGTTAGCGTTCTGTAGGTCTGCGGTATTGAACCAAACTCCACTTAGATTGGCTTCGGACATGTCGGCACCAAACAACTTCACTCCTTTTAAATTGGCACCTTGGAGATTTGCTCTTTTTAGATTTGCGCCTCGCAGATTTGCACCCTCTAGATTGGAACCCTGCAGATTTGCGCCCTGCAAATCTGCTTGCTCTAAGTTGGCACCTCGCAAGTTACTACTAGAGAGATCGGCTACCTGAAGATTCGCACTGAAAAAGATTGTCTTCGCCATATCGGAAGAACGGAGATTGGCACCGTTCAGTTTGGTCATCCGCAGATCAGCCTCACTGATATTGCACTCTACGCACGCTCCAAAATTACGTAATCGACCCAGATCTCTTTGGTCATAAGCCCAGAGAAATTGGGGAACGATCCATCCCAAGCTGACAAGGAGCCAGCAAAGGCCAAGTGGTAGAGACAATCGGAACTGTCGAAGGAGATGCATATTCGCTCGTTTGTGAATTTATCAAAGAAAAATCCCTATTGAAAACAACGATAAACAGCATCCGATTCTGATCGTTTCTTACAAAATTAGACTGGCAAAAACGGAACCAAACTACTTTGACAAGTCTTCAATCTCACCAAAAGCCTTCACGCACCAAAGTAATTTCAAAGCGGAATGGAACCGAGAACTCGGTAATCAAACGGGGTGAGGAGATAGGAGCTAACTGAGGAAAATTTCAATCTTGGCAGGCTCAGAGATGCCTTCTCTAGCAAGAATTTCCAGAAAAGACATCTCAGGTAGGCAAAATTAGGAAATGTATTTTTTCGGAATTGCAGCTCCCATTGTATACTTGGGGTCAACAAAATTCCCCAAGCGGACCTTTCCACATTGGCTCAACATCATATAGGCGTCGTAGCGTTCAAAACCAAAATCCCGCTCAAGCCAATAGATTAGCTCCCGATAAGCAATTCTACACGCATCTTCCAGAGGTCTGGTGCTACCAATCGCCATGATGAAATCATCTGCTTCAAGGCGTGGCCACTCGATATTGTAATTTTTAATCACGTTTACGGTAAAGGTTGTAAAAGTTGGATACTCAACAGCTACGCCGCAAACCTCTCCATCCCCCTGACAAGCGTGCGCATCACCAATGAAAACCCGTGCACCCTCAACGCGAACAGGTAGATAAGTCACGGTGCCAGGCCCCATGTCAGGCAAGTCCATATTCCCACCGTGGCTATCCGGTGTTAGGGAATTGATTGAATCAATTTCCGGTGAAGTACTCAGTGTGCCAATGTGGGGACGATATGGTAGCTTGATTCGGTCGCTCCAGTGGACAGTCTCTTCATCCACATGAATCTTACGGACAATCTCTGGCAACGGTTCGTTTAATGTTGCAGTCAGGTTGGTTCCGGTCAAAGCACCGAATTCAGGAATCATGCAGCAGGTGCCCCGAGGCTGATCACCACGAGGCACCATTTTCTCAATGTGAATGCAAATCGTATCTCCAGGCTGTGCACCCTTGACCATAATGGGCCCACATTGAGGATTAAGATAAGGCATTTTGAGAAGCTTTGTTGGTTTGTCAGATTCCGATCGAATTTTCCCCTCAAAAGCATCGTGTGTTTCGGCAACAATTGTATCTCCAGGCTCTACTTCCAAAACGGGATTACTGTAGGGCCCAATCGTATAAACGTATTTCCCTTGCTTTTCAGCACTTAAGTGATGAACTTTGCCGGTGGGGGCTTTAGCAATACCATGCTTGTACATCATCGAATCACTTACCCAATCATTGGGGTAAGACCGCATGATCATTTCCATGTCTACCTCTTTAGGCTAGATTGACAAAACTTTGCTAAGCTTTTCTTCATCCCGAACCGCATCAGAATCAAGCATAGCAACAACAGAACCCTTCTCAACAGCGTACGCTCTGTCAACTGTGTTAGAAATTAATGAAGCATTTTGATCAATCAAAATTATGGACAAGTTGAGTTGTTTCCGAAAATTCAATATAGCCTCACCAATTTGACCGACAATATTTGGCTGTACTCCCTCACTTGGTTCATCCAAGATAAGTATTTCAGGCCCACCTGCTAAAGCTCTGCCAATTGCTAACATTTCTTGTTGTCCCCCACTAAGTGATCCTGCCATCTGACTTCTTCTTTCATGAAGAATAGGGAAAAGATCGAAAATTAGTTTGTTGAATTTAGAACGCTTCTTAGAGTCTCGCTGTAGATAACCACCAAGGAGAAGATGTTCGTTGACTGTCATTCCTGGAAAAATTCCTCGACCCTGCGGGACATATCCAACTCCCTTGCGAGCAATTAATTCAGGCTGCAGGTTTGTGATGTCGTTTCCGAATAAGGTCACTTTGCCATTGCTGGCACGAATTAACCCAATTAAAGTTTTGACAAATGTAGATTTCCCAACTCCGTTTCTACCAATAATACCAACAATTTCATTTGTAAGAATATCTACTGAGATATCACGTACAACAGTTGCCGTTCCGTATCCACTGCACACATCTTGGGTAGTCAAAACAGAGGACTGATTCATTTTAGTACCCAAGATATATATTTTTCACCTCAACATTGTTGAGGGTAGACTGTAAATCACCCTCATAAAAAACACCGCCCTGGTGCATAACCGTAATTTTTTCAGCGATTTGCTTGATGAATTTAAGATCATGTTCAACAACAATAATTGTTAGGCCATGTTTTTTACATGACTTGACAGCGTCAGCAGTCATACCCGTTTCCTTCTCTGAGAGCCCCGCTGTTGGTTCATCAAGAAGTAGAACATCAGCACCTGTGTGAATGATCATCAAAATTTCTAACCATTGCAAATGATGATGAGCAAGATTTTTAGAAGGGAAATTTGAGTTAATTGAGAAATCAAACAATTCGATTAGTTCTTTCAATAATTCATTCTTCTCATCAGAATGATTTCCAATCGAAAATCCCGAAGCGATTTCAATATTTTCTCTCACTGAAAGATTATTGTACGCTCGAATAGTCTGAAAGGTCATCCCTAAACCGAGCCTAACTCTGGCGCTAGGTTCAAAGTTTGAAATCTCTTTCCCTTTAACAACGACAGTACCACTATCTAATTTAATAAGACCAAAAAGTGCTTTGAAGAGCGTTGATTTTCCAGCACCATTGGGCCCTATAACACATCTGATCTCATTTTTTTCAACCTGAAAATTCACGTTTGACAGCGCTGACACGCCACCAAATTTCTTACTCAGGTTATTTGTTTCAATAATTTTTTCCATATACTTGAAAAATAGTTCTAACGAATCTAATTATCTCATTTTTTCTCAAATAATTTCCCAAGCTTACCGACATTATTCCAAAGTGTTAAAACAATACCATCTCGGAACAGCATTATTGACGCAACTGCTGCTGCACCAATAAAAATTAATGAAAGTTGGTTGCCTTGTGTGGAGAGTGTGAACGAAAACCAAGTCATTCCAATGGTAGATAAGGATACAGCCAATAAACTTGAACGTCCTCCGATTGCAGCCCAAATTACAGGTTGTGCAGCTGCTACTAGTCCTAGTTGACTTGGTGTAATATAATTTCCCCACTGAACATATAAAATACCACTTACTGAAGCAAGAGCCGCTGCTAATACAAAAACAAAAAACTGCCATTTTCTAATGTCGTATCCTAGAACCTCTGTCCTTAACGAGTCTTCGCGAATTGCTACAATTATTGAGCCATATTTTGAATTGATAAAAATTCTTAGAGCCACAAAAACAAGTGCTACAAAGGTAAGAACATAATAGTAAAAAGAGTACCCATAGAGAGGATCATCTATCCATGGAAGTCGCATTGATGGAATACCTGTCATTCCATTATAACCACCCAACAAAACGTTTCCAATTTTCCATTGGTAACCAGCAGTTTGAGCAAGAAACGTTTCTAGCAAAAGTGTGAAAACCAAAGTCAAAACTGGAATAATCCAATTTTCAACTCTGGCGAAAAATAGAAAGTAGGCTAAAATTGAAGCAAGCAACATGCTTGACAAAATACCACCACCAATTCCAATAAATTCATATGCCGGCAGTTGAGTTAGGTTTCCAGCAATTATTCCATATGCGTAGCCAGCTACTCCAAAGAAAGCGATTTGTCCAAAACTTAGAATTCCACAGTAGCCCCAAACTAAAGTAACGCTAAGTCCCAATGGAACATTTAAGAGGAAATAAGCAAAATTCATTGCCTCATAATCACCCATTACCATAGGTACTATTGACAAACTAACTAAGTAAGCCAGAAAAAATATTAATGAACTCTTTTGTTTGCCAAGATCACGTTCTCCCAGGAAAAGCTGTAATGGTCCCATTTTACCTTCTACCAAAAAGTCTAATGCTTGCTAGCCCATTAGGATAAAGTCTAATTAATATTAGTGCTGCGAAGAATAGACCCACTGTTCCTGCAAATGATCCTAGGTACATACCAATTGGTGTTCTAATAGCTGCTAGTGATCCTGCACTATAAAGAGTACCTGTTATTATATTTGTAGCCCCACCTACAACCACAGTTATGAAAGCTGGCGCGACAAATTGTGTTCCCATGAATGGTGCGATCGTTGTTGTTGGTGCTAACACTCCTCCAGCTAAAGCGGCTAAACCCGCGCCGAATGCGAAAGTTATAGAAAACATTTTCTTCCTATTGATCCCAATTGTTGACGCAATTTCTGGGTTTTGCATTGTCGCACGTGCCTTCAGACCCAATTCTGTTTTCTGAAGAATAAAATAAATCAGCGCTACCAGCAAAGCTGCAACAAAAATCAAAAACAATTGGTATATCGAGTAAGTAAACCCACCATATTCAATTGAGCCAAATGGAATTTTTATTGAAGGTAAAAATGGACCATAAATTAATAATGCTCCTTGCGCAATTATTAATCCTAGTCCCCAAGTCAATACTAAAGCAGATAAAATTCTCGAGTATAAGTACCTAATGAATAGAAATTCAATTACCAATCCGACCAAAACACCAACGAGAAAGCAAAAAGGTAATGTTAGGAAAAATGGTAGTCCTTCTGTTACTAATAGCGAGGCCACATATGCCCCAATCATCATAATTTCACCGTGAGCTAAGTTGATTATGTTCATCATACCTAGCACAATCATTAGACCTATCGAACACAACACCAAAAATGCACCAGCAGTTAATGCTTGGTACACTAAGCTTATTATCAGAGGTGCTATTTCCATAATCACTTTCAAGAGATGCCCGGGAGAACACCCCGGGCTTTTAATTTTTACTTCCCAAACATTGTGAAGTAAGGATCCTCATCTGGAATATACTGCTTGTATTCCTTTTTACCAACGAGATTTACACCCATTCTATGTAGCCACCACGGAGTAATCATTGGCCACTCTCTCAAGAACTGAACATTATGCTCTGCATCAGCCACAGCTAATCGAATATAATGTCCTGCGTGGTGAGTTGCTGGCTCCATGAAGACGGTACCCTCTGGAGCCTCGATGCTCATTCCAGACTCCAGAGCTTTTTTAACAGCTTCTTGCTCCGTAGTACCTGCTAATCTTGCAGCCTTTGCGTACATGTGGATTGAGAAGTATGTGTTTTGCGCCATCTGACCAATGTATGGGTCATTCGGGAACATTTTGTACCATCTTTGGACAAAATCCCTATTTCTCTTCGTAGGAATTTCTTCGATGTAGTTCACGCAATTATGCATCCTGTTCAGTGATGGTGCAGAAAATCTACGGTGCTCGTAGCCCTGTGCCATGTTAACAGTTGATGCCATCGGATATTCAAGTCCTGCAGCTGAAGCTTGTGGATAATAATTCGACTGATTTGATCCTACAAGGAGTGTGAAGACCCAATCAGGTTTTGCTGCTTGGATTCGGGCAATCGATGTACTGAAGTCAGAAACACTAAGTGGAACAAATTCCTCTTCAATAATTTCCCCACCGACCAATGGTGCTGTTGCCTTTGTCCATGCAGCCGTGAGTTGTCCAAAATTGTAGTCGGCTGCTATCGTGTAGATTCTCGGCCCAAAGGTTTTCACCATGTAATCGACAACAGGGATCACCTGTTGCTCGCAGATTGCCCCTGTACAAAATGTATTGGCGTCTGCAACCCCACCTTCATACTGATTCGTGTAGATATATAATTGCTTGAACTGGTCTACAATTGGCCTAATTGCTTCTCGCTCAGCACTTGTAAAGCCTGCAACCAAGCAATCTACCTTGTCACCCTGAATCAATTTTCTTGTTAGCTGTTGCCAGACATTATTATTGGATTGGCCATCAAGATTGATGAGTTCAACAGGTCTTCCAAGAATGCCATCATCGCCTGAATCCACCAAAATTTCATCGTCTTCAGTGAATGTGACAGCTTCTTTAGAACGACCTCCACCATCGTTTACATAATTAAGGTCACCCTTGCCGACTCCCATCAAGGGTGGCTTGCTCGCTACATTTCCGAAAGCACCTAAACCACCGGATCCAACTGGGCCACCTTTCAAAGTTAATCCAGCATTAATTTCCGAAACAGCTAGCTGTGCAGCGTGGTCTTTCTGAACTCCATACACTGCTAAATTTCCTGACAGATCCTCCAGATGTCCGACTTTAACTGCAGCTGCGTGCCCAGCGGCTTGTGCTGACTTTGAAGTGATAATCGCAGGCATTGCAAGCGCGGCTCCCACTGCAAGTGAACCTTTAATGAAAGTTCTACGGGTTGAACCATCGGATTCCACGTTTTCAGTATTTACAGTTATATCTTTTTCGTTTCGATCCATTCTTACCTCAATAATGAAAATAATTGTTCAGCAAAATAAATCATCTTTAAAGTTGTGTCTAACATCACCTCCTTTCATTACCATTGCACAGCTCTTTTCCATCATCAATGTGGCTAGAACAGCTTTTCCAGACCATCCAATTGTCTAAATGAATTTACAGTCTTACGTCGGCTTCAAATGAAAGTTTGTGCCTATATTTTAGAATGTTTGATACTAGAATCGAAAGATAGTTAGTAATTTATTACCTAATATTTCAAGTCTTTTTCTCGTGAGTGAATATGCTGATTAGTGTATCGCACAATTCAAAAGGTTAATTTTTGGTCAAATTCAAATTAACTGATTAATTTTTAATCAAATTAGACATTGAATTACAATTAATTTTATAAGAACTTTACACGAAAATTATCATTAAATAATATCAGTATTTCTTCATCCTGTAGTTGAAACTTTAAGATTACTTAGTTTTTTCACTCCGCATTTTTTAAGATTATTTGAGTATTTTGGTGTTTTTAAATTTAGATTCATTTCTGCGAAAATGGTTTGAAAAAATTCCCTCAACTGTCGGCTGGTTAGGACTGTGCTTTGCTCTGTCAGGCACCTCTGCGAGTTTGACGATTTCAGCGGCCGCCTTGGTAGGACAACGAATTGCCGACGACCCGGCATGGGCCACGCTACCTCTTTTTCTCAATTTACTTGGCACGATGAGCAGCGGTATTCCAGCTTCTCTACTGATGCAAAGAATTGGGCGACGCAACGGTTTCCGACTGGGGACTCTCGTCGGCATGTTGGGAGGGTTAATGAACATCTATGCGATTCAATCCGAAAGTTTCATTCTTTTCTGCTTAGGCAGTTATCTGATCGGTTGTCTACTTGGTTTTGGGCAGCTCTATCGATTTGCGGCTATCGAAGTGACTCCTAAGGAACACAAGGCAAGGGCCGTCTCTCTTGTGTTATTTGGTGGGATTTTATCTGGAGTTCTCGGACCTGGAATCGCCTTGCTGACCAAAGATTGGGTGGAAGGAGCTCCTTTCATGGGAAGTTACCAGTCCCTGATAGGTCTCTACATCCTGATTTTTCTACTGTTGCAACTGGTAGATCTACCAAAGCCCGCGGCCAGTGAGCAGCAACCCCGAACACGTCCATTCTGGGAAATCACTCGCCAGACTTCCTGGAAAGTCAGTATCCTCAGTGCCGCTCTGGGCTACGCAGCAATGTCACTAGTCATGACAGCAACCCCGCTCTCCATGCAGGCTCATCATCACTCTTTCTCTACATCAGCCTTCGTTATTCAGTGGCATATCATTGCCATGTTCCTACCTTCTTTCTTCACTGGAAACATAATTCAGTGCTTCGGTAGCAAGAACATCATGCTGGTAGGAATCGGCCTGAACCTACTATGTATCCTGATCAATACCCAGGGACAGTTCTTTGTGTTTTACTGGTCTGCTCTGATATTGTTGGGAGTGGGCTGGAATTTCATGTTCATTGCCGGCACAACACTATTGACGGAAACCTATCGGCCCGAGGAGAAGGCACTGGTGCAGGGAGTCAATGACGTACTAGTGTTTGGGTCAGCTGCGAGTGGTTCACTACTGGCGGGGGTATTACAGAATCATATCGGTTGGGAGTCACTAAACACGGTTTTGGCCCCTCCCCTGCTTCTTTTAGCGGGATGGTTGCTTTGGCTGAAGCGGAAGAAAAGGATATTGGTTCAACAACCACTTCAATAAAAAAAGAATGAACCCTAATGAGTCTCGTTGCTCTTAACAGAGACATAGAAGTTATAGACGCACATCATGAAGGCAATTAAACTGATCAATCCCAGATCAAGACGGGGCACTTTATAAACCAAAATTTCAAGGAAAATGCCCAGCGCCATGGTACCTGTAAGGGCTAACACAAAACGCAAGGGACAGTTTTTCGTGTCTTACTGGTTAACTCTAATTTTGTTGGGAGTGGACTGGAATTTCATGTTCATTGCCGGCACGACACTATTGGCGGAAACCTATCGGCCCGAGGAGAAGGCACTGGTGCAGGGAGTCAACTAAGTGCTAGTGTTTGGGTCAGCTGCGATTGGTTCACTACTGGCGGGGGTATTACAGAATCATATCGGCTGGGAGTCACCAAATATAGTTTTGATGACTCCCCCATTTCTTTTGGCGGGATGATTGCTCTGGCTGAAGCGGAAGAGAAGAATCTTGGTTCAACAACCACTTTAATAAAAAAAGAATGAACCCTAATGAGTCTCGTTGCTCTTAACAGAGACATAGAAGTCATAGACGCACATCATGAAGGCAATCAAACTGATCAATCCCAAATCAAGACGGGGCACTTTATAAACCAGAATTCCTAGAAAGATGCCCAGCGCCGCAATGCCTGTAATGGCTAACACAAAACGCATCTGTTCACTCTCCACTAGAAGATTGATCACGTGCAGTTGTTTCCAACCAGCGTGCAGTTCGTAAGAGCCGGGCTTCTCCTGCTGGAGGTCCAACTAATTGAACTCCCAAAGGCATTCCCGAAGTCGATTGAAACAGCGGCATGCTTAATACCGGTATCCCACAGAGATTCCACAAATCTTGAAAATGAGTTGATTCCTCAGAATTCCCGCGACACGGTGCTGTTCCCAAAGTAGCAGGAACCACGAAGGCATCGCAGCGCTGGAGGATTTCTTCCAGCCCAGAACGTAAGACCTTGATCCAGTCTAAGGCTTCCAAGTACTCATTGGCGCGCACCTCTGCGCCATCAGCTAATATATGCTGAAGAGCCTCACTCAATCTTTCTTTGCCTCGATTCCAATAGTGTCTTAGTGTTCGGGAAAGCTCTGCCTTAACGATCAGATCATGGGCAGCCAATCCCTCTTCAAATAGTGGTGGTAACACAACACGGAATGCCTGATCTCCAAGCACTTCTTCCAGTTCTACTAGCGCTGCCTCGGTTTCCTCATCTAGCTGGGCAAAAGGCAACTCCAGAAAAGCGATGGTCGGCTTGACCGGAACATTGCTAAGACAGGTTTCCAGCAATCGTGTTGGGGTGTTCAAGCGTGTGCTGGAATCTTGATCGTCATAGCCATACAGTACATCTCCCAACAACGCCAAATCCGCCAGAGAGCGACCGAGCAAGCCGACTGTATCCAGAGTCGGCACAAGCGGTAGAATTCCGCGCCGTGAAATACTTCCGTAACTTGGCTGCATTCCATAGATGCCACAGTAGGCAGCAGGACGCAATACTGAGCCACAAGATTCTAAGCCGACACCCATTGACGCCAAACCAGCTGCGATTGCGGCTGCGGCACCACTCGCGGAGTTTCCAGGGCGGTGTTCCGCACTCGTCGGATGCATGGTTTCGGGTGGAGTAACAACTCCAAGTTCAGAGACCCTCGTTTTCCCCAACAGCACTGCTCCACTGGCTTTTAAGCGTTCGGCAACTGCAGAGTCTTTGAATCCTTGTTTTGCTGCATCAAGCTTCGTTCCATTGGTCGTTGGCTGTTGCTGAGTTTCGATCAGATCAGACAACACGATCGGCAATCCATGAAGTGGTCCAACCGAACGACCACTCAACCGAAACACATCCAGTGCCTGAGCAGCTTCCAGAACCAGTTTGGGCTCGATTGAGGTAAAGGCCTGTAATTTCGGTTCTACTTCTCCTGCCTCCCGCAATACTAACTCACATATTTCCCGAACCTTTTGGCCTCCTGCCTGGAGATTACGAAGCAATTCCAGAGTAGCAATACTCTGGAAAAGTGTAGGAACTGTCTCACTTGCCATAAAATACTTCTGGTAGGTAGAAGACGATTTCTGGGAAGACGTAGATCATAAACATGGAGATGAAAACCATTGCTAGAAAGGGCATGCAGCCCGCAAAGATCTCTGTCAATTTGACATGCGGTGGCGCAATTCCCTTGAGATAATAGGCTGACATCGCCATTGGTGGTGTGAGGAAAGAGGTCTGTAGGTTAAGCGCAACCAGAATCCCGAAGAATAGCGGATCGATCCCAAATTGAGGTAGCAGTGGCAGGAAGATGGGGACAAAGATGATGATGATCTCCGACCACTCTAGTGGCCACCCCAACAGGAAAATGATCAACTGAGCTAAAAGTAAAAATGTTACTGGTGAGAGATCTAGGTGCTCAACAAACTCAGAAATAATCTGCTCACCTCCAAGATATGAAAACACTGAAGAAAAGGTGTACGATCCAACGAACAGCCAGCAGACCATCGCTGTAGTTCGCATTGTCAGATAAACAGATTCACGCAGCCGCTGCCAAGTCAGTGCTCGGTAAGCGACCGCTAGCAACAGACCACCCATTGCCCCCACAGACGCTGCTTCTGATGGAGTCGCCAAACCACCGAGGATTGATCCAAGCACTGCTAGAATCAGTACAGCTAGAGGAAGGAAAGAAGTCATTAACATCCAGATCACTTTCAGCACTGGTATATCTGGAACTTCATCCTTGCTTGGCTTGGGTGCCATCTCCGGTTGGACTATAGACCGGCCCACCACATACACCAGATACAGTCCGGCTAACATAAAACCTGGAAATAATGCACCTGCGTAGAGTCGAACAATTGAAGTCCCAGAAGCAGCTGCGTAGACAATGAGCATAATCGAAGGTGGAATCAAGATGCCCAGTGTTCCACCAGCACAGATAATCCCGGAAGCGAAACTTGTGTTATAACGGGCCTTAAGCATCGCTGGGAAAGCTAGTAGTCCCATCAGAGTAACAACAGCGCCAACGATTCCAGTAGCTGTGGCAAAAAGTGCGCAGGTGATCAAGGCTGCGAGGCCCATAGATCCTGGTAAATTCTTCGCTGAAATATTCAGAGTATAGAAAAGTCTGTCAACTATATTTGCTCGTTCGACAATATAACCCATGAACAGGAACAATGGTACTGCTGTCAGTACCTCATTTGCCATCACCGTGTAGGTCTGGTTGATAAATAAATCGAATATCCTGCTATTGAAGAAACCCTCAATCCAGGTTTGAAATAGTGTGAAATCATCCGCATCTTTCCGAATCGCTCGATCAAAAGATCGCCACATTCTGCCTTCGTCAAAGTAGGCATAATAGCCAAACCCTATTCCCATTGCCATCAGCGTAAAAGCGATAGGGAAGCCAAACATGACTGCTCCAAGGAACAGACCCAACATCAACAGTGCAATTTGCGGATCGGTCATCATTGCTCCTTGTCAGACTGTTTTCGCTGACGAGCTAGGATTACTTCTGTTTCCTCAACCTCGTCAGTTTCTTTGATTTCGTACCAAGAACCGTGGCGAATGCAGTGAACACATCGCAAAACTTGGGCGATTCCCTGAATCATCAACAACACACCGGCTAGCACAATGATCGCTTTGAACTGGAAAATTGGAATGCCTGCTGGACTGTTGATACTAACTTCACCGTACCGGACGGATCGAGCTGCGTACTTGAATCCGGTGATGGAGAGAGCGAGGACTCCTGGGAAAAAAAAGAGAAAATATAGAATTAGATCGACACGAGCTTGGGTACTAGGCTTCCAATTACGGTAAAGGAAGTCTCCTCGCACATGTCCATTTTTTCCAAGGGTGTAGGCTCCACCCACCATAAACAATGTTCCATACATAATGAAAGAAACATCCAGCGCCCAAGGAGTAGGTGCGTTCAGCACATAGCGAACGAAAACCTCGTAGCTTACTCCAAATGCCATGAACATTATTAACCAGGCAAAGGCTTTTCCAATCCATGCACTTAAACTGTCAGCAAAATTGATAAATTTGTACATGGTTCTATCTAAAGAAATAAGAGATAGCGGTGAATGGCCTGGCCCAAAACTTTAGGACAAAGTTTTGGGCCAGGAGGCGGAAAGGTAGGTAAGATTAGCAGTTACTAAAGTGTCTGCTGAAGAGTGTCAACTACATTTTTAAGCGGCCAGGGAAATAGTGGTTGTAAGCTGTCACAAGATCTGTGCCGGCCATAATTTCATAATATGAACAACGTTCTACCCAAGCGCGTTGACTATCAAGACACTTCTTCATGAAAGGATCTTTCTCGAGTTCGACGATCAGTTCATCCCAAGAATCTAGTTGAGCTGCCAAAATATCTTTAGAGGTACGGTGGACCGTAACCCCTTCTTGCTTTTGTAATTCGTCCAAATCCCTTGAATATTGATCCAGTGCAAGCATTGTGTTAGCAGTCGAAGTTGCTTCAACTGAGTGTGTAAGTATAGCTTGTAGATCTGGGTCCAAATCTTCAAAAAAATCTTTGTTGAAAAGAAACTCGAAAGATTCTGACGCTTGGTGGTACGAGGACAAGTAGTAATTCTTGGCTACGTCAGCTGCGCCGAAGCGGCGGTCAGAGGTTGGATTGTTGAATTCAAAAGCGTCAATCACACCACGCTCCATGGCGGGGACAATTTCTCCGCCCGGCAATTGAGCCACTGACATGCCCATCTTCTGCAACAAGTCTGCTGCTAAACCTACAGTGCGATATTTGAAACCTTTTAAGTCACCACGCTTACTGACTTCGCCTTTAAACCATCCGAAAGGTTGTGGGAACATTGGGAATCCCATCATACCTACTACGTTAAGTCCCATTATGTCTTGGGTCAATTCCCTGTACAACTCTTGTCCACCACCTTTGTAAAACCAACCCATCATTGTATTCGCGTTTCCACCAAATACAGGACCGGTACCAAATAAAGAAGCAGCTTTATTCTTTCCGTACCAGTAGACGGGTACGTCGTGACCGGCGTCAAGCACACCGTCATTGACGGCATCCAAAACCTGAAATGCAGCAACAACGGCGCCAGCTGGCAGCAACTCGATTTTTAGGCGGCCATTTGACATTGCTTCTACACGATCAACATATTGCTGCGCCATTTCCTGAAAAATTTCAGATGCTGGCCATGAAGTCTGCATCTTCATGGTAATAGCTCCGTGTGCTCCCGCATGAACTGCCGGTGCGCCTATTGTAGAAGCAGCCGCAACTGCTCCAACAGCGGCTGTCCCCTTAAGGAAGGATCTCCGATTCACTTTTTTCAATGCATCTTGTTTCACTAAATCATTCATGTTTTCTCCTATTGCTTACTTGGAAAATAGAAAATTTCCTCGAAAAATCTTCCCACACACTACTAAAAAATGAGCAGAGTTTTGGAAGTAATGGAATATATATCAAACAAATAGATTTCGAAGTCAAGTCATCATAGTCTAAATTTGTTTTTGCTCTACAAACCAGATGAACTTAATTGAGTTATAGATGTATGAAAAAATTAGTTATGTTTTAATTCATACTCCATAGTTTTCTTTCATGATAAGAGTTTTGTCAACTATTTAACTAAGTAATTATTCTAGTAATTCAGTACTTTACCTTTTTATTAAGAATAAATATTTACCTGCAAAACACTGAAAAGCAACTAATTGCGCATTTAATTGTTAAATTGAAAAAACTTTTTAAATTTAATCTAAAAATCAATTATTTTTCAAATAATTTTGAAGAATTAAATTAATCTTTTTGACAGTAAAATAGGATAGCTGAGTCATTAGAAACCATTAATCAATTGGTCAAACGATGTCGCAACTAGGTCAAACATAATGAGACAACTTGTCTCAGATAAGATTTTTGAAAGGAGAGGGCTGAGATAGTTTCTTCAGGTGCAGGGGAAGTCTTGAGCGAGGATTTCACGTACTAGACTGGCCGCATTGTATCGACGTAATTCGGGGCGCTCACTCAACATCTTGAGTAATTTTTTAGTTAGAAAAGCGCTTTGAGTATCTGGCGTGACACAGATTTTCGGATCTCGCAGCAATGAGGCTGTATCAACGGCTCCAAGGACATAGAACTTAGCAGCTGCTCGTTGCCCCACATCATTTGAATTCAATAAAGCAAATAGTTGCTCTCCAGTCACAAATCGGGCTGCCTGGCCTGCTGAAAGACTACCCACTACCATAGTAAGAAAAAGTAGCAGTGACAAGGACTGTCTAATAATTGTCATGGTCGATAAGCTTGAATCCTTATTGAACTGTACCAGCCAATGATTTTTTTAGTTTCTTCATCGCTTAAATGGTTTGCAATTGCGACCATACTGGCGTCTAAGTGCTTACCGCCTTCACGCAACGCCCTAAGCCTATTCACCAAATAAAATTCTGGTTGCCCAGCTAGTGTGGGGGCTTGTGGATTTCTAGAAATCCCAATTAAGCCATGGCAAGCTGAGCAAGTCTGTGCTGCTTGCTCATTCTTCGTAGGGTTCCAATAAGTGACTTCTACATCAAGCGAATCATACCAGTCTGCTAGTTCTTGAATTTTACTGTCATCTAGACCTTGAGAAACAACATTCATAAGTTCGTGTTCCCGATGTCCATCTCGATATAATTTAAGTTGTTTTACTATGTAGTTCGGAGATAAGCCCGCCAGATTAGGGCTATCAGGTCTGGCAGATATACCGAGGGGACCATGGCACACAGCGCAATGTTTCATAGCGCTGAGCTCCCCACCGTAGTCAGCCAATACATTTTGAGAAAAGATGATCAGTATTAGCGGCCAGAGATAGAGCAGCATTTGTGCTTATGATTGTAGATGTTTTGGTCCTCACAAAGGGACCCATTCTTTAGCAAAGCTTGAGCAAGAATCGAAGGCTCTCCGAAAAAAATTTCAAAGAGCCTGCCTTAACAAATGAAAAGATCAGTTACCGTAGCTGATACGGTAGATGGCACCTACGTAGTCATCGGAAACTAGCATTGACCCATCCTTCATCATCGCCACATCAACTGGGCGGCCTTTATAAATACCAGTTTCATCCAGCCATCCCTCAGCAAATACTTCGGACTGACCGGCGGTACCATCATCGTTCAAAGGAATGAAGTTGATCAGGGCCCCTGATGGCTCTGTTCGGTTCCAAGAACCATGGGAAGCTACAAATATACCACCCCGATACTTGCTTGGAAATTTCTGACCAGTATAAAAAGCCATTCCCAGTTGAGCTTGGTGCGCCGGGAAATTGACCTGTGGAAACACCGCACCGACTGGTTCAGCCATATCTGCCAAATCTGGTGCTGCCCCAGATCCAGCAACTTTGTAGTCGCCGTTCCAGTATGGGAAGCCAAAGTGCTCACCAATGGTAGTTGAACGATTTAGCTCTCCTGGAGGTACGTTATCACCCAATCCATCAACCTGATTATCTGTCCACCATAGTGTGCCATCTGCAGGGTTAAAGCCCATACCTACCGAATTGCGGACACCGCGTGAGTAGACCTCTCGTCCACTTCCATCGAAAGGATCTAGACGGATAATTCCACCGATTCCAATCTCATCGTAGTAATCAACCTTCGTCGCAGGCTGAACATTGTATGGCTGACCTAAAGTTACATAGAGCTTGCCATCTGGGCCCACTTCACAAGTTCTAGCACCATGATTAAATGATTCTTCGGACTCCGGAATCAGATTTCCTTGCGAGACCACTTCAATCACAGCAACGTCTGGGCTCTCATAGAAGAACTCTGCCGCTGGAAAATTAAGAATCCGATTGTGCTCCACGATGATCAAAAAACCATCTGGTGTGAAACAAACAGCGTTGGGAACTTTTTTGCTAATGGAAGGTGCAAATTCTTTAACTTCGTCAGCGATGCTGTCGCCGTTTCGGTCAGTTACGGCCCAGACAGAAGTTTTGCGTGTGCCAACAAATACCATATTAGTGGCAAGCCCCACTGCCATCTCTCGTGCGTCTGGTACTATCGCGTAAAGTTCAATGTTGAAGCCTGGTGGTAACTTTACCTTTTCCAAGTTAGCTCGAATCGCGTCGGCATTTCGGCCTTCCTGAGGGACAGTCGGAATATCTAAGCTGATGCCTGTCACTTTCACATTCTTCAGCTTTTCAAGATTGTCCATCGCAAAAGCAGTTCCGCTCAGCGCTAGCAATGCACTGGTCATCAGTGCAAATGATTTTGAGAATTTCATGTTGTCCTCGGGAAATGGAGGGTTAATTCATCAGCCTAATTGAAACAGAATTCGTGAGAGGCTATGCGTTAGATCTCAGGAAATTCCTAAATTGGCTGCCAGCATATAAAGAGGATACTGTGGTATTATGTCAAACCCTTTTTTTTTAGGACTTCAAACATTAATTATAAACAACTGATTATAAAAGAAAAAACTTTTTTAAGTTTTGGGTTTCAAAAGCCAAAAGATTTGTGATCGTAAAAAAAGTTATAGACTTTCGTCTATTTGTTTTTTAGCTTCTCCCCACAGTCTGCTCTCGTATGGACTGGACCAATGGCCACAAGTAACTATTGGTAAACTTTTTTCAACATCTCGACAGGAGACAAACATGAAGACTTGGAAAGCACCGAAAGTACGTGAAATTGCTGTAGGCATGGAAATCAACTGCTACGCTTGCGCCAAGCTCTGATGGTTTTAACCTCCTCCTGCTAAAGAATCTTAACGATGCATATACGCATTTTAGGCTCTGCAGCCGGTGGAGGCTTTCCTCAGTGGAACTGCAATCATCCAAACAGTCGCCGCGCACGTAGAAAAGATTTTACGGCTAGTCCTCGCACCCAATCCTCATTAGCAATTAGCTCTGACAGAGAGCACTGGTTCCTTTGCAATGCTTCTCCCGATCTGCGCCAACAAATTAATGAAAATTTAATCCTCCAGCCCCAGCCTGACGGTCCATTGCGCGCTAGCCCTATTGCTGGTGTTGTGGTAACCAATGCAGATGTTGATCACATTGCAGGCTTGCTCAACTTACGTGAGTCACAAGCATTACAGCTCTATGCTACCAGGCGAGTACTTGAGGTGCTTGCAGCAAATCCGATCTTCCAGGTGTTGAATCCTAAATTCGTGCAACGCCGACCTCTACAGCTAGAGCAGGATCATATGCTCCAGTTGCCCGATGGTAGCTCGAGTGGTTTATTAATTCGTCCTTTCGCAGTCCCCGGGAAAATTGCTCTGTGGTTGGAAGAAAAAGGCCAAGCAGTGCCAACTGATGCAATTCAGGAAGACACGATTGCCTTGGAAGGCAAAAGCGCAGACGGTAAGACTCTCTTCTTTTACATTCCCGGTTGTGCATCAATGCCCGAGTGGTTGCAAGAACGACTACAACATGCACCGCTGCTGCTCTTTGATGGCACCCTCTGGCAAGACAATGAAATGATTGTTTCAGGAGTGGGGCAAAAGACTGGTCAGAGAATGGGACACATGAGCTTATCTGGGCCGCAGGGTTCCATTGCGACCCTGCAAAATCTTGGAATTGAGCGAAAAATCTTTGTGCACTTGAATACGACCAATCCTGTGTTGCTAGAAGATTCGCCTGAGCGTGCTGAAGCTACTGCAGCTGGATGGGAAATTGCCCACGATGGAATGGAATTGAGCCTATGATTGTCGCAGCTTCCTTGATGCCCGCTGAACGACCTGAACTAGGGGGCATCATACCCTATACTGAAGTTGAGTTTACAGAGCAACTGACCATGATTGGGGGGACTCGCTACCACAGCCTCCATCCCTTCCACCAGTTACTGCATAACGGCCTATTGCACCATGGACAGGTGCAAGCCTGGGCTCTCAACCGCTACTACTACCAGTGGTCCATACCGCGTAAAGACCTAGCACTAATGGCTCGGATTGATGATCTTGAA
>DJYX01000098.1:0-14402 GCA_002450295.1 Deltaproteobacteria bacterium UBA6967
GATTTCAAATTATATCCGCACTGAACATCCTCAGACCATTGCCCTCATTATTTCCTATCTTACAAATATTGACCAAGCAGCAGGGGTGCTCAGAACCTTGCCAGAAAACCTGCAGGCTGATGTTGTATACAGAATTGCTTCTCTAGACAGTATTCCTCCTGGGGTTGTGAACGAACTCAACGAGGTTCTCTCGGATGAAATGAAACAAGCCGGCAGTATGGTTACAAAGGTGGGTGGTGTGGCACCGGTGGCTGAAATTCTGAACTCTATTGACAAGGCTTCGGAGACAAGAATCCTTTCAACAATCGAAGAATCTAATCCAGATCTGGCAGAAAAAATACGTGAGTTAATGTTCACCTTTGAGGATTTGACTTTGATTGATAGCAAGCAGATGCAAACTGTCCTGAAGGATGTTGACAAAGCTGATTTGGCAATGGCTCTGAAGACCGCCAGTGATGCTGTTCGTGAATTGATCATGAAGTCAATGTCCACAAGAGCAGCAGAAATGTTGAACGATGACCTTGAAAATATGGGACCAGTTAAGGTCTCTGACGTTGAAACTGCTCAACAGAAAATTATTAAGATCGTGAAGAAGCTAGAAGAGGAAGGAAAACTCATCATGGCAGGTGCCGGTGAGGATGTTGTTTAATTCCCTGCAATTTTTACAAATCCTATCTAGAACCGAATGAACAAAGTTCCCACCTTACAGGACATCATCATGACCCTGCACCAATTTTGGAACGAGCAGGGCTGCTTGCTGATGAACCCATATGACATTGAGACAGGTGCGGGTACGATGAATCCGATGACCACTCTTCGTACTCTTGGTCCTGAAGAGTGGAATGTTGCTTACGTAGAACCTTCCAGAAGACCGGCCGATGGTAGATATGGAGAGAATCCAAATCGGCTGTATCAACATCATCAGTACCAAGTCATCCTTAAGCCATCTCCAGCAAATGTTCAGGAATTGTACTTGGATTCATTGTATCGTCTGGGGATTGATCCCCTGGAGCACGATATTCGTTTTGTTGAAGATAATTGGGAAGCTCCCACCCTAGGAGCCTGGGGGCTGGGTTGGGAAGTCTGGCTGGATGGGATGGAGGTAACTCAATTCACCTACTTTCAACAGGTGGGGGGACTTGAATGCCATCCGGTTGCTGCTGAATTAACTTACGGGCTGGAACGCTTGGCAACCTATTTACAAAACAAAGAGAACGTTTTTGATATTGAATTCACTGAGGGTGTAAGCTACGGAGCGATTTTCAAACATCCTGAATATGAGCACTCGAAATATACTTTTGAGATTGCGGATGCGGATCAATTAGTCCGATGGTTTGATGAGTTCGAACAGGAATCAGGCAGGGCTCTCGCAAGTAACCTCGTGTTCCCAGCTTTTGATTATGTTTTGAAGTGTTCGCATACGTTCAATCTTTTGGATGCTGGTGGAGCGATCAGTGTTTCAGCAAGGGCTGGCTATATCGGTCGGGTGAGGTCTTTGGCACAACGGGTTTGTAAATTATTTCTGGAGGAAAGACGAAAACTTGGTTTTCCTCTGATGAAAGATCGAGATGCAGCTGAGGTTTGGGTTGAACAGCTAGCGCCCAAAGAGGCGGCGTGAACTCATTTTTACTAGAAATTGGGCTCGAGGAAGTTCCAGCTTCGATGATCCAACCCTCAATTGAACAACTCAAAGAACTTGTTGCAAAAACCCTCAAACAAGAAAATCTGAGTGGCCAAATTGAGATTTTTGGGACGCCAAGGCGATTTGGGCTGCTTGTCCGTAATTTGCCAGCTTCACAAGCTAATCGAATTGAGGAGATCAAGGGCCCACCCGTTGAAATGGCCAAGGATGAGAAAGGCCATTGGAAACAAGCTGCTATTGGATTTGCGAAGAAAAATGGAATTGATCCCGAAAAACTAGAAGTTCGAGATTTTTCAGGCAAGGAATATCTCTACGCTATCAAGCATTTGGAGGGAAAAACCACAAATGAGATCCTAGAAACATCGATTGTGGAATGGATTCATGCTTTGCGTTTTCCAAAAAATATGCGCTGGGGATCTTACCGCCAACGCTTTGTTCGTCCAATTCGTTGGTTAACTTGCCTTTGGAATAGTGAAGTTGTTCCTGTTGAACTCGAAATGTTGAGAAGCGGCAATCAAAGCTTTGGGCATCGATTTCTTAGTAAAGACTCTTTTACCATTGATCAGGCAGACGAATATGAGAATAAACTCAGAGATCAATGGGTGATCGCTTCTCCTTCTAAGCGTCGTGCAAGAATAGAAGAACAAATCCAGGAACTCGAGAGAAAATACATTTGGCGTGTTGAAATTGATCCAGCACTGCTGATGGAAGTGACAAACTTAGTTGAATGGCCAACAGCCTTGGTTGGTAGTTTTGAGGAAGCCTTTTTAGAACTGCCCAATGAGGTTCTGGTGACTTCAATGGCGGTTCACCAGCGTTATTTTCCTGTATATGAAAAAGATAGCACCAACCTTCTGCCGCACTTTATTACGATACGAAATGGAAACGAACATGGTTTGGATACAGTCCGGCAGGGAAATGAGAGGGTAATCAGGGCCAGACTGAGTGATGCCCGCTTCTTCTATCAGGAGGATCAAAAAGGGGCTTTAGAGGATTTTGAAAAAAAAGCAGCTAACGCGATCTTCTTCCCAGAAAGAGGAAGCCAACAAGATCGTACAGAGAGAATTCAGTTGATAACGGAAAGATTCTCCAACGGTCTTCTGCTGGACCAAAAAGGACAGGAGGAAGCAAAAAAAATCGCCAAACTCTGTAAGTTCGATTTGCAAACGCAAATGGTTTATGAATTCCCTGAATTGCAGGGAATCATGGGAGAGAGGTACGCGAAAATTTTGGGGGAGTCTGAGAGAGTTTGCAGAGGGATAAGAGAGCACTACTTGCCAGGAAATGCGGAGGATCATCTTCCTCAAGACCCAATTACCTGGCCAGTTGCATTGGCTGATCGGATTGATTCGTTATCGGTTGCTTTTTCACTAGGAAAAATTCCCACGGGTGCAGCTGATCCCTTTGCATTGCGTAGAGCCGCACAAGGAATTCTCCAACTGATCTTGGGACTTAAACTTCCCTTGAGTCTGAATTATCTGATCGATCAATCATTAGGAGTACTTAAAGATCAACAGTCTCTGGAATTGGACTGGTCAACCATTCATGAACAATTGCTAGAATTTCTTCAACAAAGACAAAGATATCTGCTTCAGGATCAATATGGGTTTCAACCGGATCTTATTCTTGCCTTAGAGAAGGGTAGTTTAGTTCCAGCTTCACAGTTGGAACTTGGGAAGCAACTGAGGAGAGAATTTAAAAATGAAGCCCTCAAGAAAGCCCTTGACGCACTCCAAAGACCCCTCAATATTTGGGCAAAAAATTCAGATACTAATTTGAATGCAGTAAATTCAGAAAATTTCAGAGATGATGCTGAAAAAGAACTTTGGGATGCTGCTCAGCAACTGACAAATGACTCTCAGGGAAGTTCAGACTTTGTCAATCGGGCGATTTCTTTGGAATCAAAAATTGAGAGGTTTTTCGAAAATGTCATGGTGATGGATGAAGATCTCTCAGTCCGATCAAATAGACTAAATATTTGTAAGCAGATTCACGATTGGTCACTACAATATCTTGATCTTCGAGAGTTTCACATTCAGAAATAATTGAAAAAACATCCTAAAGATCAAGGATTCTCGAAGTCTAAATAGGCAGTTCCTCCAATAAATTGAGATTAAATCTTCTCGCCAATTGTTCTGTCTCATCTAATTTACCTGCTACATCTTTCGGATGATGAGCATCTGAGTTACAAATCACCTTGATTGGATACTCTTGGGCTATCTCCCAAAAAGGTATCCAGGGATATTGGGGCCTTGGGCCTTCGGATGTCTGCTTAGGTATTTTTCTTAGACCAAGTCCATTGATCTCAAGTGGTATACCAGTTTCCACAGCAGCCTGCAGGATGTCATGTGAACATTCTGTAAGATCATCATTCCATTTATCATTACTGCAGCCAAAGATATCTGGGTGGGCGATGAATGCAAAGAGCCCCGTGGACATGATTTTTCCTAAAAAAGATGCATAGGCTCTCAGATGTGCTGCTTTGTTCAATTCTTCAAATGAATTGAGCCACCCTCCTTCAAATGGGGTGTAGTGCCCTGCTCCAATCAGATAATCAAACCCCCGTACACCTAAAAGTTCATCTTCTAGGTAGCTATGAAATTCCTCGACATACTCGCATTCCATCCCTTTTAAAATTGTCAAATCGGGACACTCCTTTCGAGCAAGTTCAATGGCTTCTTCGTAATCATCTAATTCTGGCATCGACATTCTTACGTTGTTCCAGCGATTATCGGGCAGTGCGGCGTGATCAGACATTCCCAACGTAGTCAGACCGCCATCAATCGCAGCTTTAGCGTAGTCAATCACATCACCCGTGGCGTGCTGACACCGATACGTATGGGTATGGTAGTTTCTTTGGAGCATTTACTTTCTCTGTTTTTGCCGAAGGGTTAGTTGCTTCAAAAATGAATCGCGTCAAATTCTTGGTAGGCAGTCTATCTGTAAGTATTTAGATTACGCAGAATTATTTGCAAAGAGCTTTCGCGTGATGTCGAATATGGTCTTCCATGAAGGTGGCGATAAAGTAGTAGCTGTGATCATAGCCTTTCTGCAGCCTTAAATTTTCACGGAGACCCTTTTCTGATGCTATTTGACAAAAAAGATCAAAATTAAGTTCTTTCTCCAAAAATTGATCAGCATCCCCTTGATCCACTAACAGTGGAATTTGCCCAGATGTTTGACTGAACAACTCATGACTATCATAACTTTTCCAGTCTTCGCTGTTTTCACCCAGATAATTGCTGAATGCTTTTCGACCCCAATCACACTGCGAAGGGGCATAAATTGGGGCAAATGCCGAAACAGATTTAAATCGATCAGGATTTCTGAGCGCAATCATCAAAGCACCATGTCCTCCCATACTGTGCCCAAAAATTCCTTGCCGATCTGATATAATATCAAATTGCTCAGCAACTAAATTGGGAAGCTCCTCGACGATGTAATCGTACATGTTGTAGTGCTTGGACCATTTTTCCTGTGTTGCGTTTACGTAAAAACCAGCTCCAGTGCCAAGGTCGTAACTTTCTTCTTCTCCCTCAATTCCTGCCCCTCTAGGGCTGGTGTCGGGTGCAACCAGCATGATTCCGTGTTCAGCAGCAAACTTTTGAGCCCCAGCCTTGGTAATGAAGTTTTCATGGGTGCAGGTCAGTCCAGAAAGCCAGGTCAGGGCTGGTACAGGCCCCTTTTCCATTTGTGGTGGGAGAAAGACTGAAAACTTCATGATGCAAGAGCAAGACTTTGAATCATGCTGGAACATTTTTGTCAAGCCACCAAAGCTCTTGCTTTCTACAATTTTTTCAAGTTGTGCCATCAGGATTCCAATTAATATTGAATAACGGAACGGATACTTTTCCCTTCATGCATCAGTTCGAAAGCATTGTTGATTTCTTCCAGTGGCATTGTATATGTCACAAATTCATCTACCTTAAGTTTTCCTTCAAGATATAAATCCACATAACTGGGTAATTGAGAACGACCTTTAACACCACCGAATGCTGAGCCTTTCCAAACACGGCCTGTCACTAGTTGGAAAGGACGAGTACTGATTTCTTGGCCTGCACCAGCTACCCCAATGATAATCGATTGACCCCAACCCTTGTGACAACACTCTAGCGCAGAGCGCATCAGCTGCACGTTCCCCACGCACTCGAAGGAGTAGTCGACCCCACCATCAGTCAGATCCACAAGCACTTGTTGGATAGGCTTATCATAATCTTTAGGGTTAACAAAATCTGTAGCTCCCATCTCCCTTGCGAAGTTTTCTTTGTCGGGATTGATATCAACAGCGATAATCCTTTCAGCCTGAGCGTGTGCCGCACCCTGGATGGCACCCAAGCCTACTCCTCCTAGTCCAAAAACTGCTACAGTTGATCCTGCCTCTACTTTTGCGGTGTTCATCACTGCGCCGATCCCAGTGGTGATCCCACAACCTAACAAGCAAACTTTTTCCAGTGGTGCTGCCTTACTAATTTTGGCAACAGAGATTTGAGGCAAAACCGTATATTCGGAAAAAGTTGAGGTCCCCATATAGTGGAAAAGTGTTTTTCCATTGGAAGAAAATCTGGAGGTACCATCAGGCATTAGTCCTTGACCCTGAGTAATGCGGATCGCTTGGCACAGATTAGTTTTTCCTGATTTGCAGAACTTGCACTCACCACATTCTGGGACATACAGAGGGATGACATGATCCCCAACACCAACACTACGAACACCGGCTCCAATTTCCTCCACGATGGCACCACCCTCATGGCCCAATATAGAAGGAAATAGTCCCTCTGGATCATCCCCTGAGAGTGTGTAGGCATCTGTATGACAAACTCCCGTTGCGACATTCCGAATTAGAATTTCACCTTCCCTAGGGCCATCTAAATCGACTTCTGTGACTACTAAAGGTTTGCCTGCTTCCCAAGCAACCGCTGCTCTAGTTTTCATTTAAAACCTTTCATGTTGATAATTTAGTGAAATATTTCAATTGGAGCATGACGGATTTTCTCCAAATCTTGATGCTGTATATGGGTTGATTTCAAACAATCTTTTATTTTGGCTTTTAAACTGAGCCTGATGATAGGTGCCCGAGTGACTACAAGCAAGAATTTTGGCTAAATTGGGATATTATGATTACATATTGCTCAGAAAAGATTTTTTTTAAATCTTATTTGTTCTGTAAAATCAAACACTCTAAGATTCAGAAAACTTGTGATCGATCAATGAATCACTTAGGAATTGTTCCATTAAATATTTCTTTAGCTTGGGGAAATTAGATGTCCAGAGAGTTCGATCTACAGAAAAACGTTCAGAAATATGATGGCCCTGCAGCTGGATGGGGTGCTCTCTTAGCGAGTGCCCAGACACTAAACCAAGAGAAGGCAATCAACGCAATCCCAGCTTTGATAAAAATGAATCAACCTTCAGGCTTTGATTGCCCGGGATGCGCCTGGCCAGAGCCTGAAAAAACATCTATCGCAGAGTTTTGTGAGAATGGGGTTAAAGCGATAGCTGCAGAGTGTACTCGCAAGCGCGTTAGCAGAATGTTTTTTGGGAGCCGTACAGTAGAATCGCTGAGATCTTGGTCTGACTATGATTTGGAACAGCAAGGACGATTGACCGAACCCATGGCTTATGATGAACAAACTGATCGATACACCCCAATCAGTTGGAATGACGCATTCAATTTGATAGCAGAAAATCTATGTGCCTTGGAAAATCCAAACCAGGCAGTCTTCTACACTTCTGGGCGAACTAGTAACGAAGCTGCCTTTCTATGGCAACTCTTTGGCAGAACACTTGGTACAAACAATTTTCCAGACTGTTCAAATATGTGCCATGAGTCAAGTGGAGTAGCTCTAACCGAGTCAATAGGGATTGGTAAGGGTACTGTTCAACTGGAGGACTTTGAGGAGGTAGACTTGATCTTTGTGATCGGCCAAAATCCGGGTACGAACCACCCAAGAATGCTCTCAGTCCTTCAGCAAGCTGCTCGCAGAGGATGCCAAATCGTGACATTTAATCCAATCCTGGAACGTGGGCTTGAAAAGTTTATTCATCCTCAAGAAGCCCTTCAAATGATGACAGGGACATCGTCCTCCATCTCTACTCACTACTTCCAACCAATAATTGGGGGTGATTTGGCTTTGCTTCAGGGTTTGATCAAGGCTGTCCTTGGAGTTGAAGAAACTCAAAAAAACGTTCTGGACAAAGAATTTCTTGAAAATCACACATCTGGTCTTTCAGAACTGAAAGATGAAATTGGAAAAACAGATTGGACCGTTATTGAATCTGAATCAGGTCTTTCCAGAACCCAGATTGAAGAAGTTGCATCTCTCTATTGTAATTCGCAACGAGTCATTGCCTGCTGGGCCATGGGACTCACTCAGCAGAAACATGCTGTCTCTACGATTCAGAGTATCGTAAATCTATTGCTTCTTCGAGGAAATATTGGGAGGCCAGGAACAGGGGTTTGTCCAGTCAGAGGTCACAGCAATGTCCAAGGGGATCGGACAGTTGGAATCACTGAGCACCCAAGCGAGTCTTTCCTAAAAAAGCTGGATCATCAGTTTGGGATATCCTCCCCAAGAGATTCTGGTTTTAACACGGTCCAAACCATTCAAGCGATGGAGTCAGAAAGTGTTAGGGTATTCATGGCAATGGGGGGTAATTTTGCCAGAGCTACACCGGATAGCTCAAGAACTGAGGAGGCGCTAAAGAAATGCGATTTGACTGTGCAGGTCACAACAAAGTTGAACAAATCTCATTTAGCTCATGGGAAAAAGGCACTGATTTTACCTTGTTTGGGGCGCTCAGAGTTGGATGTTCAAGCTTCTGGGGAACAGTCTGTGACAGTTGAGGACTCAATGGGGGCGGTTCATGCTTCTCAAGGAACAAACCAGCCAGCCTCTGCCAATCTGAAGTCAGAAGTTGCAATTGTTGCAGGAATGGCGAAAGCGACTTTCCCGGAGAACAAAAAAATGTGGACAGTGCTTCAGGATGACTATCGATTGATTCGGGATAAGATCGAGGCTGTGCTGCCAGAATTATTTTCAGATTATAATAGAAAAATAAACCAACCAGGTGGTTTCCGACTTTTTAATTCAGCAGTTGCAAGAAAATGGAACACAAAAACTGGTAAAGCTCGCTTTATTTCTAAGCCTTTACAACGTCTCCAGCTTCCCACTGGCCAATTAAGACTGATGACGATTCGTTCACATGATCAATACAACACAACAATATACGGAATGAATGACCGCTATCGAGGAATTTTTGGAACTCGCAGGATCATATTCATGAATTTGAAAGACATGGAATCCCTAGGAATTGAGCACGGCCAAGAAGTTGTCATCCAAAGTCACATGGAAGACGGTAGGAAACGTCAAGTCTGTGGATTTCATGCAGTGCGATATAATATTCCACAAGGATGTGCAGCATCTTATTTCCCCGAGACAAATGAATTGATTGCCGTTGAATACTGCGCTGACAGGAGTTTTACCCCAATCTCGAAGTTGATTCCTGTGACGGTTCACAAATCGATGGATTAAACTGTATTTTCACGAGGTGTGATGATGAAACATATACTAATTACTGGAGGTGGTACTGGAATTGGGCGGGCCCTTGCGGGGAGATTTGCTGACAAAGGGTGGCGGGTGACGATTGTCGGTCGTCGTTTAAATTTGTTGCAGGAAGTGGCTCGAGATTACCCAGATAAGATTTCAATCATCTCAGCAGATGTAGGGAGCATTCAAGATCGTCAAAAGATAGTTTCCGAAGCAAAGGGGACCTTGGATTTGTTGGTACATAATGCTGCTGTCTTAGGTCCTGTAGGGCCAATACTCGACCAGAGTCCAGAGGACTGGAAATCGCACATGGCAACTAACGTTGAGGGGCCTTTGTTTTTGACGCAAGCCTTACTGCTAAAACTTGTTGAAAATAGTCGAGTGGTTAATATCTCTAGTGGGGCTGCTCATCAAGGTATTCCTGGATGGGGAATGTATTGCACCTCCAAAGCTGCGTTATTTATGTTGGGACAATTGCTCAAAGATGAACTGGCACAAAGAAATATTTGGTTTGGAAGTGTACGACCCGGAATTGTGGATACACCGATGCAGGCGGAGATACGAGCTCTAGAACCAAAAGACTTTCCGATGGTTGAACAATTCCGACAATACAAAGCTACTGGAGCTTTAGTAACATCAGAGCTTGTTGCACAGTACCTCGAGTGGCTTTTGCTAGAAGTCTCTGGGCCACAACTAGGTGAACGAGAGTGGGATATTAGAGATGCTGAGTGGCAATCGGCTTGGCAGAAGTTGGCGTAATCTTCCCTTAAGGCGATATTTTTGAAAAGCAGAGACCCTTAGATTTATGTCAAACCTATTATCATTCCCATATGGTTGAGGAGTAACTTAATCAAATACTTATCAGGTAAATTATTTCAAGCAGCTAGTTCTGCCTTCAAATTGCCCAATTCAGCGCCACCGGCCATCAATTTCTTGATTTCATCTCCCTCCAGTTCTTGTGCTGTCCCCCTACCAATCACCTCCCCAAGGCTGAGAAATGTGAAGCGGTCAGCAATCAGTTGGGCGTGAATTTCATTGTGGGTGATTAGGATGATCGCAATATTCCCGAGCTTTTGGACGGTCCGAATGGTCTTTAACACCTCCATCTGTTGTTTCTGACCCAGAGCCGAAGTGGGCTCATCTAGGATTAAAATCTTCGCCCCAAAATAGATTGCTCTTGCAATAGCCAGAGTCTGTCGTTGTCCTCCTGACATAGTCCCGACAGGTTGATCTGGATTTGAGATGTGAATCCCAATCTTTTTCATCTCTGCAATCGTAATTGCGTTCATTTCCTTCATTTGCAACAATCCAAACGGTCCCAATCCCTTTTTAATCTCTCTGCCTAAAAAGAAATTCCTGGTCACTGAAGCCAAAGGGTTTAAAGCCAGATCCTGATATACGGTGCCTATACCTGCGTCAGAAGCTTCTCGAGGAGACTGGAATTGGACTATTTCTCCGTCAACCTTGATTTCACCACTTGTCGGTGGGTGTACTCCGGAGAGCGCTTTGATTAGCGTTGACTTTCCAGCACCGTTGTCGCCAAGGAGGGCATGTACTTCTCCAGGGTAGACATCAAGGTCAATTCCGTTCAGGGCAGTAAAACTCCCAAATCTCTTGACGAGATTTCGGACCTCTATAGAAGGCCTTTGAACACTCATAGCTAGGCACTCCCGATGATTCTTTTGCGGATATTTTCATTTGTCAGTGCAGCGCTTACTAGAACTGCTCCCAAGAAGACTCTATAGAATGAGCCATCAACTCCAGGAATATAGAAAAAGGCCTCTTTCGCAATTCCGAAGATAACAGTACCAAGCAAAATCCCAAGGATGGTTCCGAATCCACCTGTAAGCACGACACCTCCGATTACAGCAGCAGCAATTGCTTCTAGCTCCTTCAGATTACCTTTTGCTGTGTCCGCAGTGTTAACTTCAAAAACCTGGCACGCAGCAAACATCGTAGCGCAAAAAGCTGTGAAGACAAACAGCGATATTTTCACACGATTTGTTGGAACCCCATTCGCTCTGGCAGCGCTGAGATTACCCCCGGTTGAATAGATCCAATTTCCTGCCTGAGTTTTACTGAGGACGATGTAGCAAAAAAAAGCCATAATCAGCCAAATCATCACGCAAGCATATAAACCTGGAGCAAACTGGTTCCCAAAGTTGTTGACATTCCAATCAGCTGTGTAGTAGAGCCAATCGAATAAGGGCTTGAGGATATCACCTCCAAAAAATTCTGCTACAGGTCTAGCTGTCGGAAGGGTGTCAATATAGGCCTTGGCTAAATCAAAATCCGTTACAGCTTTTGCTTTTACTTCAGGAACCTGTACTCCAGCATCTATCTTAGCCTGTAGCATTTTCTGCATCGCTTCATTACCAGACTGGATAGCATTGTCCAAGGAACGCTGGAGCGTCTGAGTCATTCTTGATTCTTGAAGAACTGTTTTGGTAGCTGCTACTTTTTCATTCGCATAGCTGAGTTGTTCAGTCAGTTTAGCAACAGTAGACTCTGGTGCAGTTTTGAGAACTTCTAGGAGTTGATTATTAGGTAATGACTTAGCAGCCTCACGTTCCATTTCACCAAGCCCAGGAACTTCAATAATATTTTTTATGTCAGGTAAATCGGTAACTGTAGTTGAACCTGCTGTTTGGTCTTCTTTTTTGTTGAAAGCTCGGTAACTAACCTCAGTCAATCCTCTGAGGAAGAAGAGGCCTCCAAGCGTAACGATAAAAGAAGAAATCCCTGATTTGACAATAAACCACCCTTGGAACCAGCCAAAGGACAAAGTTAAACATAAAGTGATGAGGATTGCCGTCAAAGGCGAAACGTTTTGAATTTCAAAAAGTCGAAAACCTTCGATTGTGAAGCCATCAGCAAATGATGGATACGGAATGATAACAGCAAATCCCCACTTGAGGATCATTGCCATGCAGCCACCTGCAAATCCGATCATTGAACCAACAGAGAGGTCAAATTCGCCAGAAATAATTAACATTCCAGCACCCAATGCGACGATTCCAAGTTGGGCAATGACTCGAAAGTTGTTCCGGATTCCGAGAGCGTTGAATCCTTCTCCACTGAAGGGATTGAGAGAGAATTGACCTTCTGGAATAGAGAAATAGCCAAGCATTCCGAATAGCAGCAGCATTACCCCAAGTGGTCCTATCTCAGGGCGATCAAGCATGGTCTGAAACCAGTTTTTTTGCCTGTGCCGATCGGCTTCATTTCTTTTTGCCGGGTTCAATGTGTCAGAACTCATTTTGATCTTTAGAAAAAAAAAGGACTACATTTCTGCAGTCCTTCTTTAATTTTAAATTTCTGTTATTCGCTTATCGGTCGATCCCGGCCAGAGCTGAAACAGAGGAAGCATTGGACTTGTCAACAAATCCGGGGCCAGATGGGATGTTAGCACCTGGTAACAAGCCTGCTGCATTGTTGTAAAGATGCAAAACAATCACAGGCATGTAGCCTTGAAGGCGTTGCTGCTGATCAATAGTGAAAGACACTTTATCAGCATTAATCAGGTCCATAACTTCTGGACTTAAGTCAAAACAGGAATGATGGACACTCACACCCAAATCATCCATGGCTTTTGCAACACCAGAACAAACATGCGGACCAACGGATAGTACTGCATCGATTCCTGGATTAGCTTGTAGTGCAGCAGTAGCACGGGTGGTGATTGTCGCTGGATCAGAAGTGGTATCAACAAATTTAATGGGCACTGCTTCACCATACCCCTCACATCGGTCAACAAGAGCTGTGTTATAGGCTTCTTGGATCATACAGAGAGCGTTGGAGGCTCCTTCACTTTTTGCTCGTTCACCTGCTTTTTGACCAGCTAATTTCTCAGGCTGTCCAACGTGCATCAGAGCCCCCAAGCTAGCTGAAGATTCAAGACCTGAGTTCATAGTTACAACAGGGATGCCTGCAGCAACAGCAGCCTTGATGGCTGGACCAAGAGCATCAGGATCTGGTAGGGATATTACCATACCACTTGGCTGTGTGGCAGCAGCAGCTTGGATTGAACTGGCCATATCAGCCATATCAGCTGAAGGATTGTAGATGTATTCAAACTCAGCCCCAATTGCACGGGCAGCATCTTCACCACCTTTTTGAACTACTGGCCAGAAAGGGTCTTTCCCCTCACCATGGGTAATCATGACATAGCGTTCTGAGTGGCCTCCTGCGAGTGCTGTCCCTGCCAGCATCGCCACCACAGCGACAGCGGTCGCAAACGATTTCATTAGTTTCATCTTGAGTCTCCAATCGATAGTTGAATTCGGGTTTTGAATCTATTTTCTAAGGATTAGCACATTTCGGGTGGGTTCCATTCCACTTTTGCTGGACCGCAAAATCTACATTCTGTAATTACGGGGTGCAAAGAGCTAGAAAAAGATTCTAAGCAGCTTTCAGAAAGATCACTTCCTATTAGCCAGCCAAAGAATATAGCTTGATGAGGTTAATTATGTCAAACATCTTTACAAAAATTGATATTTAAAAATAAAATTTAATATTTTAATTCAGTAATTTGTGAATAATTCTGATAAGTTAGAATTGTCTGACCAAATCTTGATTCATCTTTGTGAATCTGTCAAAAGTGATAAAGCAATAAAAGTTGATACAACCAGGGACTTAAGAAATCAAATGAGTCTTTAGCTAAGATTTGGGGTCAAAGTAATCTCTTAGAGCGTCCCCCAGGAGATTAAAGATCAGAACAACAAACAGAATGGCAAGGCCTGGAAAAACAGAGACATGTGGAGCTTCCCACAACACATATCGTCCTTCAGAAAGCATAGCTCCCCAGCTTGGGGTTCCGGGTGGAGCTCCTAGGCCCAGAAAGCTAAGGCTGGATTCAGAAATGATAGTGCCTGCTAGACTGAAAGTGGTTTGGACAATCACTGGTGGCAGAATGTTTGGTAAAAGATGGAGGAACATCACTCTCCAAGCTGGCATCCCTGATGTTCTGGCTGCTAGCACGTATTCCTCTTCTCTAACCGATAATACCTGTCCTCTAACAAGCCTGGCGTAAGCAACCCAACCGAGAGCTGACAAGGCTAAGATGACATTGTTGATATCAGGCCCAAGGACCGCCACAAGAGCAATTGCCAACAATAATCCTGGAAATGCCAGGAGAACGTCAACGATTCTCATTAACACAATATCTAGCCAGCCCCCAAAATAGCCCGAGAGCAAACCCAGGCTCACTCCAA
>DJYX01000098.1:14794-16492 GCA_002450295.1 Deltaproteobacteria bacterium UBA6967
AGCAGACGACTAAAAATATCACTGCCGTTTTCATCAAGTCCCATCCAGTGATCGAGAGAAGGTGTCTCCAGTTGACGGATCAAATCCATCTGGTCAATGTCATGCGGTGAAATCCATGGAGCCAGCAACGCTGGTATCACAAAAAAGCTGAGGAGGATTAGAGAATAAAGGCGAATACGGCCTAGGGGACGGCTCATGAGAGGCGAATACGAGGATCTAAATAAGCATATAGTAAATCAATCACTAGATTTACCATGACGTAACTTCCAGCAATGAACAGCACACAACCCTGAACCAGTGGATAATTTCTACTGTTAATTGCAGAGATCAACAAGTTGCCTAGACCAGGCCAGTCAAAGATGGCTTCGGTGATAATTGCCCCGCTCAATAAAACCCCGACTTGTAGGCCAATCACGGTGACGATTGGAATGAGAGCATTTCGGAGTGCATGACGAAATAGAATTCGTAATTCCGAAATCCCTTTTGATCTGGCGGTGCGGATGTATTCAGCCTGAAGAGTTTCTACAACCGAAGAACGTGTGATCCGAGCCAGAATGGAAGCCAATGAAGTTCCGAGGGTCAATGCTGGAAGAATGAGATGTTCTAAACCACCTCTTTCATTCACCGGTAACAGATCAAAATGGATTGAGAGCAGCAGGATCAACATTGGCCCAAGCCAAAAGTTTGGGAGGGAGACACCCAGCAAAGAGAAAATCATTGCTCCCTGATCGATCCAAGTACCTTTGTTGACCGCAGCAATCAGTCCAAGTGGCATTGCCACCAGAATGGTCACGACCATGGCACCAAACATCAGTTCCATGGTTGCTGGGACGCGCTCCATGATTTCCTCAAATACTGGCTTCTTGCTGAAAAGAGAAGTCCCCCAGTCTCCCTGCAAGAGGTCCCCAAAGTATCTCAGGTACTGAACAATCAAGGGGTCGTTGAGGCCCAGTTGGTTTCGAAGAGTTTCTCGATCAGTTCCGAGGGCAGAATCCCCCAGCATCAAGTCGACAGGATCACCAGGTATGAAATGTAGAAGCAGAAAGACGAGGGTTGCGACTCCCCATAGAACTGGAATCAAGAGCAGGAGTCGCCGCAGCAGGAAATTTCCCAAGGCTCAGTATTCCTTGGAAGACACCGGTTGCTGCTTGGATTTTGTGGAAGAAGAGTCCTTCATGGTCTCATGTTGATTTGAAGTTGCGTGATTGGTCTGGTTCAACATGGACCCCATATTTTCCATCATGGAGTCCATGAAATTCTTGCTAAACTGCAGAGTTGGTCCCATCAGTTCGCTCACCACATCTTTGTCAACCTGCCCATCCTTTAGGTTTTGCTGAAATTGCTTGAGGAAGATCCCTTGAACGTCTTGAATGTCTGGGAGACCAAAGACCTCGCGAATCTCTTGTGGAGTGGCCTCAACGGAGATGTTGATTTTCATATTTCCTTGCCATTAATGGACAAACATCCAGGGAACTTGTTTCTGGTAACTTGCCTCAAACTTCTCAATCGCTGACTGGAACTGTAGGGTCCATCCAATGTCATCCAGTCCGTTGAGTAGCCGATGTTTGACAAATGGATCGATTTCAAAACTAAATGCCAATCCTTTGGGGCTCTGGACTTTTTGGTTGGGTAGATCAACTGTTAGTTCACAACCGGCATTTCCTTCAATTTCTGTGAAAAGCTGCTGTACAGAAGCCT
>DJYX01000031.1 GCA_002450295.1 Deltaproteobacteria bacterium UBA6967
GTCCAAAAGCGCAGGCTCTGAGCGAAGGCTTCTCCACTGAGTAGGAAGGTTCCTGCCAAAATTGCCAGGGCACTTTGGCTCCCTCTGCGAATCCATGTTTTCATCATGTTACTCTCTCAAGAGGTGTTTAGGGTCAACTTAGACCCAGTCAGAGATCTCTCCGCTATACTCCTGAATGATTACGGAGAGCACGATTGTTCGTTGCTTGGTCAACGAAGCACGAACAGAGAATTAGAGCCCAATGGCTCTAAGACATCATTAGCCACTTGTCAGTTTCTCAACGATTTTTCAGTCATTCTGTGAAGTTTCTCCTGAGATGACAGCAGCCGTTTACGATTACGGATGAAAGTCGCCAATTCAGTGGAGTTGAAACGGACTGGCCCATCAGAGCCCCGCTCCAGCAACACCGCCATGGTCAGCGTTCCAGAAACCTTGGCCCCTTTTTCGTGGATTAACTGCATCAATTTGACTCCACATTGGAAGCCGGCCTCATATTGATCCACTTCAAAAGTGGTCAAACCCGGTTCGCTGAAGTCTCCCTCTGGAATTCCTTCGTATCCGATCACGGAAACATGCTCACCAGGGATCAAGCCCAGTTGCTTTGTAGCTCGAATGACTCCAAGTGCAGAGAGGTCCAAGGCACAAAGGAAACCCGTTGGAGGTTGTGGGGATTTCAGCAATCTTATCGCGCACTCCAACCCATCTGGCACCGTGGTGATGTTCTCAAAAATTTGCAGTTGAACTTCCTCTCGTTCGAATTCCTGGATGCCGAGTTCCACACCCTTTCTACGGAGGCTGTTATAAAATAGCGGAGCATCCCCTCCCAGAAATGCTAAGTGTCGGTGCCCAAAAGCCAATAAGCGGGCTGTTGCTCTGCGGAAGCACTCGACCTGATTGATATCAAACCAGGAGTACTGGGTTAGGTTCTCTGTTTGTCCATAAAGCACTAGAGGAGCCTTCAATTGATCAAGGATCTGAATGCGTGGATCGTCATGCATCGTTCTAGGCAGGATGAAGCCATCGACCTTACGTTGAACAAACAGATCACGATGAAGCTCAACCATTTCTGCATCAGATTGTGCAGTTGCCACCGTCAATGTATAGCCCTGCTTGGCAATCGAAGTGGAGATCCCATTGATGAACTGCATTAAGAATGGACGACTCGCAGCCCGAGATTTTGGCAGCAGGATCAAGCCAACTGAGCGAGCCAAACCCGTTTTGATTCCCTGGGCTACCGCGGAGGGTTGATAGCCTAATTTCTTTGCAGCTTGCTGAACTCGCGCTACCGTCGAGGCAGAAACATCAGCGTAGCCCCGTAGTGCTCGGGAAACCGTCCCTTTAGAAATCCCTAAATGATCTGCAAGATCTTGAATGGTGACTTTCATAATCGCTAATTGAGTTGCCGAAACCGGTTTCGTGAAAAGTGACTTCCAAAACCGGTTTTGTCAACCAAAAAAATCATAAAAGTGAAAAAGTTTATTTACGGATTTAAGCTAAAGATCTGCTAGCTTTTGAAATTGTGGAGATCTGCTAAAAGGGCTATGGACTCTTGGGAGAGCTGGTAGCGGGTTTGGTTTCCTCGTTCTCTTTGGGTTCCTCCTTCGATTCTTTTGCACTCAAAGTAGGCTCAGGTAAATTTCTTCTTGTTTCGAAGTAAGCAGAGGCAATGATTCCCGAGGGTACCGCAAAGACACCGATACCGAGAAGTGCTACGAGAGAGCCCAACAATTGTCCAAGGAAACTCGTTGGGGTAGCTCCACCAAATCCTGCTGTAAATGGCGTGCTGACAGCCCAAGACATAACTCTGAGAATGCTTCCAAACGCATCTGGATTTTCATGACGTTCTGCATAGTACATCATGCTGGATACGACAAAGAGCAGGCAAATCATCACAATCAGTGACTTAATGATTTCCAGTAATTTTTCTCTGAGTGTTCGCTTGAGATCATCAAAGGCCCTGGCGTAATGAAATCGCCGATAGATGCGAAGCAAGCGAAGTATTCGTAAAAACCGTATATCGGCAATGCCGTGCAGAAAAAAAGGTAGAATTGCCAAGAAGTCCATCAAGGCATAGGGGGTCAGTAGGTAGCGGATGCGCCCATGCTGACTAGCAAACTTTGTAACTGCAGGGCAGGCGTAGAGTCGAAGCAAAAATTCTAAGGTAAAAATAGTGACGGAAAAGGCATCAAACCAGAAGAAGGTGTCCCCGTATTCTGCTTCAAACTCACTGTCCGTTTCCAGTACGTAGATCAGCAGGTCTAGTCCGATCAGGACAATTACCAGCCGATCCACCCACTTGCCAACGGGGGTCTCATGGTTTTCCAGGATTCTCCAGATCAGTTGCTGCCGCTTTTTGACTTCTTCATCCATCGTCAATTCCTCTACTGATTGTTGGCGATCTATTTCAATCTAGTGTTTGTCCACAGCGTCCACAGATTTTCTGGGAGGTCTTCTCTGAGGTTTTGGTAGATTCGACAGGTTCATGTGACTCTGCAAAGCCTGCAGCCAGAATTCCAGTAGGAATCGCAAACAGACCAATCCCAATGATGGCTGAAGTGGCTCCTAGGAAGCGACCCAGAGTAGTAATCGGAGTCACATCCCCATAACCCACAGTGGTCAGTGTAGCGACTGCCCACCAAATGGACTCGACGATGCTACCAAATTTATCGGGTTGTGCTTCGTGCTCTGCATAGTACATCAGGGTTGAGGTGAAAAAGAGCAGGGAGAGCATCACGATCAGCGAAGAGAGCAACTCTTCTGATTTGCCAGCAAAAATCTTGGTCAACCTTTGTAGAGACCGTGAGTAGTGGAAGCCTTTCAAAAATCGCAGGACCCTGAGGATTCTCAAGAAACGAGCCTCGAAGGCAAAGAAGCTAAAGATCAATTGCAGATAGAAAGGCAGAATTGCCAATAAATCGACCAATCCATGCAGAGAGAATAGGTAGCGTAACCTTCCAAACTTGCCGGAAAATCGCTGTTCTGATGGACAAGCATAGAGTCGAGCAGCCAATTCAACCGTAAAAATGCCAATGGAAATTGCGTCAAAGGTGCGGAACCAATGACCGAATTCGGCAGCAAGATCAGGATCAGTTTCCAAAACGAAGGCAATCAGGTTCAGACGAATTCATCTTCGCACCCAGTACCCTGACCTTCACGACAAGTGACTGGAACACGGCCCAAACCGTTTATGTCTTTGGCGGTCTTCAAGATAATACAACCGATGTTGGCACGACAGAGACTTTGACACTGACTGCCAGTTCCTCGGATGGGGGCTACCATGGCATGACAAAGACTGTAACGGTCAACATCACAGATCAGGACCCACCGTACCCGCTGAGCCAACCAAATCTGACAGGCGCCACAGGTGCTCTTCAACAAGTATCTCTGTCGTGGAATGCAGTTACACGAGCAGACTACTACCGGATTTTCTGGAAGAAAGATGCAACCAACAACTACGATGGCTTTGATGTCAATGACAACAACACCTACGACGGGGTGATCAGTGTTGGCAATGTGACGAGCTATGTTCATGCGGGTCTGTCATCAGGCAATCCCTACCACTACACGATTGTTGCGGGCAAGGTCGGCTACGAACACGCCGAAACTGCTAGAAGTAATTCAAGGCAGGCAAGCTCAGTGACTGATTTTACCACTGAAACGTTGGGGACAGACAATGATGCAGATCTAGTGGTCTATTATGACTTTGATTCAGGTGGTAGTGGATATCTGGCGAACAAGTCTCCCAACACAGGTGGTGCCTATAACTTGACAGCAGTTGGTTCTGAGATTGTAGTTGCTGGATCACGCTTCACTGGCAACACGGCAGCATATTTTGATGCCGCAGAGGGCTATGCCTTTGCCAATGATGTGAACGACTCGAACATCACCGAACTTTCCAATACAGGCAACTTTACAATCGCAGTTTGGATTTATCCTGATCAGGACATGAGTAACTTCAGTTCTATCATGAGTACAGGTGATCAGGCCGGGAAAAACGCAGGAGCATTTCAGATTTCCCAGATAAGTTCTTCTCCTAATCCCAACAAGATTGGCATGTACGCACAAAACACTGATATCAAGCTAGAAGGCCCAACCATTCTGGACAACACTTGGTATCACGTGGTCTTCACGAAAGAGCAGAATGGTGTGGATAATGGGACAGGAACTTTCTATGTGAATGGAGTGCAAGCGGACAATGAGACGAATTTCAAGACAGGCTTCTTAAAGCTGAAGATTGGCATCAACCGAGTCAGCCAGAACAACTGGAAAGGCTACATTGATGAGTTCAAGATCTACAAGCGAGCGTTGGACAGCACGGATGTCTGCGATCTCTTCAAAAACGATGGTCCCCTCAATGATGGTGCGACTTGCCCTTGATCCCAGCCATTGCATGTTGCCTTCTCCCTGAGGCATGAGTATCTACACATCCTTGGAGCAGAGGTTTTGAGCGATTTTTCGAAAACGCTCTAGTTCGTGTGGAGAATAACTCTGCATGAGTTCGAACAGGGAGAGGAACACCCAGAGTCCGGCCAATAAAGCCGGATGGGTGACGGTCTGCTGATGTCGCATTTGTCGTCCACTAAGTTTGACCAAAAACCCTCTGAGTTCGGCTACCTCTTGGCTTTCGTCGGCAGCAATGGCCCAGACGGTCACACAAGCCATGCTGGCAACCAATCAGCGTTTGGCAATCGCTAGGGCCGATTCCTGTTGCCACGCTTCCAGTTGGTGACCAGCCGATTTCATGAGTTTGAAGAACGTCTCGATTTTCCAGCGCCAGTAATACCAAAGCGCAATCGTCGAGGCATCGATGTCTTTTACATTGCTCAGCAACAACCATTCGGCCTCTCCGAGGTTGGACAAGATGCGAGATACCACCAGGCGAGCCATCACGGGGGGCCCCGGAACGGGCGTTCTTTTGCCGTTCTTTGAATAGGGTTTGGCTGGCCGACGAAGGGTCACCTCGGCTTCGGCAATCCATAGCCGACGTTTTTGTTCCTCGTCGGTCACTGGGTGCGCCTGACGATATTCGAGCTTGTCTGCGACGGCCTTACAGGCCATCG
>DJYX01000213.1 GCA_002450295.1 Deltaproteobacteria bacterium UBA6967
TGTCTGAACGACGCAACTGCGCCAACCCCGATGATTTTTGATTAACTAATCCTTTCAATTGAAAAATATTAATCCTAACAGCACTAAAAAGTATTTGCCAAAGCAAAGGATTTGGTTATCGTTAGATTTGATGAGCCTTGAATTGATCCGCTTGCGGGCGCATTATAAGTTCAGCTGTAAGAGAAATAGAATTCTTTTGGCCCCAATTTACTGAATTGGGCATAGCGGGTCTTTTTGTTTCTACCCTCCCCAGGTTTGTTCTAAGTCCTGGGCAACATAAACAGTTCTTACCTTCTGCAAGAGGCTTCTGATTAGGACCTGGATTGCCAGAATGCCTGTCTGGATGCGATAATAGAATAGTATTGCACGATGCAATTCAAAATAGAAAGCGACTGCAAGATTCTTTCAGGTATTTGCGCGGGTCCTTACTCAGGTAGACCCTCACCAATACAGGTAAGTGGGACTTTGGTAATACAATTCCTTCTACAGAAATACGCGCTCTAAACTTCTTTTTTCAAGAAATCTCTTTTCAGTAAATCTTTAATATTTCTTTCAATTTACAAACGTATGAAAAATTATTTTCGTACACTTACAATAGCGGGCTCTGATAGCGGAGGAGGGGCAGGAATTCAAGCAGATCTGAAAACTTTTGCGGCCTTGGGATGCTATGGCATGTCCGTATTGACTGCTTTGACGGCCCAAAATACTCAAAAGGTTTCTGCCATTCATGCTGTACCTCCAGATTTTATTGCTGCTCAGCTAGATGCTATCTTATCTGATCTTGGTGTCGATGTTATTAAAATTGGGATGTTACACAGCCCGGAAGTAATTGAGACAGTTGCTACCAAAATAAAAGAATTTGGCGTGAGTCAATTAGTAATTGACCCGGTCATGGTTTCTAAGAGTGGAGATCATCTACTCCGAGCTGAGGCTATTTCTGCATTGAAAGAAGAGTTATTGCCCTTGGCACTAATAATTACTCCTAACTTACCCGAAGCAGAGGCCTTGCTAGAAAGAGAGATTAGCGGGAACTCGGTTATTGATGCTGCAAGGGAACTTCTGCTGCAAAGTGGTACCGAGGCGGTACTTCTTAAGGGAGGGCATCAAGCTGGTCTCGAAAGCACTGATTGGTTGATCTCAAAACACGCCGAACCCATTTCTTTCAGCGCGTCAAGAGTTATTACTAAAAATGATCATGGAACTGGCTGCACCCTCTCGGCGGCAATAGCTGCATTTTTGGCGAGAGGATTTCTTCTACCCGAAGCCATAACTCGTTCAAAGGAATACCTGACTGAAGCTCTGATCCAAGGGGCCAATTATCGCATAGGTGAGGGGCACGGCCCAGTTCATCATTTCCATCATTTTTGGTCTTGATTGCCTTCTTGCAAAAAAATTTGAATGGAATTTTAGTTTATTTTTCTACACCCAACCTTACAAACTCTTTAAAAAGTCACTCTTCTTTGAGAAATTTTCAATAATTACCGTTTCAATTGCGAGATCGGTTCGAAATGGTGACAATGTACCGATTCCCATTCATAACAAGTCTAGATTTCAAATAAATTAGATAGATACTTAATCGAGAAGATCTTCGCAGGAAATTTAACTTGCTGATCGTTAATTGTTGAGTAAATTTAATTTTCCCGTTGGGGTGCTACTAAAGTAGCTGAGAGATGCTCGACATCAACCCACAGAACCTGATCCGGACAATACCGGCGTAGGAAACGGAGTTTGATCGAGGAACTTGCTTTCTTCTCTTTCTCCAGACGCTAGCCTTTACTGGAGTAAAAGATGTCTCCCCTCCCCCCCAAATATTTTCAAATTTCTCGTAAGCTAAGATTCCCCAGGCAGCTCTTACCACCAAAAATGAGACGATAATGAGTCTCGTTTTTCAAGTCATTGGTGCTGGTGTAGCAGGTTTAAGTGTAGCTTCTGAGCTTTCGCAACGAGGGGCTCCAGTCCGGTTGTACGACCGTAATGGTCCCCCTGGCCCTCACGCCTGCTCTTGGTGGGCCGGAGGCATGCTGGCACCTTTTTGTGAAGGTGAATCAGCTGAAGAACCTGTAATGCGCTGGGGACAGCTTGCTGCAGATTGGTGGGAATCTATGGGCGCTTCAGTAAAACGTAACGGTTCCCTGGTCCTCGCCCTAGGACGAGATCAACGAGAACTTGACCGCTTTTCACGCAGGACCCATAATCATCACTGGCTAAATGACAACGATCTTTTAACACTTGAGCCCGAATTAGGTGGTCGATTCACCCGCGCACTATACTTTCCAGATGAAGCCCACCTTGATCCCCGACAAGCATTAGGTGCGTTGACCCAAACCCTCCGGGAGCAAAATGTTGAAATTATAACTTCGGAAGGTCATTTCACCCAGCATGCAATCGATTGCCGTGGACTCACAGCTCAGGATCAGCTGTCAGATCTACGTGGTGTTAAAGGCGAAATGCTTGTCTTAAGATGTCCTGAATTGACCTTCAATCGTCCCATACGCCTACTCCATCCACGAATCCCAATCTATCTCGTTCCAAGGGGGGAGGGTGTCTACATGCTTGGGGCGACGATGCTTGAGAGTAACGATCGACGCAGAGCTACTGTTCGTTCTGTACTTGAGTTACTGAGTTCCGCCTACGCACTCCACCCTGCATTTGGCGAAGCCGAAATCATCGAAATTGGTGTAGATGCCCGACCCGCGTTTCCAGACAATCTGCCGCGGCTTAGGATTCGAAACGGGATCTTATTTGTCAATGGCCTCTATCGTCATGGATTCCTATTGGCACCAACTCTTGCTCGAATGACTGCTGACTATCTGCTCGAAAAAAAAATCCCTGAGTTTTTAGATGCAAATTAACGTGAATGGCAAACCCGCGGAAGTCAAAGAGACTAATCTGTGCAACATTTTGAAGGAACTCGGCTACTTTGACGCTAAGGTTGCAACTGCTGTTAACGAGGTCTTTGTTCCAACTGCAGAACGTTCAAAATTAAAGCTCTCAGCTGGAGATCGGCTGGAGATTGTAGCTCCTCAACAGGGTGGTTAAGATGGCAAATTTTTATGGAGTTGAGTTGTCCTCTCCACTTATGCTGGGTACTTCCCAGTATCCCTCTCCGGCAATTCTCACCGATGCCTTTCGCAACTCAAACGCAAGCGTCGCCACTGTTTCTGTTCGACGAGAAGCTGGCTTTGAAAAAGCTGGAAACTCGTTCTGGAAACTCATTCAGGAACTGGGGGTGCGGGTGCTACCAAACACTGCAGGCTGTTACTCGGTCCGTGAAGCTATTACAACTGCTCAAATGGCACGGGAATTATTCGACACCTCATGGGTCAAGTTAGAAGTAATCGGACATCCGGATACTCTCCAACCCGATCCCTTTGGTCTAGTCGAAGCAGCCAAGCTGCTAAACCAGGAGGGCTTTGATGTATTTCCCTACATGACTGAAGATCTAATCCTTGCAGAACGCCTGCTTGAGGCCGGGTGTGAGGTCCTGATGCCTTGGGGTTCCCCTATTGGAACCGGGTTAGGGCTCAATAACCTTTACGGCCTCCGAAGCTTGCGGGCTCATTTTCCAGATGTGCCCTTGGTGATTGACGCTGGCCTGGGTCTACCTAGTCAGGCTGCACAAGCGCTGGAAATGGGTTATGATGCAGTACTGCTAAATACTGCTGTCGCAAGAGCAGGTGATCCAGTGAAGATGGCTGTGGCTTTCGCACGGGCTATTGAAGCGGGACAACTTGCCTACAAAGCTGACCCGATGGAACCACGGGACATGGCAGCACCATCTACACCCGTCCTTGGAAAGGCTTTTCTCAGATGAACCTGGACCGCTTTTATTTGATCATCGACCATCCAGATTGGCTCCGACGGCTTCTTCCTTTGGGTGTAAAGATGGTTCAGCTACGCTGCAAGGAGCTACCAACTGAAACTATACGGGGATATATTCGACAGTCGCTGTCGTTGTGTCGAATGCACGGCTCAATTTTAGTTGTCAATGATTTCTGGGAGTTGGCTCTCGAAGAAGGCTGTGACTGGGTTCACCTTGGGCAGGAAGATCTAGAAACAGCAGATGTGAATGCCCTAATACGCGCTGGCGTAAGGCTAGGAATAAGTACACATGACCATACAGAGTTGCAGCGAGCACTTAGTCTTAAACCACATTATGTTGCGCTCGGTCCGATCTATCCAACAATTCTCAAGCAAATGAAATGGGCTCCACAAGGATTAAAAAAGATTAGTGAGTGGAAAAAACGAATCGGTGAGATCCCACTAGTAGCGATTGGGGGTTTGACTACTGAGCGAGCTACCGGAGTGATCGCAGCAGGCGCTGATATTCTGTCAGTTGTCACGGACGTCACTCGAAATAAAGATCCTGAGAGGCGTACGAGTGAGTGGTTGGAATTGACCCGATGAACCGATATGCACGCCAACAAACAGTCCCAGAGTTTGGATCAGAGGGACAACAAAAACTGCAGCATGCCAAGTTACTGGTTGTGGGTGCTGGTGGTCTAGCTTCGCCATTGCTCCAATATCTTGTTGGGGCAGGAGTTGGACAAATAACAATCGTTGACCATGACCAAGTTGATCTGTCGAATTTACATCGTCAGACACTTTTCTGCGAGACAGATCAAGGTCAACCCAAGGCCGTTGTGATGCAACGTCGACTCAGTGTTCTTAACCCGGACTCTTGTGTCGTCGCTAAAATTTGTTTCTTGGATCCTTCTAACGTTAAAGAATTGGTGAACGGTCATGATTTAATTTTGGATTGCGCTGACAGCTTTGCTGTGAGCTATGTCTTGTCAGACGAATGCAAATCCCGAAAAATCCCCATGATCAGCGCTTCCGTACTAGGTTTGTTCGGGTATGTAGGGGTGTTCTGTGGGAACGGCCCCTCACTGAGAGCAGTTTTTCCCGAACTGCCTACACGATTGGGCAATTGTGCTGTTAATGGTGTACTGGGGCCTGTGGTGGGCACATTAGGCTCTCTACAAGCCCAGCTGACAATAGCCTTGTTGATTGGCCAGAAACCATCACCACTTAGTAAGCTGATTACTTTTGATGCCAACACCTTTCGCTTTGGGGGCTTTAGTTTTTTTGATGCTCCCGAACCATTGGTAAATCCTCATTTTATTGCCCCTAATCAAATTCTCCCAGACGATTTGGTGATAGATCTTCGATCTTCTGAGGAAGCTGGGTTGGTAATGCCTACCGCACTGCGATTAGATGTAGCTCAAATTAAGAATTTGAAGTTGTGTCACGATATTGACAGACGCGTTGCTCTGTGTTGTCGCTCTGGCTTGAGATCATGGCAGGCTGCTGAAATCCTCGCTCAAATATGGTCAGGACAAATTGTCCTTGTCGCACTGGGCGATTCACCCCCCTTGGAGAAATTCCTATGAAATTCTTGCTGGCATTTCTCGTTGCTTTGCTAGTTGCCTCACACACTTTTGCTCAGGATAAACTGACACTCATCTTAGACTGGTTTG
>DJYX01000223.1 GCA_002450295.1 Deltaproteobacteria bacterium UBA6967
GTTTGTTGCAGGCGCTGTAGGGAAGTCTCTGCGCCTTGCAGGGCAGAATCACTGAAGTCCAGCACAGAGCCATAGTGTCCAGCAACAATGAAGTAGCGGAGCACCAATGGATCGTATGTTTGAAATGCGTCTTCCAGTGTGATGAAATTTCCTAGAGATTTAGCCATCTTCTGCCCGTTGATCGTCAGAAGGTTGGCATGCAACCAATAGCGTGCGTAGTCATGGCCAAGTGCTCTTGCCTGGGCTAGTTCACATTCATGATGGGGGAACTTGAGATCCATGCCTCCACCATGAATGTCAAAGGCGTTGCCCAAATAGCGCATGCTCATCGCAACACATTCCGTATGCCATCCAGGAAATCCTTCTTGGCCTAGACAGTCTCGCCAGCGCATCAGATGATCAGGTTCTGCATGCTTCCAGAGCGCAAAGTCCCGAGGATCTTTTTTCTCATTACGCACAGCCACCCGAGTACCGCTCAGCATATCTTCTCCCTTGCGACCGGAGAGAGTGCCGTATCCGGAATCCTGAGAAACGTCAAAGTAGATCGACCCGTTTCGTTCGTAGGCTTTCCCCTGAGCGAGTAGCGTTTCGATCAACTGTAGTTGCTCCGGAATATGTCCCGTTGCCCGCGGTGAGATGTCGGGTCGCTTAACCTGCAGACGGTCCATCATCGCAAAGTGTCGACAGGTGTAGTGTTCTACGATTGCCATCGGCTGACGGTTGATTTCCCGGGCTTTTTGCAGCACCTTGTCGGCACCATCGTCTTCATCTCCAACCAGATGACCCACATCCGTGATATTTTGGATGTAGGTTACCGTGTAGCCACAGAACCGTAGGTAGCGTACGATCACATCGAAACTGACATAGGTCTTGGCATGGCCTAGGTGAGGGTCACCATAAACTGTGGGACCGCAGACGTAGAGACCAACGTGACCTGGCAGCACGGTTTCAAAGTCTTCTTTTTGTCTGCTCAGACTGTTGGTGAGGCGAAGGGGCATGGGCTTTTTACTAAAGTGTACTGCGGTCGAAAGCCAGATAGCTTAACGATAAGAACAGAAAGTTGTCAGGTTTTTTCGAAGGTAGGAATGGTACACGGCGATCAGAAGGCTGACTTAATAAATTGGATCCATTTGGGATAGAAGATCCAACTCCATCCAGATGCCATCGTAAATCACCAAGCTTTGAATTTTTAAGAGGCGTGGCCTTGATGACTGCCAGGCTGGTTTTAGATTGCATTTCTGTATTTTCTCTATCGCTGTTTGCCTACTTCCTGTGGCGGATGGTGATTCGGCAATCTCTCTCACCAACTCTAGCGGGGGAGCTTCGAGAAATTAGATTTATCTGGGTAGGAACTCTTGGGGGAGTGCATCCCGTTCTTGTGTAGCATCGAGGTTAAAATCAGATTTTCTAGGCGTTCATCTGCCTGCAAAATACGCAGGATTGCGCCAAGGTCAGAGTAGCCCAGATGCTTTTGGAGAATTCGTTCGTAAAGTTGCTTGGTCTGTTCTGGTAACTCTTGACCACTTTGTGTCTCTGTGGCGACAATTTCCTGAGCAATCTGTGTCAGCAATTCAGGCTGTTCCTCGATCCGACGTCGGAAGGTGCCAAAAATTTCCTCTTTGAAAACATCAATCAGCAGCAAAGAAACCCGCTCTCCTGAATCGTTCTGATCCAATTCGAAATGCTCAATCAGTCGCTGTCGCAAATGCTCTAGAATTCGTCCCTGCAACAGGTTACAGAGGAGATGTTTTAGCGTTTGTTCGTCGTGTCCGCCGTTCGGGTCGGATCGCTCCAGCATCTGCAGACACTCTGCGAGTCCGCGTGTGTAGGGGCTTACCTGGTAAGTTGAAGAAGAATTATCCGGAGGTTGGGCAGCTTCCAGATGGGGCATGTTTTCTTCCCCGTGCATCACCACTATTAGGCTGGGGTCCATTCCCCTCTGGAAAATTTACAAGAGAGGAGAGACATGGTTGTATGCAAAGCTGGTTTTCCGTAGAAGAATCGTTTTGCGCCTTCCACGGATCTTGTGATTGATGTGCAAAACTCATCTTCTCTAGCGATCCCCCTCCCAACTTGCAAGATTTACAGAAGAGGTTGTTTTTTCGAGAAGATTAAAGGCAGTGGCTACAGAGCAAGAAACTAGTATGTGACAGATAGAAATTGTGCGTTGGCTGGGTTGCAAAGCCCAGTAGCGGCCGAATTCTAAATACCTCTGAAACGTATATGTGAGGCTGCAAAGCTGGTTCCAAAGGAGGGTGTATAGAAAAGTTACGAAATTTTGACTGATTTTCCGCTTGAAAGCGATTTTGCTTGAGCGCAACCTCACGCAATCAACTGTTTTTTTCATCACCGTCATGAGTTTCATATGGTGTACCTCTTTCTGCTAGCGATCCCAATTGTTGGACTGCTGGTCATCCGAGCGTTCTATCGCGATTTTGCAGGCCTGGGAGAATGGCTCTGGTTTCAGGATGAGTACGACGCAATCAGCCAGAGCATTGATCAGTTTGGCCAGTCAAGTTATTTGTATATTCAGGCCATCCACATCATTGGTGTAGTGGTCTGGTTTGCGGGGCTATTTTACATCGGAAGATTGTTCGTCTATCACAAGGAAGCTTCCCGTCGCCCAGAGCCGGAACGCAAGATTCTAGAAGAGCAATTTACGATCATGGAACGCCGCCTTTGGTACGCAATTACGTGGCCTGGGCTGTGCATCACAATGGCTTTCGGTACGCTGATGTTACTCTACATTGGCCTGCCGCCATGGATCCATTCCAAGCTGGGCTTGGTGGTTTTGCTGGTTGGTTATCACCTCTACTGTGGACGGCTAAGAAGACAACTGGAGGAAGGCACTTGCCGCTGGAACGGACGCCTGTTGCGTATGTTCAATGAGGTGCCCGCACTTTTGCTGGTAGCGATCGTTTTCATCGTCGTACTCAAAGATCTCTTGTCTTGGACGGTCCTGCTGATAATCTTAGTGTTGTTAGCAATCTCCATCTTGGTGACGATCAAATGGTATGCGCGCTATCGAAAGAGTGTAGCCCTTTGAGATGCTTCAGCGAAATACCGTTGTCCTCTCCCTACCGCAAACCCTAAAACACAATCTGATCATGAATTGGATCGTTCCAATGCAACGCCTGTTGGGAACTCTGCTGCTGGCTCTGCTACTCAGCAATTGCAGTGGTCTGTTCGAAAGTGAAGCTGAGCGCCAACAGCGTCTAGCCCAACACTTCGAGCAGGGTATGCGCCTATTTGAGCAGAAAGAATACACAGGCGCAGTGGAATCCTTCCGACAAGTTCCTCCAGAGTCTGCGCTGTACAATCGCTCACTGGCCATGATCCGTCGCGTTCCTTACCAACGAGGGCGAGACGCTTACGAAGAGCAACGTTATGCAGATGCCAGTCGTCAGTTTCGTGCAGTTCCGGTTTCAGCATCTGAGTATGGTGATGCACAGAACTACCTGCGTGAAATAGAGATGATTCGCATTGAACAGCAGTACCGTGAATCCCGTGGAGATCGCAGGCGTGAATTGCTCAGCCAGTTGGTGCAGAAGTCTCGTGAGAATTCAGACGCCAAACGTTTGGATGAGCTGTTGGAACGTGGTCGCAAAGAAATGATGGGTTCGATGCCAGCTGAGCAACGAGCCTGGCTTGCCTGGTTCCGTGAGACAATGGAAGGAGAAACTTCGCGCACCGTCCGTCAGCAGATGCTGGAAGAGATGATGCAGAATTTCGAGCAGTTTGCTGCTGAACCAACCACTCGGGCTGAAGCGATCGAGTTGGTCGCTAATCTAAAGCTTAGCCTACAATGACGTATTCCGGTCGGTTTTCCGCCGACCAGAAACCTACCTTTCCGCTTTTCGCTATCTCTGAATTCAACGTGCACATCTCTCTTTTTCTTCGCCGCTTGCTGCTTGCCAGTAGCTGCCTGCTCCTACTGAATACCTCCCTCTGGGCCCAAAGCAACTTCATTCCTCTAGAGAAGGGAGACTACAAAGAACTCGAAGAGCGCCCCACTTACGCACCAGTCCTCGAAGTCGGTGGTTCCTACCGACTCCGTAATCGATGGATTGATGCGAGCCCAGAGCCAGAAACTCCAACAGGTTTCCCAAATGCCGGTACACTCTCCTTTGAGCAAGATCTGAGGATCTTTCTGCGCTCAACTGCACACCGCTCAGCTTCGATTCAGCTTGAGTTGGCAACAGCCCAGGCTCCTTTCAACAACGCTGACTTGCGTCCACCAGCAGAGCGACCAAATGCCCCTGATTCGCAGGACGTTGATCTGGTGGCTCGTCAGGCCTACCTGGAGTTTCGTGCGAACCCTCGTGATCAGTTACGCATTGGGAAGCAGGAACTTCGTCTCGGTGATCGTCGTGGCAAGGTTTTCAGCGGATTGTTGACCGGTATCGCTCAGCAATGCACAGCAGGTAGCTTCTGTTATGAAGCCGGTGCTCTGAAGCTGCAGGATGATACAGCAGACTGGCTGTACACCCTCTCCTTGGACTACCCACTTTTTTATGAGCTTGATGCAGCTGGACAGCCTGAGAATGTGATGCGTGTCGAGGTTTTTCGAATCATCTACACAGAGCGGAACATTCCACTTGGACGCAACAACGCTCCTGGATTGCGACTCAGCAACGGAGACTTGGATCGCTTACGAGGTACTAGTTTTGCGAATACTAATAGCTGCTCATCAGAGTTGAAACGCCAGGCAGTCGTAGGAGGACAGGATTGTACCCCAGTCCATTTCGATGCGACCAGCCAGGATTATTATGGGGTACGTTTCACGTGGAACACTCCGAGCTGGCGTTGGTATTCCGACCTGCTTGGCAACCAGGGGAATCGTGCCTACTACAGTTTAGGGCCAAATAACGACTATGGACAGTCACTGGGAAGTTACGCCGTAGCCGGAGTGGCAACGGAGCATCAGCTGTCTTATCTCTGGGACAATCATCAGGTAACAGGCCTGTTTCTCTATGCCAGCGGTGATGAACAATTGGAAGATGGTGGGTCTATCGACAACACGGGTCAGAACTACCAGCGAAGCATTCGTGCCTTCCACGAAATCGTTCCGGGCACATATCGAGGAACAAACTTTTACTTCAACGGTGGAAGTCCAGATTGGAAGAGTGGAACCGGATTGGGCCACACGATCGCTAACACCCAAATGCTTGGTGCTCGTTATCGTTTCACTGTCGAGGCCTCGGAGACATTCTACGAGGCTGGGTTCTATTACCTGGACCACGTGAATCCGGTGATGACATCATCAGGTGGAAAAGCTACCCACATTGGTATCGAATGGGATAACACTTTCTCCTGGAAGTTGCGGGACTTTGTGACCTGGGACCTGGAGTTGAATTTCTTCCGACAAGGAAAGGCATTCCGCTACGACGACTACCAGCCTTCCGTTAGTGAAACAGGTTCTGCCACACACTTCGCCAGCCGAGTTTACTATTCTTTCTGAATCAAAGCCGACAATGCGACAAGTCAGCAAACAACGAAACACACGTGAAACTAAAATCCAACTGACGATCAACCTGGATGGCAGCGGTAAGGTCGCTGTGCGCTCCGGTATCGGCTACCTGGATCACATGCTGGAGCAGTTAGCCTTCCACGGCTTGTTTGATCTGGAACTTCAGTGTGAGGGAGATCTTGAGGTAGATTGCCACCACACGGTCGAGGACATCTCTCTGACCTTGGGGGCTGCCGTTCTTGAAGCGCTGGAAGACAAGCAGGGGATCGTTCGCTACGGCCAGATGTATGTGCCGATGGACGAGACCTTGGTGCGTACTGTGCTGGACTTGAGTGGTCGGCCAGATTTTGTGTTCCAGGGTGAATTTCGTCAGCCAGCGATCGGTGCACTGGATACCCAGATGATCCCACACTTCTTCAAGTCCTTTGCGATTGCCTCGAAGACCACTCTCCACATGGCAATTCTGTACGGAGAGAATGACCACCACAAGTGTGAGGGATTGTTCAAGTCCTTCGCCAGGGCCTTGCGACAAGCCACGGAGTTGGACCCAAGACGCGCTGGTGTCACATCAACGAAGGGCGTGCTGTGAGCCTGAGTGTGATCATCGACTACAAAGTCGGTAATCTGCACAATCTCAAAAACGCTTTGGACTACTTGAAGTTGCCGGCTTCGATCGTGGAAGAGCCGGAAGCGGTCCGTCAAGCAGATCGAATTCTCTTCCCTGGAGTAGGTGCCTTTGGCCCAGCGATGCAGCATCTTCGTGATTCTGGAATGCTGGAGGTGATGGAGGAGAAGGTCCAGTCTGGCGCTCCGCTATTAGGGATCTGTGTTGGCGCTCAGTTGTTGATGGAGCTGGGTCAGGAAGATGGTCCGCATCAGGGCCTGGGATGGATCGCTGGAGAAGTCAGCCGCTTTCAGCACCAACTCAAGATTCCACAGATTGGCTGGAACGAGGTCGAGTTCCGCAAGCCCGATCCATTATTTCAGGGATTGCGTGACCGCAGTCACTTCTACTTTGTGCACTCCTACCACCTGCGGCCCAATGATCCAGAGGTCGTGCTGGGTGAAACGGAGTACGGCTATCCTTTTGCCTCGGTTGTGCGCAAGGATAACGTCTGGGGAGTGCAGTTTCATCCGGAGAAGAGTCAGCAAGCGGGTCTGCAGCTACTGCAAAACTTCTGCACCTTGACTTGAGTGCAACTTCTCCAGTAGCTTCGACCAAGGTTGCTTGGACAACCAACCTACTAAAAATTACTCATAGGGCCGTCCATCTGGGCAGTCTTTTCCACTATAACGGCCAACCCGAAAGGCAGCATGGCATTGGAACGAACTCTCTCGATCATCAAGCCCGATGGCGTCAAGCGTAACTTGATCGGCCAGATTTTTTCTCGCTTTGAAGCCAACGACCTGCGGATTGTCGCAACCAAGATGCTACACCTCTCCCTACGTGAAGCCGAAGGTTTCTACGCAGTACACCGAGGACGCCCCTTCTACGGAGAATTGACCGAGTTCATGAGTTCAGGGCCAGTCGTGGTCAGTGTGTTGGAAGGTGACAACGCCATCAATCGCCACCGTGACGTGATGGGGGCCACCAACCCGGCCCAGGCCACAGAGGGAACAATTCGTAAGGACTTTGCCCTGAGCATCGGTGAAAATACAGTCCATGGTTCTGATGCCCCAGAGACAGCAGCAACAGAGATTGCCTACTTCTTTGCGGAAACCGAGATCGTCAACAGCGCTGGTTAAACATACTGGATGAGAAAATCTATTCTTGTTGGAAAAGAACTGGTTTTCTTACCAAAAATTCGCTACGTTGCCGGCTCAGAATTTGAATTTCATCAATAATACCTGTTCCAGAAACCTATGACCGAAACGAAAAAAGCATTCCGCCTCCTCTTTGTTGGAGTAGTGGTCAGCATTGCCGTAGGAGTCTTCTCCGTTGCGGTGTTGTTGCCGATTTTGCCCGACATTGATCGAGACCGGTACCCAAAGAACCTGCAGCAGCAGGGTAACTGATTCCTTGGTTGAATCCCATGGAGGGATGCCGTCGGTCTGGGAATTTGAAAAAGATGGAGAGTCTCCGCCTGCGCCCGCAGGTTTTTCTTGTGTTCTGATAAAAAGTTTGGCGGCAATTCAGAAAAATGATTTTATCAGAAATCAGCCTGTCTGAATACCTCTTGACCTTTCTCTTGAATCCAAGATACTTTCCTTCTTTGTGGCCTGATCCTTGTCGTGCGCTTGCGAGGAGCACGGACGAAAGGGATTGGGCGCGTTCTGTTCGCGCAGTTCCAGCGAGGTCGCTGCCAGCAGAATCGATCAGGCGGGACGAGCCCGTGGGATGTGGGCAAGCTCGGAAAGATGACAGACGCCTTGGACAGCCCGTCCAAGCGCCAGA
>DJYX01000280.1:0-2164 GCA_002450295.1 Deltaproteobacteria bacterium UBA6967
ATATGGATCATACCATTTACGCCATATGAATGAACCATCGTCGGCATCTATTTTAGCTACAACCATTCCGTATTGAGTAGATGATGATGTAGCAATGTCTGCCTGGTCCACATTATTTGTAAGCCACATAACAGTAAGGTTATCGTCTGGAGTTATCTGAATATCAATTGGAACAATATCCCAGGCAGTCCCTGTAGTAATAGGCATATCATAAACTACTTCAGCAACTGCATTATACTTAGTTAGCCTCATTCGTTTATGCTTCCCAGTATCAGCAAGGGGCATAGTAGCATCACTTCCTTCAATCTTACTCAATACAAATGCGCTACCATCAGCGGTGCCTGCTACTTGTGGCTCATATGACATGAGACCTTCCATAGTAACAGTCTGCCAAGCAGGGTCTACAGGAATAGCCGTCGGTTTGTTGGACACTTTGCTTGATCCTGACGCATTGTTTCCTATAACAGCGTAAGTATAAGCAACATTATAGTTTGGAAATCCACTATCAGTATAAGTCGTCACACTCCCACTTACAGTGGCGATCAAGGCTCCATCAATTTCTGGATTAGAGGAGGTTGCTGTCAGTACTCGATAGATGTTGAAGGTATCTACCCCATTATTGTTGTTCCATGTAAAGGTAGCTTTTCCAGGCTGTGATACATCAATCGGTGTGGAAATAGTTGGTTGCCTTGGAAGTGGCTGCACTACTTCGATGTTACTCCACCCAGAATTCCCACCAGCATTGTATGCCAGCACACCAAAGGTTCCTTTTTCACCAATATTCAACGCAGTTATTGTTGCTATTGTTGAAGTTGTATCTTTAACTAGTGAATCACTTGTGCTCACTGCTGAGTGAGTACCCGTCTTTAGATACACCTTATAGCCGTTAGCCCCAGCGGTCGTTCCCCAGCTAAGGTTAATTTTCTTACCATCAGGATCTGGTGTAGCAACGAGGGTCCCTGGAGCTAAAGGGACTGCCATCGCAGAGACTTCATTGGACAAAACTCCTGATGACTGTCCAATGCTATTCTCTGAGATCATCGCAAAATAGAGCGTATCCCCAGTGGTTAGACCGCTGACCGTGTGGGAGTTTCCTGTTGTTATTGTTTGATTATCACTCGTGCTGACAGGGGAGGTGGTACTGCTGTAGATTTTATAACTCGCCCCACTGACTGTATTCCAAGTGACGGTTACTGAAGAGTCTGTGCTCGTACCAACAGTCATGGTTGGAACAGCAGGAATTGGTTGTGCTGAAGCCTCGCCGGAGAGTGGGCTAGAGCCGGTTGAGCCATTTGCAATCACTGCATAGTAATAGGTCTTCGCGGCATCCAAGCTGGTGTGTGTATAGTTGTTTCCACTGACGGTGAAGAAGGGGTCACCTGTAGTCACAGGTGTCGACTCGCTGTAGTGCAAGGTATATCCGGTAGCGCCAGCCACGCTGTTCCAGCTGATTACATTTTCTTCGGTTCCAGCCACGGCGGCAATCCCTGTTGGAGTTGCCGGATTGGGAAGGCTACTTGTTTCACTAGAGAGTGGTGAATGGCCCCCAGCGTTGTAGGCAGAGACGGCATAGTAGATCGGTGTGCCCCCTGCCAGTCCAGTATGCGTGTAGGAAGTGCCGGAGACGGCAAAGGCATTGTCACTGGTCGTCACCGGAGTGCTGGTGCTGTAATAGAGAGTGTAGCCTCCGGTGGCGCCATTGGTGCTTGGCCAAGTGATCGTGTTTGAGCCAGCCCCCAGGGTGGCCGTGATACTGGCGGGTGCCTTAGGTATCGGGGTGGCCCCGGCTGCGGCACTCATCGAGCTGGGCCCTGTTTTGTTGTAGCCCACCACCGAGTAGTAGTAGGTCTTGGAAGGATCCAGGCCGCTAAAGCTGTAATTGGTCACATTAGCCAAATCAATCCGGTTGCTGGTTCCGACTGGTTGGCTCGTGTTGTGATAGAGCATGTAGGCCTCGGCTCGGGTGGAGCCACTCCAACTGACGCTGATGGACTCAACCCCGGGAGTTGCTTGAATACTTGGTGTCGCTGGTACCGGTTCTTTAATGACTGGAGTCGAATCGCAGGAGATCGGGCTGGCATCACATGGATCGGGTGTCTCAAGTATGCAGCCGGTGGTGGTTAGCGCTACGGTGAGGAGGGTGATGAGCCATTTCATGATCTGT
>DJYX01000280.1:2475-8751 GCA_002450295.1 Deltaproteobacteria bacterium UBA6967
TGAGCCATTTCATGATCTGTCTACGTTGTTGGGTGCCAAGTTGAACCAAAGGGTCGATGCGAATTGAATCTGTTTGTTATGAAAATACTTAAATGTCTTAAATATGAAACACTTTAGTCAGACTATAATTTACAACGAATTATTTGTGGAGGAGGACTGGGGGAGAAGCAGTACAATTTATTTTGGTGATCTTCAGAAACGGTTCTGCTGAATTAAGAAGAATGTTGCTGGAACTGCGGTCAGCGTCAGGAATTTTGGCAAAAAAAGCACCTGACTTGGGCCTAATTTTTTTGCCATAGATGATTATGATCCAGAGAGAATGCCTCTATCCTTAAGAGATTAAATTTGGTTTGGTAATCATATTTAGATCAGGCAACCCCCAACACCAGGATCGAAATCTCCACTTCCAATAGGGTCTCGAGGCATAAATTGATGATTTGATGATTGCTGATCATTCATTCTTTATTGACTCCGGATGATAAATATCGATTATCTATAATATTTGGATTTATGCTTGAAATGAAAAATTACACGTCAAGCAGCTGTGGCGAAAAAAAACTGAATATACACTTTTTACTCAAAGCTGTTCGGAGAATTTGATTTTTTCAATAATATTCCCGATTAGAGTGGTTGGAGTTACAAAGGATGCTTTTGGCGCCGTTAATTACCATGGCAATTTTGCAGGTAGAATCACACGAACTTAGGGGAGGAATCAGCAATGAAATATAGAGTACTTGGCAAAACAGGTTATGAAGTGAGCGCAGTTTCAATGGGCTGCTGGGGCATCGGTGGGCAATGGGGCCCCATTGAAGAAGCGCAAGCGATCCAAACTGTTGATGCTGCCTTTGATGCCGGTGTTAATTTATTTGACACAGCGGATTCCTATGGGCTAGGGCAGAGCGAGTTCTACACTGGCAAGGCCTTGAAGAACAAACGTGACAAAGTCTTGATTGCCACCAAGGTTGGCAATTGGGGCCGAAGAATCGGTGATCCAATTGGCTTGAAAAGCATTCACAGCATCATCAATTGTTGCCACGCCAGCTTGTATCGACTCGGTACGGACTACATTGATCTTTATCAGTGTCATGTGGGCACTCCAGAAAATCCTGAAATTTTTGTAGAGGCTTTCGAGCTGTTGAAGCAACAGGGGAAGATTCGCCACTATGCCATTTCAACCAATGATCTGGCTTCCCTGAAAGCGGTCAATGTAGAAGGTAACTGTGCGGCTTGTCAGATCGACTACTCCCTTTTGAGCAGAAGCGCAGAAAAGGACATTCTGCCCTACTGCCTGGAAAACAATATCGGTGTGCTGTTGCGAGGTCCAATCGCTCAGGGCTTGCTCGCAGACAAATTCTCTGCAGACACCCGGTTTACGGATTCAGTGAGGCTGAAATGGAATCCGGATGGTAATCAACGTGAAAAATTCTTGAGAGAACTTGGCCGAGTCAGTCAACTACGACAATTCGTTACCGCAGAGAGAAGTATGCTGGACTTAGCGCTGCAGTTTGTCTTGGCCAATCCAGCTGTCACCTGTCCCATTCCAGGAATGAAATCCCCTGAACAGGCGAGACTGAATGTATTGGCAGCTGACCAGGAGTTAGACGCCGATACACTCAGGAAAATTGATGAAATCTGTCCTCCAGAGACCTGAAAGGATCTTTCAAAGGCTACGCTGACGGAGGATTTCGTTGCGAGCGTCCCGACTCATTGGAGAGACGCTTTTTAGCCAGAATTCTTCGTAGGATTCTGGGGCCAGTTGCTGCCAGAGATAAAAAGGAAGGATCAGGCAGATGAAGATAAGGGAAACCAGCCACAGGGCTCGCAAAAGGTCGCGCAAAGCAAACTCTCCGATGGGAAGGTCGCTCAAGGAATTTCAAGGGGCTTTAGGCTTCAATCAGCAGGTTGCTTCAATCAAGTAGGGACCAGGTGTAGAGAGCCCATGACTCATCGCCCGGTGAAGTTCTTCGGCTGTTTCCACCCGTACGCCATCCACTCCCATTCCACGGGCCATTTCCACCCAATTCAAGTGGGGATTCTCCAAGTCAAACAGTCGTCGGGTATTCTTTCCAGGTTGTGCTCCGACGTTACGAAGTTCCCCATGGAGAATAGCATAGCTACGATTGGCGTAGATCACTGTTGTGACATTGAGTTGCTCCCGGGCCTGCGTCCATAGTGACTGGAGGGTATACATCGCACTGCCATCCCCAGATAGGCTGAGAACAGGACGGTCCCGGCAGGCTACTGCAGCTCCTGTCGCTAAGGGCATTCCCTGACCGATGGACCCTCCCGTAATAAAAAGCCAGTCGTGCGGTGGGCATCCCTTGGTAAAATCCAAAAGATTTCGACCCATACTGATTGACTCATCGCTGACGATGGCCCCCTCCGGTAGGACGTTGGCGACTACCGCTGAGATCGTATCGCTATCCAGCTTTCCAGCTGGCATCTCAGGGAGGTCGGACGGCTGGCACTGAATTTCAGCATTTTCTGCACCCAGCATCTTTGCAAGATCGACGAGCGCTTGTGGGCCGTCCTCGGGCACTGTCGCTAATGTATGGATCTGACAATCCTCTGACAGCAGCAGGCTGGGCTTGTTTGGGTAAGCAAAGAAGGCGACCGGAGGCTTGGTGTTGACTAAGATCGCATGCTTGAAGCGCTTGGTCGCCGCAAGAGCAACATCGACCACGTACGGCATACGAGGAACGTGGACCCGTCCTGCCCCTCTTTGAGTGCGAGCGGCAGCAAACTCTGTCATCAGTCCGACTCCGCAGTGACTTGCCAGCTTCCCTACCCACTCCAGTGAAGGTTCTCGTAAGGTCTTTCCACCCAAGAGGATCAAGACGTCTTCTTCTTCACGAATGATCCGTGCACAGTGTTCCAGTGCTTTCTTGGATACTTTCTTGGGAGCAGAGATGGTAGGGACTGGAGGGGCTTGCTTAAATTCACCAGCATCCTGCCAGGCAGCATCAGCTGGAAGGATCAGTGAGGCGATGCAGCCTGGGGCACTTTGTGATTCTGCGATGGCTTGGGCAGTAGTAGTCGCGACCTCTTTTGGAACACGAGCGGTTTTTACCCAATCCGACATGGGCCGCGCGATCCCCTCAATATCTGCATTCAGCGGAGCATCGTGCTCGATGTGGTAGGTAGCGTGTTCCCCGATGACGTTGACCATCGGCGTGTGCGCTTTACGGGCATTGTGAATATTGGAAAGCCCGTTCGCCAATCCTGGTCCCGTGTGTAGCAAGGTGGCTGCTGGCTCATCTTTCATCCTGGCGTAGCCGTCTGCAGCCCCTGTAACCACTCCCTCAAAAAGCCCCAAGACACATTCCAGGCCCTCTACCCGATCCAAGGCCGCACAGAAGTGCATCTCCGAGGTGCCTGGATTCGCAAAGCAAACCTTGATACCCCCAGCAACTAGGGTTCGGATCAGTTGTTCCGCACCATTCATGAAGACCTCCCACTTGGTTAATCAGAAAGATAAAGTCGTAAGACCTGCCGTCGGACTATTGGATCTGCAAATCGGTAAACCGCACGGTCCATCAAATAGTGAGCAAATCCGCTCGCAAAAGCCAGCCCCAGACACAATGTCAGCCAGTTGGACTCCACCAACATAGTTTGCCAGCCGGGAATCCATTCTGCTGCAAGGCCATTCGAGAAATCAACTGAATCAATTTCCAGAAACGGTACCGCGACAATAGTCAATAACACCCAGATACCAACGATTCTCCAACCGGAATGATTCTTGGGAGAGTCCATGGAGCGAGCGTGTCCCGCAATACCCACTGCGACCAGCCAATGCTGCATGCTGATCAGTACCAGAAACGCAAGCGGAGAAATCCACCAAGCAGCATTGGCAAGTAACAGCAGGCTTAGTAAGTAGGCTTGATAGGCCGGCGAGCCGTTTTGCACTGTCAACTTGCGCCAAGCCATTAAAGAAACCAAACACACCGTTCCCCGCAGGAGCCATATACTAGCTGAATCAGATGGTAGCCAAGAAAAGGTCAATAGCCCCTCCTGCTGCAGCCAAGTCGTACCCTGAACCAATTCTCCCAGCCATGGGAGGACGCCTCCCAACAGCAAACACCAATTTCGCTGCTGTGAACTCGACAGTTCTTGTTGCCTTGGATTGCGTAGCTGATAGAGCCGCAGCACTCCGTAGTGCTGAATTGCAAAGTGGTAGAGCGCCCAGGCATAGTCGATGACTGCCAGAACCAAGATTTTTTCCACCAGTGTCCAAGTCTGCCAAGGACTATAAAGCCAGGTGAAGACAGACAGAGTCACCAAAATGGGGACACCCAAAAAGCGCAGGGGCTGAGCTTGGCGTACAGAAGAATAACTTGGGGAAGTGAAAGCCAGCAGGAGAGAACTGAAGCGGTGCGTGAGCCAGAACAACAATGTGCAGAGCAGAAAGAAGGTTTCTAGTCCTTCTCCCCAATCCAGCAAGATGACCAATGGCAATAGCCACAACCCACAGAGCAGCCAGGTAAAATCCCAAGTTGGATTTCTCAGGAAGCCAAAAGCAGCTGGCTGCTCCAACAATCTGATGTTGGTTTGGTAGGGAATCGCTCTAACGAAACGATTCTTCAAAACATCAATCAAACAATACTCTTACCAGTGCCCTGTGTTTTCCATACTCGACCAGGGTTCAGCAGGAGAAAGGGCCTCTCCCGCCTGGAGCAGTTCAATCGAAACGTTATCGGGAGAACGAACAAAAGCCATGCGTCCACAGCGAGGAGGTCGATTGATCAAGACGCCGTTGTCCATCAATTCCTGGCACTTGTCATAAATATTTTCAACCTGATAGGCCAGGTGTCCAAAGTGTCGACTGTCATTGGGCAAGCCCTCGTCACCATCCCAGTTGTAGGTCAGCTCAATCTGGGCTTCTTCTTGGCCTTCTGGAGCAAGGAAAACCAGGGTATAGCGGCCAGCTTCGCTGTCACGTCGTCGAACTTCCTGTAGACCGAGCAGCTTGTAAAAGGCAACGGATTCATCGAGATCCTTCACTCGAAGCATGGTGTGCAGATAGCGCATGGAAACATCTCCTGTTCAATTATGGACCAATAAACTGGTCGTGGTTTTTCAGATAAGTTGGGTGGCAACCGGCAATCGGCGAATTCGTTTTCCAGTTGCAGTGTAAATGGCGTTACAGAGCGCAGGAGCAATCGGTGGCACTCCTGGTTCCCCAACCCCACCTGGAGCTTCATCATTTTCGATGATACTCACAAATACTTCGGGAGACTCCGAAAGGCGAGCGACCCGATAATCATGGAAGTTGCTGTTGGCCACAGCCCCATCCTTCAAGGAAATTTGTTCGTAGAGAGCAGCAGAGAGCCCGAAGACCACTGCTCCCTCCAATTGCTGGCGGATGATGTTGGGGTTGACGTATCGTCCGCAGTCAATCGCACAATGAACTTTATGAACACGAACGGTGCCTGCGTCAACAGAAACTTCAACAACCTGGGCAACAATACTTTTAAAGGACTCATGGAGAGCGATGCCTCTGGCATGCCCCTCTGGCAGTTCAGCGCCCCAGCCGGCCTCCTTAGCAGCACGCTTCAGCACAGTTCGATGACGTGGCTGGTCGTTTAACAATGCCAAACGATATTCCAGTGGATCACGACCCACAAGGTTTGCGGCTTCATCCAGTACACTTTCGACGGTAAAGGCATTATGAGAGTTGCCAACAGATCGCCAGAAGCCCACACGAATACCGGGCTCAACCACCTCATAGTCCATTTCGTGCTCAGGGATCGCATAAGGCAGCTGGGTTCCTTTCGTGGAGGTCACATCCCAATCGATCCATTTCAAAGCACTACCCACAGCTCTAGTATCCATCAACTGCCAAGCAAATTCAGAGATAGCCGATGGACCTGCCAGCTGATGGTTCCATGAACTAGGGAATCCGTCTTCACCTAGCTGAACCTGCAAGCGACTTTTGTAGGCCGGCCGATAGAAATCATGCTGCGTATCCTCCTCTCTGGTCCAGATCAACTTGACCGGACGTCCAACTGCTTTGGATGCCTGAACCGCTTGAATTGCGAAGTCCCAACCTCTGCGTCCAAAGCCTCCGCCCAAATAGGTGGTGTGAACCGTCACTTGCTCCGGTTCCAATCCTGTGATTTCAGCTGCCTTGTCTCGGACCACTTCGGGAAACTGGGTCGGCACCCACACCTCACAGCGGTCTGAACGCACATCAGCCGTGCAGTTCATCGGTTCCATCGTAGCATGGGCAAGATAGGGCAGGAAGTACTCAACATCCAGGGTCTTCTCTCCTGAAAT
>DJYX01000280.1:9133-10548 GCA_002450295.1 Deltaproteobacteria bacterium UBA6967
CTGATCATCCAATCCCTGGCTCTTGCCTTCGCTAAACTCAATGCGCAAGGCATCAGCACCCTTCTTAGCCTGCCAGAATTTTTCTGCAACAACGGCTACTCCGTTGAGAATTTCGACAACTTTGACAACTCCTTTCACTTCCAAAGCACTGGATTCTTCATAACGCAAAACCTCACCTTCAAAAACGGGAGACTGCCGCACCGTTGCGTGGAGCATACGGGGCACTTTAACATCAATCCCGAACTGAGCCTGGCCTGTGACCTTAGCCAGACCGTCCAAGCGCTTTAGGGGTTGACCAACGAGTCGATACTTCGAAGGATCTTTGCGAGGTGGATCTTCAGGCACCTCGAGCTTGGAAGCTGCTTCCGCCAATTCTCCGTAACTCAGCTTCCTTCCACTATCAACATGCAGGACTTGTCCGGCTTGGGTTTGACATTCGTTTGGAGGTACCTGCCAGCGATTTGCAGCCGCCTGGACAAGCATACTTCGAGCAGCAGCACCTGTTTTACTGAGGGGCCCCCACCATTTCACAATTGATGTACTGCCACCAGTTCCCTGAGTGAACATCCCCTGCTGCCGATACGCTTTGTGGACGGAAGCCAGGACGATATCGATCTGCTCTGGCTCCACATCCAGTTCCTCTGCCAGGATCGTGGGCATTGAAGTAGTAACCCCCTGGCCCATCTCCACGGAAGGCACCACAAAACCGATCCGATTGTCCGTGCTGATTCTCAGCCACAGTCCCAACTCATTTGCAGCTTCCTTGGGGCTACTCAAGATTCGTGGATAATTTGAAGTGCAGCCTAGTAACAAACCCCCAGTCACCAACAGTGATGAGTGAAGAAAAGCCCGTCTTGTTAAACTCATCAAGCTTCCTGTGTTTGAAGTTCTGCAGCTCGTCTGATGGCCTTGCGGATTCGCGGATAGGTTCCACAGCGACAGATATTACTCATCGCTTGATCAATCTGAGAGTCTGTGGGTTGAGGGTTGTCTTGAAGCAAGGCAGCGGCAGCCATTAGCTGTCCTGATTGACAGTATCCACATTGAGGGACTTGTTCTTCCAGCCAGGCTTGTTGAACCGGATGTAATCGACTCTGTCCCAGTCCTTCAATGGTCCTGATTTCAGCGTTCTCTGGGACTGCTTCAAAGGGGAGGCTGCAGGAGCGTACAGGCTTGCCATCCAGATGAACTGTACAAGCACCGCATTGCGCAATCCCACAACCAAACTTTGTTCCGGTTAAACCAACCTCATCCCGTAATACCCAAAGCAGTGGGGTGTCCGGCTCAAGATCTAGTTCGATGGCGGTTTGATTGATTTTAAAAGTCTTCTTCATGGATTTTTTACTGAGGAGATTTGGACTGGGGTGAAAGATAGCGCCAGAGAATTTCAGAGGAAATTGTAGCGACTTCAGCTA
>DJYX01000177.1 GCA_002450295.1 Deltaproteobacteria bacterium UBA6967
AACACACCTTCTCGATTCTCTTCATGAGAACTCTTCTTCTCTCCCTGAATCGTCAGCACTCGTCCATTCAAGGAAATCTTCACGTCTTCCTTGTTCAACCCCGGTAGCTCGACCTGAAGTTGATAGGTGGTTTCATCTTCCTGCAGATCCAACGCAGGTGAAAAACGTCGTGTGGCTGTTTCTCCAAAAACTTCTGGCCAAGCGGACTCACCAAAGAATTCTTCCATGAGGTTGCGGAACGGAACGGTGCTGTTGCGGATGGTGACGGGGTACATGCTGCTCTCCTGAAAAGAGGAAGTATTTTGAGGAGCACCCAAATCATCTTGATGTGCTCCGTTATTTGTTAGCACTCACTTTAATAGAGTGCTAACAAACTGTCAAGAAAAAATTTTTACTAGGCGAGCAAACCGCTCAATGACTAGTCAATCGACGAGGCGATCGGGATCTTCCTTAGGTCGGTTGGGATTCTCTCGGAAGAGTTGACGGCGGGTAGTTGGGTTGAGGAAATCTTCCTCACGCAGACCTTGCTGGCGACTAATTTGGGAGACAATGGCCTTGACGAAGGCGCGTTGTTCCAGTCGCTCTTCCATCTGCCGACGCAGCTTGAGGATATCGCGGACGCTGTATTCGCGGTCAGGGATTTCTTCTTCCTCATCAACAATTGACTGCGTATCTCCCTGCAGGACAAGGCGGTGATAGCTCTCAAGGAAAATCAGAAAATCAATGAGTAGCGGAGTCGGACGACCCTGGCTACTCTGAATCAGGTTGCGGCGCAGCGTCTGGGGTTGAGGGGCATTCTGATTCAGTTGCTGAAAAACACGACGAATCTTGCGTAGCAATTGTTGTTGGGACGTCTGGGCATCCCATCGGGAACGTGTCGCAAAATCAAGAAACTGCTGCAGTCGCGGTCGTGGCGCCAACTGGGGCCACCAGAAAAGATTCAGACCAAAAAAGCGCTGCAGGACTTGTTCACAGCGTTCCAACTCTGCGAGCTGGCAGTCTTCGAAGAAGAAACCGTGCTGATAGAGCAATTGACAGAGTTGGAGCAGTTGAGAGGTTGCGGCAGGGAGCTGGCGATCCTGCTGCTGTTGGAAAATTGCACCTGGTTGGGCTGGTCGACGCAGCATCATTGATTCCAGAAGGAGCGCAGACGTTTAGGTCTGGGATAAATGAACAGTAGGAATGGAGCGTTGCCCTGAGGCCATTATTCAATCCCAACCTGGTATGGAGGTCTTGGCTGGACCACTTGGTACTGGACGTCGGATCGAAGTGTTCATTTGGGGAGTTGGCTGTCCAGCCTGTGCTCCTGGATTAGTATTCAGTTGTTGCTGGAGTTGCTGTTTGACTTGCTGAATCATGCCAGGTGGAGGTGTTGCTCCAGCAGCTGCCATGGCTGCCTGTCCCCCAGCTGCAGAGATCGGTCGTTGAGGTGCAGATGGAGTTGGTGCCTCTGTCTTGGCAACTGGTTTTGGATCTTCAGGAGACTGCTGCTGGATCAGGATCTGGTAGCGATTGTAGTGACGGTTGGCTTTGTCGCTGTTGCGCATTCGGTAGTAGACCAGTGCCGTATTGTAATGAGCGTCTGGTTGATCAGGCTCCATCTCCAGTACATTCTCAAAAGAATCCAGAGCTTGTTCGTAGTCTCCTACTTGGAAATAGGCCAACCCTAGATTGTAAAAGAAGCTTGGTGTCTCATCATCCAGCACGATGGCCTGGCGGTAGTTCCAGATGGCTGTTGGATAGTCCCGCTTTTGGTAAGCAGTGTTGCCATCACGGAAATAATTCAGAGCCGAGCGCGGGGTCGGGGTTTCGAGAGAACTACAGCCACTGAGCAGCATCATCGGGACGATGATCCAGCGGAACAAAAAACGTGGGAATTGGGTTGCGGGCATGACTTGCGTATCCCTTGCATGGTCCGGGAAATTCACTGGCATTTTCGCCGATAGGTTCATTACGATAGGTTCACTTGCTCATGCACAATCCATACTTGAAGGAGGCACGATGAAGTGTGGAAATTGGTTTGTCGCCGCATTATTACTGCTGAGTTGCTTCGTTGCTCTTCCGTCCCTACAGGCTCAAAACATGACAGAGGAAGAGGCTGAGGCAGCCCGCATCGAACAACGTTTCCTCACCGAGTTGGAGACCCTGCTCAAGGCAGCACGTGATGCACAGTTCCCCGAAGAGGAAGTGCGCTCCATCACGGTACAGCGTGAAGGGAAGACGATCAACGCCTTTGAATATCTGGAACAAGCGAAGCGTCAACAGGCTCGCAAGGAAAGCCGACGTGTGGTGCTGAGGGATCGCTACCTGACAGTTCAGGACATCATGGGTGAACTGAAATCACAGGAGTCTGGCAAGTTGGACTCACTGCGAGAAGAGCTCGTCTTCATTGGTGCTGAAGAGAAATGATCCCGCTGCTCTGCGTAGCTGGTGCCAGAGGAGTGGGCAAGACTTCTGTGGCCGTGGCCCTAGTCTCCCTGCTGCAGCAACACCTTGGAAGAGTGATCGCTTGGAAACCATTGGATGTCAATGGTATTGGGTATCAGATTCAGGACACCGATAGCGATGGGGAACGCCTGCACCGAGCCACTAACATGTCGGAGCACATCAACCTGCTGAATCCCTACTTGCTCAATGAAGACTTGCCTCCACTATTAGCAGCACAACGGGACGGTATAAAAGTCGACGAGAAAGTACTGAGTCAGCGTTTAGAGTTGTTACGAAGACGCTCTGATGCAGTGTTGATGGAGAGCCTTGCTGAATTGTTAAGCCTTTGGACCACCAAGCATAGTGGACTGGAATTGCTGCAACAATGGCAGGCCAGAATCCTCTGGGTTAGTGGAATCGGGCGTGAGAGCCTGGAGCAGACGCTACAAGCGGTCACCCTACTTCAGCAAGCTGGGATCTCCTGTCAGTTGCTTCTCAACAACACAACCAACGAATTAAACGCTGATCTGCTCCAGTACCAATGGATGATGCTTGAAGAACGACTTGACCTGCGCGTGCTGGGCCTGCTCCCCTATAGGATCGAAGAAAATCGTCGCAATGCTAAATGGTTGTCGGACAACCTGGAGACGACTTTTCTCGATCAGTTGCTGCCTCCACCAGTCAGCCCTACTGTCTGAACACCTCACTTCAGATTCTATGAAATTTCACGGCCGGACACCGCCGGCTTGCTCTTGGCAGGACCCCAATGGACGTATTCAAGCGCTATCTGATCATTTTTGTCACCACCAGTACCTTCCTCTACTTTTTTGTCATCTGGTATGAGAGTCAGAATCCAGGAGTAGCGGTTCCCCATAATTTGAGCGAGACTGGGGAAGAATCGATTGCAATCAACCTACAGCCCGAAAATGCTTACGAAAAGTGTGTGCAATTGCAGGCTCGCCAATTTCTGGACTATACTTTTGAAGCCTCAGAGCCACTGGTATTCAATATACATTACCACGTTGGCAAAGAAGACTTCTACCCGGAGCAACAAACCATTGCCACACTGAAAAGCTCATTTGAAGCCAAGGAGTCCCGGATCTACTGCCTGATGTGGGGTAACTCCAGTGACCAGCAGGTTCGCCTGCGCTACGAATTTCGCGCCCGGCCACTAACAGCCTCCAACTGAGTGTTGCATGTCCGCACTGACCTTTTTCGCAGGAGCCCTCGCTGGGGCTCTGACCTGGAATTTCACGGCCCCACTGCTTGAAAAGAAAGCCTGTTTCAACCCCAATCCCAATCAGGATGGACGTTGGGACGTACAGCCTGAGGCAGAGGAAATTCGCATCCTGCTGCTCGGAGATACTGGCTCCGGTGATGAGCATCAGCAAGATGTAGCTACTGCCAGTGCTCGCACCTGTGACAAGTTGGGCTGTGATCTGGTTCTAATGCTGGGAGACAACTTCATTCAGCATGGCGTCTCCAGCGTTGATGATCCACAGTGGATCAGTAAATTCGAAGAGATGTATACCCAGCAGGTGCCTTTCTATCCGATCCTTGGCAATCATGATCTGCAGGGCAAGTGGCGACCCCAAGTAGCCTATACTGAACGCAACAAACGCTGGCGCATGCCGAATGTCAACTATTCGCTGGTGGCGGGTCCTGCTTACATTCAATGCATCAACACCTCCTGTACGCTTTGTGCGCTCTGGACACTGTTCAAACGCAAAGAACGCCCTTGGCGCCTGGTTTGTGGGCATCGTCCGCTAGCCACAGGTGGCAGACATCGAGGCGTGACCTGGCTTGAACGCTTATTGATTGAGCGTTCTGGGCCCCAGTTCTTTCTATCTGGGCACAACCACATGCTGGAACACCTCAAGATCGGTGAGATTGACCAGGTGGTTGCCGGTGGTGGAGGAAGCCCGCTCAATCACACTGCCAAAAAACCCAACCCCCACCAGATCTTCCTGCATCTCGGTCATGGCTATGCCTGGATGCATCTGACATCGACCCAAGCCACGGTACGCTATTTCGACGACCAAGGTCAGGAAGTCTACCAGTTTACACGAAACGCCTGAGGCCGCTTCTCACCACCTGTCTTGTCGCTGTTGAAGGATTTTTTATGGACACACCACCAACGATTTTTCCACTTTGGGAACTGCCAATGCTGCCTATCGCTGGTCGAGCCGAGCGATTTCCAGTTCACCGCATTTTCTGCATCGGCCGCAACTACGCAGAGCATGTAAGGGAGATGGGCAATGATCCAGCCGGCAAACCCATTTTTTTCACCAAGCCCTCTTCCAGCTTACGACACAATGGGAACCAGATCCCCTACCCACTGGCAACCGAGAATTTTCATCACGAGGTGGAGTTGGTTGTCGCCTTGGACAAGGGAGGCACCAACATTCCCATCGAGCAGGCCCAGGATCACATCTATGGCTATGCAGTGGGGGTCGATCTGACCCGACGTGATCTACAGGAGATCGCCAAGGCCAAGGGTCAGCCCTGGGACGCCAGCAAAGCCTTCGATGACTCCGCGCCTTGTTCAGAATTACACGAAGCTGCACAAATAGGGCATCCCAGCCGGGGAGCAATTTGGCTCAGTGTAAACGGTGAAATGCGGCAGCAAGGAGATCTGAACCAGCTAATCTGGAATGTTCCGGAAATCATCAGTGCTCTCTCTCAGTCTTTCCACCTGCAGGCAGGTGATTTGATCTTCACAGGTACCCCCTCCGGAGTAGGACCTCTAGAGATTGGAGATCAAGTAGAAGCTGTCGTCGAAGGTATCAGTGTTCTACGCTTCGAGATCGTGGACGTAGCGGATGCCTGAACGTGGTGAAGTCGCAATTGTCGGCAGTGGACTAGCTGGATCCGAAGCTGCCTGGCAACTGGCCCAACTCGGTCAGCGGGTAGACCTTTATGAAATGCGACCACAACGCCCGACTCCAGCCCACAAGACAAGCGACTGTGCCGAACTTGTCTGTAGCAACTCCTTCAAGAGCCGCTCGCTGGAGAATGCGCACGGACTACTCAAAGCAGAACTGAATCAGTTCGGCTCCCTCATCCTGCAGACCGCAGAACGCTTTGCTGTGCCAGCTGGGCAGGCCTTGGCGATTGACCGTCAACCTTTCTCTGCCTCGATCACCCAGCAGCTGTCAAATCACCCAAATATCAAACTGCTACGAGAGGAAGTTGAAGATCTTGGCAAGCTGTTGGATCGTTATGCTGCGGTCCTTGTAGCTACCGGCCCGCTGACCTCTGATGCTCTGAGTGAATCACTGCAGCAGTTGATCGGGATCGGGCATCTCTCTTTCTATGACGCAATTGCTCCAGTAGTGACAACTGAATCCATCAACTCTCAAGTGGCTTTTCGGGCATCCCGCTATGACAAGGGAGAGGCTGATTATCTCAACTGTCCCTTCTCCCAGCAGCAGTACGAGGATTTTGTGGCAGCCATCCTGGCGGCGGACAAGGTGTCAATGCACCAGTTTGAGGATGTACGACCCTTCGAAGGTTGCCTGCCTATCGAGGTAATGGCGGAGCGAGGACTCGACACTCTGCGCTTTGGCCCGCTGAAGCCGGTGGGGCTACCTCATC
>DJYX01000077.1:0-1393 GCA_002450295.1 Deltaproteobacteria bacterium UBA6967
CATAGACACCTCATAGCAGAGACCTCACGGACTCGTTGATGAGTAGGAGAAAGTCATCAGGGAAGATCCCCAAGTACAGCGTAGCGAAGACGGTCAAACCAACTCCGAAAGAAGCCAGTCGTGGTGGAGTTTCTGCAACTGTAGAGGTTTCTTCGCCTGCCTTCAGATACATGCAGGCGATGACTCGCAGGTAATAGTAAACCGAAAGTGCGCTGTTGAGAACCGCAACGACTGTCAGTAGAATCCAATCGGCTTCTAGCGCAGCTCCGAAGATCCGTAGTTTCCCAACAAACCCACCCGTCAGGGGCAGGCCGATCAACGAGAGCATCATCAAGCTCATACCCAGAGCAAGCATCGGGTTGGTTCGCGCATAACCGTGCAGGTCTTCGTAAGTCTCCAGAATCCGCCCACGATTGCGAATAGCCAGAATGCCAAAAGCACCAGTGCTAACCACAGCATAAGCCAGCGCGTAAAAGAGAACGCTACCAATCGCAGCAGTTGTGCCTACAGCAATGGCTACCATCATGTACCCGGCATGTGCAATAGAAGAATAAGCCAGCATGCGCTTCACATTTTGTTGCTGCAAAGCAACCAGATTGCCGAGAGTCATCGTGAGCATGGCAAGCCAACCAAGGATGGTTTCCCAGCCCTCAACTTGCTCCAAGGGAATCCCAACCAGCAAAATTCGGATCATGATTGCAAATCCTGCTGCTTTGGCAGCTGCAGACATGAACCCGGTGACTGGTGTTGGTGCGCCACTGTAGACATCCGGTGTCCACATGTGGAAAGGAACGATCGCCACCTTGAAACTCAGGCCGATAGTTAGCAGTGCAATACCTGCAAGAGCTAGCGGAGTCTCCACAGCCCCCAGGCGTAGTTGCTGCAGCATATCTGGGAGGTAGGTACTTTCGGTTGCGCCATAGAGCAGTGAGATACCGTACAGCAGAAATCCGGTGGAGAAAGCGCCCAACAGCAGGTACTTTAGTGCGGCCTCACCTGATTCAGGCACCTTGCGTTTCATGCCAACCAGGATATAGCTGGAAATCGACATGATTTCGAGCCCGATGAAGATCACCAGCAACTCGAGACTTGAAGACATCAGCATCATCCCAATCAACGCGCTCAACAGCAGGATGTAGTATTCACCGAAGTTCATCTCGTTCTCGGTGATGTAATGCCGCGAGAGCAGGATGGTCATCAGTCCGATTAGCAGGTACACCAGTTCCAGCAAGATCGAGAAGTTATCTGCTACCACGGTGCCGTAGAAACCTGTGTAACCAGCGCCGTACAACTGCAACTCAGCAAGCATGGTCAGCACGATTCCTCCCAGCGAAACGCTGACGAGTACGTCGTTGCGGCGGTTGGACGGAACAAAGAGATCTGCCAACATCGC
>DJYX01000077.1:1780-12571 GCA_002450295.1 Deltaproteobacteria bacterium UBA6967
ATGAAGTTGGGCATGCGGGGCTCTACCTGGGATTGGATAGCGAACAAAAATGTGCAAAACGGCACGAATATGTAAAGGAAGCACTGAAAAGACAAGTCACAAACTGGAATCATTCAACATTTTGCAGGCCTTGGAAAAGGCAAAAATACTACTCATATTTCTGATTGAATAAAGATACTAAAAATCATTATGCAGTCTAACATCATCTCTTCGCCAGAATTGGCCAGTCAGGGCCATCAAAAGATTGAGTGGGTACGACGCAACATGCCGATCCTGAATCAGTTGGAGGATCAATTTGTTCAGGAACTTCCTTTTGCGGGCAAGCGGGTGACGGTCTGTATTCACCTGGAAGCCAAGACCGCCTACCTGGCACTGGTACTTCGAGCCGGTGGGGCAACGGTTTCCGTTACAGGTAGTAATCCTGAATCAACTAAAGACGATGTGGTGGCCGCACTTGCTGCAGAGGGACTGCATGTCTATGCTCGTCATGGTGCCAGTCCGGAGGAGATGCGCCGGTACATGAGCATTGCGCTGGAGCTACAACCGCATGTAGTGATTGACGACGGAGGAGATCTAGTCGAGCTACTCCATGAGTCGCAGCGTCAACATGGAGAACAAATGCTGGGAGCTTGTGAAGAAACAACTTCTGGAGTACTCCGTGCCAGAGCCCGTGCCAAGGCTGGACAACTAGACTTTCCAGTGATGCTGGTCAACGATGCACGTTGCAAGTACCTCTTCGATAATGTACATGGCACGGGGCAGTCAGCCTGGGATGCCGTGATGCGCTCCACCAACCTGGTATTGGCTGGCAAAACAGTAGTGATCATCGGTTATGGCTGGTGCGGGAAAGGATGTGCACTGCGGGCCCAAGGACTGGGTGCAAACGTAGTGGTTTGTGAGATTGATCCAGTCAAGGCCGCCGATGCCATGATGAATGGCTGTCGAGTCTTGCCACTCAGAGACGCCTGCCCAATCGCTGATGTAGTATTGACCGTTACCGGAGGGCGTCACGCCTTGCGCAGGGAACACTTCCCCTTGTTGAAGAACAACGTCCTATTGGCCAATGCTGGTCATTTCTGGGAAGAAATTGATGTGGAGAGCTTGGCGGAAATGTCGATAGAGCGTCGAGAGTTGCGCACCAACATTGAAGGATTCCATCTCTCCAACGGAAATTGGCTGAATCTGTTGGGAGGTGGAAACATCGTCAATATTGCTTGTGGAGATGGTCACCCAGCAGAAATCATGGACACCAGCTTTGCCTTGCAGGCTCTTTCTGCACGCTATGTGGTGCAGCAGTCGGGTAGGCTGGCCATAGATTGTCATCCGGTACCCACGGAGATTGATGAGCAGGTGGCCCATTTGAAACTAAAAGCAGCAGGAGTTTCAATTGATACGCTGACCCGAGAGCAGCAGGATTATCTGGCAAACTGGCAAGTCTGAGCAATTCATGAAGCTACTGATACGACAAGCCACCCTGGTCACCGTCAACGAGAAAGACGAGGTGTTGGAACAGGCCGACCTAGCGATTGTCGATGATAAAATCGCTGCGATTGGTGAAATCCCAGAAGACTTTGTGCCTGACCGTATTCTTGAAGGGCAAGACCGCATTGTTCTGCCTGGGTTGATCAATAGCCACACGCATTTGTCGATGACGCTGATGCGCAACTATGCGGACGATCTGGACTTCTGGCCCTGGTTGATGGAACGGATCAAGCCGCTGGAAGATCACCTGACTCTAGAGGACGTACGAATCGGTGCCCGTCTGGGTCTGGCAGAATTGATCGGAGGTGGGACAACCTGTTTTCATGATATGTATTTCCATATGGATCAGGTTGCTGAAGAGGTGGAAGCTGCTGGCTTAAGAGCCTGCCTCTGTGAAACATTGTTCGATAATGCTGGTCAGGGCGAACAAATGCTCCGTGATGCGGTTGAACTGCATCGAAACTGGGATGGCCAAGCAGAAGGCCGGATCAGTGTTGCGATGGCCCCCCACTCAATCTATCTCTGCAGTCCGGGTTACTTGCATGAAATTCTGCAGGAATCCTCGCGGCTACAATGTGGGTGGCACACGCATCTCTGTGAAACAGTGCAGGAGGTGGAGAACTGTCGACAGCAGCACGGCAAAACACCTGTTCAACTGCTGGCTGATCTCGATTGTTTTGAGGTTCCCGTAGTAGCCGCTCATGGAATCTATGTTGATGAGCAGGATCAGCGCTTGCTACGGGAAGGCAAGGTGAGTATTGCCCACAATCCGAGCAGTAACCTCAAGCTCGCTAATGGCATTGCTCCCATCCAGTCTCTGATGCATCAGGGAGTAAATGTTTGCTTGGGAACGGATGGAGCTGCCAGCAATAACAATCTCAACCTGTTTGAGGAAATGCACATGGCAGCATTGCTTCAGAAGTGGAGAAATCACGATGCCAAGGCTCTCCCTGCTTCAGAGGTCCTAAGAATGGCTACGATCCGCGGTGCCCAGGCCTTGGGATTGGATCACCAGATTGGATCGCTGGAAGTTGGTAAGCAGGCAGACCTGATCATGATCAACACATCCCAACCACATCTGGCTCCACGCCATGACCTAATTGCGCTGCTTGTCTACTCTGCTCAGGCTTCAGATGTCTGCACGGTCATGGTCAATGGGAAGATCCTGCTTGAAGATCATGTCTTGCAAACCCTAGATCAATCCTCCTTGCTGGAACAGGCTTCTCAGCAAACTCAGCAATTGCTCCAACGAGCAAAGGCTCACAAGCCAAAGCTGACACTGCCATAGCGCAGTCCGTACGCGTTTCCTAGGCATCGCAAGAGGCTCTGAACAAGAGCTTCTTCCTTCTCCTTTCCAACATTTTTTGGCTGTTTCGGGATGGAAATTCCGCTGTTGCGAGATCTTGTGATCATTTTCAGTCTGTCGGTAGTGGTGATCTATGGCTGCCGACAGGTGAAGTTGCCGATTCTGGTAGGTTTACTGGTTACCGGGATGCTGGTTGGCCCCAGAAGCTTTGGGCTGATTCACGAGGTACATCTGGTCGAAGTAATGGCAGAGATTGGTATCATCCTACTGCTTTTCTCAATCGGAATTGAGTTCTCCCTGAAGAAGCTCTGGCAGATTCGCACACTCGTTCTGGTCGGTGGGACACTACAAGTCGGCCTGACGATGTTGGGAACCTTTGCCGTGACGCACTACCTGCTGGGATGGGCAGCCACGCAGGCTTGGTTTCTTGGGATGCTGTTATCGTTGTCTAGCACCGCCATTGTGCTCAAGCTCTACCAAGAACGTGGAGAGATGGAGACAATGCAAGGGCGCCTAGCCCTGGGAGTTCTCATTTTTCAGGATATTGCGGCGGTGCTGATGATTCTGGTGACCCCGATGTTGGGAGGAGAAGTTCTCGAAACATCGAGCCTTGATGTGTTTCGCCTGGTGTTGATTGGTCTTGGTGTCCCGTTATTCATTTGGCTGGGATCTCAGTACGTTCTCCCCTGGATGTTGCACCGGGTGGTCAGTACCCGCAGTCCGGAATTGTTCTTGTTGAGTATTGTCAGCATCTGCTTTGCCGTAGCCTGGGGATTCTCACAGATTGGTATTTCCTTAGCGCTGGGTGCCTTTTTGGCGGGTTTGGTGATTTCAGAGTCTGAGTACAGCCACGAAGCCTTTGAGCACGTGTTGCCGTTCCGGGAGATTTTCACCAGCATTTTCTTTGTTTCCGCCGGCATGCTGCTGGATATTGGTTATCTCTGGGAGCATCTTGGGCTGGTGTTGTCTGTCTTGCTGGCTGTGTTGGTCTTCAAGTTGTTCATACTTTTGGTGGTGGCGATTCTATTGGGAATGCCACTCCGCACAGCTTGGATTGCCGGATTTGGTTTGTGTCAGGTGGGTGAGTTTGCCTTTGTGCTCAATACAACGGGTAGCCGCTACCAGCTGTTGAGTCCTGACAATGAACAACTCTTCCTGACCGTTATTGTCCTGACGATGATGCTCACCTCTTTCCTGATTGCTGGAGCTCCTCAGTTGACGCAGTCCCTGCTACATCTACCCTGGCCTAGACGTCTGCGAGCTGGGCTTTACAAGGGCTTGCGTCTACAGATTCGTTCTTCTCGCTATGATCTGCAGGATCATCTGGTGATTGTTGGTTATGGCATCAATGGGCGTAACGTGGCTCGAGCTGCCAAACGCGCACAGGTACCCTATGTGGTTTTGGAGACCAACCCTGATACGGTTCGTAGTGAACAAGCCCTGGGTGAGCCGCTAGTTTATGGTGATGCTACCCAGAAAGCGGTATTGAACCGAGTAGGAATTCGGCAGGCAAGAACGGTTGTGGTAGTGATCGCAGAGGCAACGGCAACTCGACGGATCGTTTCAGCAATCCGGGAACTCAATCCCAGTGTTTACTTGATTGCTCGAACTCGTTATGTGCGCGAGGTGGAAGAACTACGCCGCCTGGGTGCCAATGAGGTGGTTCCTGAAGAATTTGAAACGGCACTGGAAATCTTTGATCGAGTGTTGACGCAGTACCTCGTACCCCGTCCAGAGATCGATCATCTCGTCGAGGAAATGCGCTCCGGGAATTATGGTCTGTTGCGTCAGGAAGTTCTGCCTGAGACCACTGAGGTTGCTCAGGAACCCAACCTTCATCCAGAAATTCAAGTAACGACCTTGCTGTTGAATGCTGCCTGCTCCTGGAATGGTCATTCTCTACAAGACATCCATCTTCGTGCAGAACATGGAGTGAGCTTGGTGGCTCTTCGCCGACAGGGGAAAATGCTGCTGGATCTTTCGAGTGAAACAATTCTTCAAGCAGATGATGAGCTGTTTCTGATTGGCCCACCGGAAAAAATGCGACAGGTGGCTCAGTTGCTACGGATTGAGGTGATCTAGTTTCACTAATTTTTTAAAAAGTTTCTTCTGAAAATAAGAATTTGTAGTCTTCTTGCGCTGTCAACTCCGTTGCGAAAGTATCTTCTTTGAGTTTAGTGATGACAGCACAACCAGAACTCCAATGCAGATGGCTTATAGCAAAGGAGTCTAGCTGATTGAAAAAGGACAGGAGAGCATCAACTTTTAATTGGTGATGATTTGGCCAATTGCTCTGGGGTAGTAAATCATCAATGAAGTAGATGCCACCAACGATTAATGTGTTCAGTGCTAAATGTAGGTGGCTGTACTTACCAGGCCAAGCATCAGCAAAAATAAAGTTGTATGTTTGAGGCTTACAAGAGCTCAAAAAATCTCCACCATCCTCAACGATAAATTGTAAGCCTTTCTTTGGACCAATGACTGATTGAGCTGCTTTGGATTACTCTTCATTAACATCAACAGTATCTAATCGACCTGCTCCCAGTACTTCGGCTAAAAACAGAGTGGAAAGTCCTGTACCTGTGCCCAGCTCTAGCGAGTTTCCATGGCATCCTCTAGCCACTATGGCACATAGATTTGCCACCTCTAGATCACATGACATTTCAAAGCCCAACCTATGGCTTATCGTCTTAATTTTTTCGATCTGAGGTTGAAGCTTTTGAATCAGATCCATTTCACTCCCTGACAACAGAAGATGATTTTATAATAATGTTGATGGTTTCTGATTGGTATTCTAGCAGCTTCCTGAGCGGCAAGCTTTGAACAACCCAAGACTCACCGAACTCAGAAAAGCAACAGAGGTGCTATTTCAGCAAACGAGTCAACTCTGTTGCTCCCAGAGCCACTGGGCGACACGCAGTAGCCGAGCATCGGCTCCACGAGGGGCGACTAACTGCATCCCGATTGGCATGCCATTTTCTGCCTGAAAGAGGGGAAGGGTCAACGAGGGGGTGCCGCAGAGGGTCCAGATTCCGTTGAAGACGGGGTCTCCGGTAGTGTTGCGGTCTTGGGGTGCATGATCCGGAGCCGAAGGCATCACCAGTACATCAGCCACGGCAAAGAGGGGTTCTAGTGCGCGGTTGAGAACTTCTCGACTAGCAAGAGCGGCTAGATATTCGACGGCTGTGCGTTGTCCCCCCTGCTCCATCGCTCCCTGCACCTGCGAACTCAAGGAAGCCTGTCCTCGCTCAGCGTAGTGCCCGTAGTGATGCACCATCTCCACAAAATTGAGCGTTTCCCGTTGCCGGATCGAATCCTGGAAGGCGGACGGCAGGTTTAGGTTGACAGCTTGATTTCCCAGGGATGACTGGAGTTGCTCCAGCTTGCTGAGGGTTTGTGCAGAGGCTCGTTCCCAGTAAGGAAGGGTGACAAAACCAAAGCGAGGAGCACTGACAATAGGTTGTTGACAGCTTTCCAGCAGCGAGAGTGTTGGTTGGGTTCCTGGAACAGGTTCTTGTCGCAATAAATCGGTGACAAGTGCGAGATCTGCCACGGAACGAGCAAAAACTCCAAGCGTGTCCAGTGTGTGTGACTGCATCAACACCCCGTCCGTGGGCAGCAGATCAAAGGTGGGCTTGAAGCCAAAGACCCCACAGTAGGCAGCCGGTCGAATCACAGAACCCCCAGTTTGGCTACCCAGCGCAACCGGGACCATCCCTGCTGCTACTGCTGCTGCCGAACCAGCCGAAGAACCCCCAGGAGTGAAATCCACACCATGCGGGTTGCCTGTCCGAGCTGGGCACATGAAAGCCAACTCTGTGGTGACCGTCTTGCCAAAGAGCACGCCACCCGCTGCCAGCCACCGATCCACAACAGCTGCCTGACGAGTCGGAATCCGACCAACATCTAGTACTGTGCCGTTCTCAGTGGGAATCCCTGCGGTGTCAATGATGTCCTTGAGCGCCAGTGGCAATCCGTGGGCTGGTCCAACAGGACTACTCCGGGCGAACTGAGCATCCAGTTGTTGAGCCTGCTGGCGAATGTGTCCAGGTCCCAGCCAGGCAAAGGCTTGGAGTTGGGGATCACGGGTAGCGACTTCTGTCAGCAATTCTTCACAAACGCTCTCCACGTTGCGATCGCCACTTTGCAGGGAAGTACGCAGGCTGTTTGCGTCTGGTTGAGAAGTCAGGAAAGCAGGAGACATAGAGTTTTCCTCGGCAGAATAACAGACGCTCAAAGCATAGAGAGCAGTACACCAGCAGCAACAGCAGAACCAATCACTCCGGAGACGTTGGGCCCCATCGCGTGCATCAATAGGTGATTCTGTGGGTTGGCTTGTAAGCCAACTTGGTTGACAACTCGAGCAGCCATCGGCACGGCTGAGACTCCTGCTGCCCCAATCAACGGATTGATCGGAGCCTCAGAGAGACGGTTCATTAGCTTGGCCATCAGTACTCCTGTTGCAGTACCAATGCCGAAAGCAATCATTCCCAGAATCAGGATGCCGACGGTTTCCAAATTCAGAAATCGAGTAGCCAATAGCTTGCTGCCCACACCGAGTCCCAGGAAGATCGTGACGGTGTTGATCAGCGCATTCTGCATCGTGTCAGATAGTCGGTCCACTACCCCACATTCCCGAGCGAGATTGCCCAGCATGAACATGCCGATCAGTGGTGCGGCGGAGGGAAGTAGCGCAGCACAGAGAATCAACACCAACAATGGAAAGAGGATCTTCTCCCGACGAGAGACGTAGCGTAGCTGCTTCATCACCATCCGACGTTCCTCCTCGGTCGTGAGCAGCTTCATGATCGGTGGCTGAATTAGAGGAACCAGGGCCATATAGGAATAGGCGGCAATCGCAATGGAGCCCAACAGCCGTGGCGAAAGCTGACTGGAGAGGAAAATCGCGGTCGGTCCGTCTGCTCCACCGATGATGCCGATCGAGGCTGCGTCTCGCAGGCTGAAGTCAATACCCGGAACGACATTCAAAGCCAGCGCACCAAGCAGGGTGGCAAAGATGCCAAACTGGGCAGCTGCTCCTAGCAGGGCGGTCCGGGGATTGGCGAGCATTGGCCCGAAATCGGTCATTGCTCCGACTCCCATGAAGATCAGTAGCGGAAAGATCCCGGTGGTAATGCCCATTTCATAGACGTAGTAGAGTAGTCCTCCTGGTTCCCCCATCCCAGCTCCGGGAATGTTTGTCAGGATTGTACCAAACCCAATCGGTACCAGCAGCAGGGGTTCAAACTTCCGATTAATGCCCAGGTAGAGCAATCCCATGCCAATCAAGATCATCAGGAGCCGACCGATCCCCTCTGACCAATCCAGGTCCTGTCCCTGAAAAATCTTAGTAACCCCTGTGGAGTTCCGCAGCTCCTTCAGCATGCCACTGAGCGTTGGTTCCTTGGTAATCGCGGGGGCGGTGTTCCCAGACTCGATGAGCAGGGGTTGGATTTCCAACACCCCCAGTGACTCCTTGTCTTCGAAGTAGAGATACGGGGAAGGTTTCCACTCGCGGAGGACACCCGAAGCACCAGCACGTAGGGTGAGCTTGCCACCATCGGTTTGCTTCATCACGGCGAGGATGTCGCCAGCCACTACGTTATCGCCCTGCTTGACTCGGACTTCCAGCACCTGCAGTCTGCCTTGGGCGGAGATGGTGACCTGATTCGGATCGGTCTGTGCGCTGGCAGTAAACGGCAACACCAGCAGCCAAAGACTGATTGGCAGGAACCACAATCGGGAGAATCGTTGATAGCTCAGCATCCCTGTTTTCGTTATGGAAGTGTTGGGGAAAAGAGCAATTTCAGTTAGAGATCGTCAGCAAGGGCTCACCCGCTTGTACTGTGTCTCCGGTGGATACTTGCAATTCTGAGATCTTACCGGCAGCAGGAGACTTGACCTCGGACTCCATCTTCATTGCCTCCATTACCAACAGCGTTTGGTTTTCACTGACCTGATCGCCTACCTTGACCTCAAGGCGCAGAATGTTACCAGGAGTCGGGGCTTCAACCACTTGACTGGCGGTGCTGGGAGCAGGGATTGTTGCAGGTTGCGCAGCAGGTGCGGGACTGGCCGTTTGCACAACGGGGGCAGCCCCTCCTTCTGCAACATGAACCTGATAGGCCTTGCCATCAACGGTGATCGTGTAGTCACGTGGACCCATTGCCGCTGGCAGGGCAGCTGGTACAGAGACCTTGGCCTTCTGGGTCTTGGCTTCTTCCACGCTCTTGCGGCGGATGTTTTCCTTGGCCTTGCCCTGTAAGAAGTCAATTCCTTTGCTTTCGCAGCTGGAGACAATGAAGACATTCTCATCATTGATTGGTAGACCATGTTCCTGGAGCTTCTTCTCAGCAGCAGGTCGGCCATCCTCAAGGATATCCAGTGGATCACCATCGAAAACAGGCTTATTCAGTTGTTCGGAGGCCAGCTTGATGATCTCCGGATCGGGTGGCACTGGGGTTTTGCCGAAGTAGCCGAGGACCATGTTCCCATATTGTGGATTGAGCTTCTTCCAGCGTCCCTGGGTAGCGTTGAGGTAGGCTTGTTGAAAATAAAATTGGGAAACCGGAGTGACTGAAGTACCAAAGCCTCCCAGCCGAATGACTTCCTCCATCTCCTTGATCACCTGGGGGTAGAGGTGCAGTGTGCCAGTGTCACGCATCATCATCGTGTTGGCGGTCAGTGCTCCACCTGGCATTGGTGAGAAGGGGATCAGTGGGGAGACCATCCGGGATTCGGGTGGAATGAAGTAATCATGCATCGCATCCTCAAAGACCTCCTGTGCCTTGACATACTTGAGTGGATCGATATCCAGCGTGTAGTCGGTACCCTTCATCGCATGCCACATCGTGAGGATGTCGGGTTGGGCTGTTCCACCACTGACGGGGCTCATCGCCAGATCAATTCGATTGATTCCGGCTTCGATAGCGGCCATGTATTGGTTGATGCCAATCCCTGCGGTGTCATGAGTGTGCAGATGCAGCACCATGTCTTCCGGTACAACCTTGCGGGCTGCTTTGATTGTATCGTAGACCTTACGCGGGTGAGCGGTTCCAGTTGAGTCCTTGAACGAAATCGAATCGAAGGGAATATCCGAATCCAGGATGTCCTGTAGCAGCTTGGTGTAATCTTCTGCACGGTGAGCCCCTTCACAACCTGGAGGCAAATCCATGATGGTGATTACGATCTGGTGGTGCAGACCAGCGGCAGTGATCCGTCCTCCGGAGTAACGCAGGTTGCGCAGATCATTCAGGGCATCGAAGTTCCGGATGGTGGTGATTCCGTGCTTCTTGAACATCTGCGCATGCAGATCAATCATGTCCCGCGGTTGCTGGTTCAAGGCAACGACATTAATACCCCGGGCTAGCGTTTGTAAGTTGGCTTCGGGCCCGACAGTCTTGCGGAAGGCGTCCATCATGTCGAATGCAGATTCGTTGCAGTAGAAAAAGAGACTCTGGAAACGTGCACCACCTCCAGCTTCGAAGTGGGTAGTTCCAGCTTCTACTGCAGCTTCCAGCGCTGGTAGGAAGTCCTTTGTCGCCACACGTGCACCAAACACGGACTGAAAACCATCGCGGAAGGACGTGTCCATGAATTCAATGCGTTTTTTTGCCATGATTGGTTGTTGATTAGGTGTTGATCAGTTGCTGTCGCTCGGCTTCATACGCAGCAATCGCTGCAGCCAGGACAACGGTCGGGACTTGTGGTTCCTGAGGCGTTGGTTTCTTTGAGGGTCGCCGCTGTCGCTCGGCTTCCTGCTGGGTATGTAATCGGTTCAGGATCTCGATCAGCTTGATGAAGGCAATCATCAACAACAGAAATAGAAATACCGTCAACATGCCTACAACCATTAACTTGAGTCCGGTGCTGAACATCTGAGTCGTTCTCCAGAAGATACGGAAAGCGTGAACCAGGAGCCGTTGGCTAATTCATCTGAGAGGCACTAAGATAGTGATTTTTTTGCAAGTTGACATCCGGAATTTAACAAAAATGTCGAACTT
>DJYX01000028.1 GCA_002450295.1 Deltaproteobacteria bacterium UBA6967
GCCAATCCAGGCACCAGAGATGTTATTGGTCAGGAAGTAATCCGTCACATTAGCCCAACCAACGGTGTAGTCTTCGGTGATTCCGGACCACGCCATTCCATCTAGCTCTCCAGTCTGGACAGCAACTTCGGCGTCCTCGTAGGGAATGGAAACAGGCACTACACCAAACTGAGAGAGAAAGCGCCCGGCCGTGGGGAAGGTGTAGAGCTTTAGTCCTTCGAGGTCAGCGAGTGAGGTGACTTCTTTCTTGGTGTTGAAGTTACAAGGATCCTGTCCCGCCGCAGACAACCAGGCTACTCCCACTTTCTCATATTCGGAGCGCCAAATGTCGGCCAGTCCATACTGATGGAATAGAACCGGTACATCCAGGGCGTGCTTCGTTGCCAAGGGGAAGTAACCTCCAAATTTCTGCAGTGGGGTTGGAGAGGCCATCGAGTCATCGTCTGAGTGAACGGCATCAATGGTTCCACGCTGCAAGGCCTGGAAGAGTTCGCCGGTGGGGACAATTTGATCAGCATAGTACAGCTCGACTTCCATCTCACCCTTGGCAGCGGTGTTGATGTAATCAACAATGGGCTTGGTTACATGCTCACCAAGGGCAGCACCGGCGTAAGTTTGGAAGCGCCATTTGATCGGGGCCTGTGCTGTGATAACAGCTGGTGCAGCAGCTACAGCTGCGCCACCTAATGCAGCTTTGCGAAGGAACGAACGTCTCGAATTCATAGAATTCTCCTTGGTTGGCTGTTTGGATTGCTCCATGAGAAATTGGGGGTCACTTCTCATATATGTAGTTAGGAAGCCATAGCGCGATCTCAGGGAATACCATGACTAGCGCAAGGGCAAAAACCATCACAAGTACGAAGGGTGTGATGGAACTGTAGATGTCGCGAATGCCAATCTCTGGAGGGGCCATTGCACGCATCAGAAAGAGGTTATAACCGAAGGGCGGCGTCATGTAAGCGATCTGACAGGTAATCGTGTAGAGAACACCATACCAAATTAGGTCAAATCCAAGTGCACTGACAAGAGGTACGTAGAGTGGTGCGACGATCACCAGCATCGCGGTGTCGTCGAGAAAGGTCCCCATCAGCAGAAAGCTGAGTTGCATCAGGATCAGGATCATCCAGGGGCTGAGGTTGAGCTGGTTAGTAAACAGGTTCTCAATCGCCTTAACAGCACCTAATCCGTCAAACACTGCACCGAAAGCCAGCGCTGCAAGGATAATCCACATGAACATGCAGGAGACCCCGAGGGTTTGCCGTACGGAGTTCTCAAAGACATTGCGGGTCATCCGGCCTTTCAGCACGGCTGCCATGAAGGCAGCTACTGCGCCTAATGCCGAGCTTTCTACCAGAGAAGTCCAGCCATTGACAAAGGGTACCATCATCACAAAAAAGATGACTAGTGGTAGCAGTCCTGCTCTGAGCAATCGTAACTTTTCAGGCCACCCCACGTCGCGTTCTTCCTTGCTAAGAGCCGGTCCCAGCTTGGGATTGGCTTTGCAGCGGATTGCAATGTAACCTATGAACAGGGTCGCCATCATCAATCCTGGAATGACTCCTGCCAACCAGAGTTGCCCGACCGGCTGTCGGGCAATCATCGCATAGAGCACCAACACCACTGATGGAGGAACCAGGATGCCCAGACTTGAGCCTGCCTGGATCACTCCAGTCACCATCCGTTTGTCATAGTTCCGTTTGAGCAATTCAGGGAGCGCAATTGTTGCTCCAATCGCCATTCCTGCGACGCTCAACCCATTCATGGCAGAGATCAGCACCATCAATCCAATGGTTCCGATGGCCAGACCACCAGAGAGCCCTCCCATCCAGACGTGGAACATTCGATAGAGATCGTCCGCGATTCTGGATTCCGAGAGCACGTAGCCCATGAAGATGAACATCGGTAGTGTCAACAACGGATACCACTTCATCAACTTCATCGCGGCTGAGAAACCAAGATCGTAACCTCCTCGATCTCCCCACAGGAGCAGAGCGGAAACTACAGCGATGAAGCCAATTGCCCCGAAGACCCGCTGCCCAGTGAGCAGCATGAGCATCATCGAGGAGAACATCAGCATGGCGATCATTTCGTAGGACATCAGACCAGCTCACCTTTCAGTCGCAGGATGTCTTTCAGAAGCTCGGAAATGCACTGCAACAGCATCAGCGTAATGCCAATGATCATCACTACTTTCACAGGCCAGAGATAGGGATGCCAGGCTGAAGAGGAACGTTCCAGCATGCCAATTTTTTCGGAACCATCTAGTAAACCTGTGAAAAAGGAGAAGGGTTCCATGCCAAAATAGCCGAGGGAGTATGCAGTCGATCCGATCGCTCCATAGAGAAGCACACAGAGGTAGAAAATCAGGAAAAATACGGTGAATAAATCAAACCAGGACTTTTTACGCTGCGGCCAACTCCCGTAGAGTAGGTCCATCCGTACATTTGAACCAAGCTGCAGGGAATAAGGCCCACCGAGTACATAGTAGCCAACCATGACAAACTGAGCCATCTCCAGAGTCCAGAGAGATGGGACAAAGAAGGTCTTGGAGATCGATGAATAGAAGAGGACGCCCATCAAGAGAAAGATCCCATACATTGTGCAACGACCAATCACCCAATTTAGTCGATCCATGTATTGAATGTATGCTCGGGCTAGGCGCATGGGTTATCAACTCTTAAGGATGCGTCTTTGCGAGGAAGGCGAATGATTGAAAATGAAGGATCAAAAAGTAAAGCCTCTGAAGACCGTGGTCAAGGTCAATGTGCGGTAGCGGCTGTTTAGTGAAGACTGTTTACTAATTTTGTTGGGGCGAAAAATCTGCATCTTTTTCCTACATTTCATCCTTCACTATTGAAGGAGATGAGCAGAATTTCAGCTATTTTGTTCAATTTGTTCAGTAGGGTGAAGCTGTTCTAGAGAGGTAGTAGATCTCAATCCCCACTCGGTTGTCGTCGAATGGCCATCCGTTTGCCGATGGCCACGGTACCAACCACAAATCCAGCAAAGAGGAAGGTTTCCCAGCCAATAGCCTCTCCCAACAGCAGCCAGGAAAAGAAGAGCACAAAGAAAGGCATCAGCAGCTGGGTCTGGCTGACTCGGGCCACACCACCCATCGCCAGTCCTTTATACCATGCAAAGAAGCCTAAAAATTGGCTGAACAAGGCGACATAGAGGAAGCCAATCCAGCTCGACCAGGAGACTTCTTCCGGGAGATCCTGGCTCAACCAGAGGGTCGCTGGGAGCAGTATGGGACTCCAGGATAGCAGGGTCCAACAGATCGTTTGCCAGCCACCCAGTTGTGCAGACATCTCAGCCCCCTTGACGTAGCCATAGGACGCAGAGATCACGGCACCAAAAAGCAGCCAGTCCCCTGATTGAAAGGAACCCCCACCTTCTCTGAGAGAAAAGATAATCACAGCAGCACTGCCGAAAACTCCACAGATCCAGAAACCAACTGAAGGTCGCTCACGCAGCAGAATGGTGCTTGTGATGGCGGTCGTCAACGGTAAGATGCCTAACACCACACCGCCATGCGAAGCCGGGACAAGCTGCATAGCTACTGTCATCAAGACAGGGAACCCAAAGATCACACCCAGTCCAGCCAGCCAGAGTCCC
>DJYX01000133.1 GCA_002450295.1 Deltaproteobacteria bacterium UBA6967
ACCATTTCATGATCAGACAGGTAAATTCCTACTTTTGAGAGAGCGGGGACAACTCGAGATTGACTCCCTTGACAGGATCTGAGTAGTAACCAGTCCAGAGTTCGGTGAGGTGTGTGTGTGGAATGGTGAGGGCCTCGACGAGTAGTGGTCTGGCCTGTATTGGCGGTTTCCCATGCAAAATTGTATTTTGCAAAAGTGGAGAAGCTAGGCTCCCAAGACTCCGGCTGGATTCTTCGTTGTGTTTGATTGGTGTGGGCTTCGGAGAGAGTGTTGGTGTTCAGGTCACCTCCAATCACCATTGGAACCGTTCCATATTCCTGGACCAACAGTTCCATCAATCGCTGAGTCTGCTGATTCCGATGATCTGGATTACTTTCACTTTCATAATGAACAGCGACACAACCAAGTGGCCCTTTCTCCGTTTCCAGCAGCGCAGCGATCGCCATGCGGCCACCGACTCGATGTTGCCCATCTTGTTTGGGTGACTGGACATACCACAGACCTCCTTCGTCCAGCGCAATCAGTTTGATCGCTTGCAAAGGCCACCGAGACAGGATGGCATTGCCATGCAGTCCATGCTCATTTGGTACTCCGTTAAACTCAGCTGTCTCCAGTGGATCTCCCAATCCCAATTCGACGAACTCCACTCCAAAAGCGTAGCCCCAGCCCAACTGTTCTGCCAACTCCTTGGTGGTGTGGCGTTGTTTGGAGCGAGCCATTCCCCAGTCCACTTCGGTTGCCAACAAAACATCAATCTTTGCTGTGCGGATGACTTCAGCGCTCTCTTCGACCCACTTGCAGCGTTCAAGGTTCCAAGCTCCCACTTCGAGCTTTTCAGGTAAATCGCTTGAAGCTTGTGGTTGCTTCACTTCCACCTCGTTGAGACAGGCCCAGCTTCCCATCCAGTGTTCATGAGACGCTGAACTACCCCAGCTCTTTGCAGCTTGGCTACGATCTTCTTGAGAAGGTGGTTGTAACTGGTCGACGGTTTTATGAACTACAGTGCGCATGTTTTATGTGTCAAATTTGGCTATGGCTCCTTGAATTCGGATACCAGTACGATCAAAGACCAAGGTGTTTTCTGGTTGGCAGTTGAGTTTGATTTGATTGCCCATTTCCCATCGAGGTTGGACACCTGCTTCGAGGAACCATAGTTCACCGAATGCTGTGTTTACAGTAGTCAGTACCTCTCGGCCCATTGGCTCGACATGGCTGACTTCTCCTGGTATGCCAGTTTCCGCAACGACCAAGTTTTCAGGACGAATCCCCAAAGTTATTTCACCGTCAGCGTCATGAATTTGTAGAAAAAGATTATCCTTGCTGAGTCTCCCGTTTTGAACAGTTCCTTTGATCAGATTGAGAGGGGGGGACCCGATAAAACTGCCTACAAATAGTGTGTTGGGTTGAGCGTAGAGACTTTCAGGAGTACCAATTTGTTGGATTTGTCCTTCATTCATTACAATCACGCGATCAGACATTGTTGTCGCTTCCAACTGATCATGAGTGACCAAAACTGTTGTAAGATTGAACTTTCGAGTGATTCTTTTGATCTCTGCCCGCATAGTCAAACGCAGGGAAGCATCGAGATTCGACAGAGGTTCATCAAGAAGCAGTAGATTTGGACTCTTCACCAAGGCTCTAGCTAATGCGACCCGTTGTTGTTGACCACCTGAGAGCTCGCTGGGCTTGCGCTCCAGCAATTCACCGACCTGTACCAAGTCAGCCATATCTCTAGCTAACGCTTCGCCACGAGAATTTGGCTGGAATCGGAGCGGGAACATGATGTTCTGCAAGGCTGTCATGTTCGGATAAAGAGCATAGGATTGGAAAACTATGCTGACATTTCGTTCTCTGGCTTCAACCTCATTGATGATTGCTCCATCGAACAAAATATCACCCTTGGTGGGAAGATAGATCCCAGCAAGCATCAACAAAGTAGTTGACTTACCACAGCCGGACGGACCAAGCAGTGAAACAAATTCTCCATCTTCGATCACGAGGCTCATGTCTTTGACAGCGGTAGCCTTGTCCCAGGCTTTGGTTACATTTCGTAATTCTACTTTGGCCATCAGCCTTTTACTCCCCCAAGAGTCATTTGAGTCAAATACTTTTGACAGGCAAGATAAAGCAATAGGGCTGGGAGCAGATAGAGGACTGCCACGGCGGCTACGATGCCGTAGTCGACACCCATTACATCTTCACTTACATAGTATAGGTAGGTAGACATCACCGTATAACTTTGCCCAGTGGTCAATCCGGTCACAAAAACGTATTCTTCCCAACCTTTGATGAATGCAAAGACTCCCACGGCAATCAATCCGACTCTTACTTGAGGAAGAATCACCATTCTGAAAGCTTGTCGACGAGAAGCCCCATCTGTCATCGCACTCATTTCAATATCCCATGGAACTGCGTCAAAAAACCCCTTCATTATAAAGATAAAGAATGGCAATTCTAAGGCTGTGATCACAAGAATAGGAGCATAGATGGTGTTGACCAAGCCAACCCAGTAAACAATTAAGAAGATCGGAATGACGAGTGTAATTGCTGGGAATGCTTGGAGTACAAGCAAGGATTGCAGGAAAAGAGAGCGTCCCGTGAAGGCAAACCTAGAAAGATAATAACCTGCCAAGGAACTGACAGTCACTACGATCACTGTCTGAAAACTTGCGAGAAACAATGAATTAAAAAAAGCTTCCCAAACCCAAGGAAACTGTCCTCCAGCTGTGGCAACTCCACGAATATCTTCCACTAGATTCGGATTAACCATGAATCTGAAGTTTTTGAGGTGGAATTCATCCCAGAGTAGTACAGCCCCTATCGCAAACCCAACCCCAATCAAAACCCAACCCCAACGCCGCTTGTTGGGAAGATCTTCAATGTTGTG
>DJYX01000267.1:0-41935 GCA_002450295.1 Deltaproteobacteria bacterium UBA6967
CTTTAATCCAGATTCTCTCTCAAGTTCCTGTGAACTAATCTGAACAAGATCAGTTTTTCCCCTTACTGCTGCTCCACAGAGTGCAGCAAATAATTGATGCTCCTTCTGACCCGGTGGACTGAACAATCCAAGGAACTGATTTGGATTGATTTCCCAGAGTTCCTGGACTTGCTGGAATTTCATGGATGGTAGTTTGAAGAGGAAGGTTTAGAGGTACTGTTGAGAAATCTGCTGACGTAGTGCTGGAAGTATTCTGCCAACATCCTGTGAGTTTGGATGGATTTTTTGCAGAGACTCATAGGTTGATAAGGCCTCTGAATAATCCTGAAGACGCATTTGAATCATTCCTAGACCAGAGAGTGCGCCAAAATGGCGAGGTTCCAAGACAAGAGTTTCCTTGATGTCAGCAATCGAGCCGATCAGGTTGTCTCTATAGTAGCGAACGGTGGCTCGCTTGTTCCAGGCCTCTGCCCAGCCAGGAGCTTTTTCGATCAATTGCGTAAATAATAACTCAGCTTGCTTCAAATCACCGTTTTGCATGATCTCGGAAGCTGCTTTCATGGCTTGTGTAAGCTGTGAGTCCGGATGCTTTAACCAGATCGTCCAAATGTTTTGAACAATCGGACTTGCCGTATAGGAGGTTTCCGCCTGCGCTAGCTGACTAAAAAGATCAGGCAATTCTGGATTACGTTGGTCAGCCTGCAGACCACTCCAGCCAACAGCGAAACTTAGCAGAAAAGTAATAATGAACTTCATGAGGCCTCCTGTCTCAAAAAACTAAGTTTTCTAATCTGATTAAGACTACCCTTGACCAAGCATTTCGTCGACTTGTTCCTGCATCAATTCTGCGCTGACCCCCCCAATTTGCTTGAAACGAATCTTTCCTTGAGGATCGATAAAAAACGTTTCTGGCACCCCATAGATACCATACTCCAAAGCGATGTCACCATTGGTGTTATCGAGGCCAAGGAAGTATGTCTTATTAAACTGTCGTGCAAAAGCCTGTGCTTGCTCAGATTTATCCTGAATGGCTACACCAATTACGTGAACCTGGGGAGAAACTGTTTCACCGTAACGCTTGTGAAAAGCTTCCAGAATGTGAGCTTCTTGTTGGCATTCAACGCACCAGGAAGCCCAGAAGTTCAAAACTACAGGCTTACCGCGTAGAGCGCTTAGTTCAACAGATTCCCCGTTCCAGAGATTGACGAGTTGAAAATTTGGAGCTTCGTGACCAATCAGTGGAGAAGGAACTTTCTTGGGGTCTGTGGTGAAACCAAAAGCGAACAGACCAATCAATCCACCCAAGGTGGCCCAAACTGTCCAGAATTTCCATGACTTCCACATACTCAGCCTTCAGCAGCAATATACTGTTGACGCAATACTTTCTGGCGCGAGGTCAAACTGCGTGGTCGATAAGTTAAACAGATACCGATACCCAGAGTGAATACGGGAAGAGCCATCCAGGCCCAACCAACGAGTGGATTGACATAGGTCTTGATTGTCACTAATTCGCTGTCAGCACCAGATTCGCTGGAAAATATCAGGTAGAGGTCTTTCAGGAATTCTCTGCGTAGTGCAATTTCAGTCAGGGGTTGTGGTTGGGTTGGATAGAAGCTTTTGGCAGGCTTCATCACTTCCAGCAACTGTTTGTCCTGATCATAAACTTCAATGACCGCAGCTCGGTGTGTTGCGTTGCGTACCTGAAATTGTTCAACACCAGTGAACTTTAGATAGTAGGCGTTGAGTGGCACCATTTCTTCGCGTTCCAGTGTTAGATCGCGCTCCTCGCTGAAGAAAGTGCCAGCAAAGCCAAGGAACATCAGTACCACTCCCAAGTGAATCACTAATCCACCGTACCGACGTTGGTTGCGCTGAAAAACGTGAATCATTCCTACTAGAGGTCCAGCCTGTAACTGTTTGCCTTTCACATGGGCCGCCTTACCAACTTCAATCAGGATGGTGACCGTGACAAAGATAGCGATCCAAAAAATTGTAAACGCTTCCAAATGAAAGGGTATGAAAACAGCCAGGATGATAGTTCCAACAGTTGCTGTAATCATTGGGTTCTGAAAGTTTCTGCGCAGGCTTTCTTTACTTGATTTCCTCCAGGCAAGCACGGTCCCAGTACCCATTAAGAAAAATAGAACATAGCCCATCGGTGCCATGATCGTGTTGAAAAACGGTGCTTGAATGGACAATTTTGTGCCACGAATTGCTTCTGCTAGTAGTGGGAATGTGGTTCCTAGCAAAACAGTGAATGCCATGCCTACAAAGATTACGTTCTGAACAAGAAAGGCATTTTCACGGCAGAGTACGGCTTCCATCTTGTGTTCGGATTCCAGCATTTGAATGCGCCGAAAGAGCAGCGCAAAACCAACAACCAAAACAACAGCGAGGAAGACCAGAAAGGCGGGGCCAATTTCAGATTGAGTGAAGGAATGAACCGAGTTAACTACTCCTGAGCGGGTTAGAAATGTTCCGATGATGGTCAGCCCATATGTGATGATGATCAACACAACATTCCAGATTTTGAGCATGTTGCGCTTTTCCTGGATCATCACAGAGTGTAGGAAAGCGGTACCTGTCAACCAAGGCATGAAGGCAGCGTTTTCAACAGGATCCCAAGCCCAGAAACCACCCCACCCTAATTCTTCATACGCCCACTGCCCACCGAGGATCAACCCCATTGAGAGGAAATACCAAGAGACCAGAGTCCAGCGGCGAGTGGTCAGTACCCACTCATTGTCTAATTTGCCTCGAATCATCCCGGCAATCGCGAACGCAAAGGGCACACTAAAACCGATGAAGCCCAGATACAACGAAGGTGGATGAACCACCATGGCAATGTGCTGTAGCAAAGGATTCAGTCCTCGTCCTTCTGCAGGAATGGTTGCTTGCAGATCTAAAGGGTTGGACCATCCGAGAAGTAAAACTAGTAGAAAACAGAGGATTCCATTCAGAGTGGCGATTACATAGGGAATGATTTCTCGATTGCTATACTGGTAGCGAAAGGCAACGACCATTGCGAAGAAGCTCTGAACCAAAATCCAAAATAGCAGCGAACCTTCCAGACCTCCCCAGAATGCCGTCACTTTGAAAAACATGGGCATGTCAACGCTGGAGTTGCGCCAGACATAGAAGATGCTGAAGTCGCTTATTACAAGAGCGTGGATGAGCACTCCAGAGGCGATGGCAATCAGAAAGAAGCTGATGATGCTCGCATTTTGTGCAGAACGAATCAGGTTCCAGTTGTTTGTTCTAACACCCAGATGGGGTACAACTGTGCCGTATAGACAAGCAGCAAGAGCAATCATCAAGGCGATCGTGCCGAGATCGGACATCTCTAACTCCGTTGGTGTTTAGCGTATGAAATTATCTTCAGTAAATTAGCGCGGGGTAGAGCCCCCACAATGCTTTTGAGATTTGCTTTGCGACAAGAGCTTTAGTCAATGTGTTCGAAGACCTGTGCCTTGCCTTGCTGGTCAAACCAAAGCACATCATATGCGTCTTTTCGGGTTGGATGTTCCATCCCCGGTGAACCGATGGGCATCCCCGGTACAGCTAGCCCTTGGGCACCAACTGGTGGGTCAGCAAGAAAGCGAGCGAGTGTCTTTTCAGGTACATGTCCTTCAATGATGAAATCTCCAATGATGGCAGTGTGGCAACTGCGCAGAGAGTTGGGTAATCCCATCTGATTTTTGAGTTGTTCAATGTTGTAGGTGCCTTTACTGGTAACCTGGTGTCCCTCATCACGCAGGATATTCGCCCACTTTTCACAGCAGCCACATTGTGGGTGCTTGTACATCGTGATATCGGAGGCCCAAACAGCAGATGCCACTGTTAGTGATAGTAAGAATAGAAGTTTACTTATCAGTGTTTTCATTGGAATTCCGTAGTAAGAGAGTATGGAATGAAACTCAGAATGAATCAGTGTTGTACCATTTCTGTGTGTCGATTCAGAATTTCTTTTGGCCAGAGTGATTTGAAGTAATGGATGCTAGCAACAATCTCGGAATCACTTAGTTTTCCAGCAAAGCCCCGCATTGGTGAATCTTCCGCAATCGAACCTTCATGAATGATCCTAAACAGTACTTCATCAGGGTGATGCCATGCGTGACCAGTTCCGTTGAGAGCTGGAGCTAGGTAACCTCCTTGATCTTTCATACCTCCCAGCGGACGTTGAAGGTTTTCTCCTACAGCCTTCTCTCCATGGCATACCGCACAATTTGCTGCGAATATTTGTTCCCCTTTGGCAATACTCTCACTGCTGGGTTCCTGTTCCCAAATTGGCTTGGAGAATAATGACCATGGTTCAAACAAAAATAGTCCGACAATCATTGCTAGCAAAAGGGCAGTCAGTTGCCTTCTCCTCAGAACGAGCTGATTCTCCATCATGTCGCTACTCACAACCAAAAGTTTCTGTCAAATCACATAAAATTTGGGTAGAGCTAGATAGCCTAGATTCGGAAGACACTATTTCGAAGAAAGATATGTTCAAAAACTGGCTGGATTGAGTCTGAAAAACAGGTGTTGGCTATGGGGCAGGCTGTTGAGATTATAGTAAACTGAGAGGTAAAACTAGCAAAGGTGTTTGGGTCGGGTAATGTTACTTTTCTACGAAGAAGGCAGGCTTCTTGGTTGTCGTGAACGCACTGAATTCCATGAATCCTACTGTCGGCTTGCGAATGGCAACCGAAACCAGTTGGTGAAAGGATTGACAGGTCTTGGGACGTTAGAGTCGGTGAGTGACAAGTTGCGGCCCAGGTTGTTGAAGAGATAAGAAGAAGGCTAATTAGACAGTACAGGAAGTATCTCCATCGATATCTTTTGGTCATGGATGTACTCGATACGAACTGTGACAAGCAACACACTGCTGCATGACACCTGCCAGGCCTTCTGCGATTTTTGGTGTACTTCCTTCCAAACCACTCTCTTGTACAATAGTCGCAAATCGGCTAGCTGACTTATGCATCTGTATGCCAATTTGCTGCATAGCGGCGGGCATGAAACGGGCCATATGCGATGCACCGTGACCGCCCAAAGAAGACATACCTAGTCGGTTTTCCGCGACAGTGGAGGCTTTTTCGTATTCTTCCAGCGCGAGATACTGCTGAATTTCAGTCAGAGCTAGTAGGTGGTCCCGCATGTTTTCCAGCATGTGATCTCGCACCATTTTAGGAGACTCAACCGATTGTCGTGAATCAGCAAAGCTAAAGGTTGGTAACCCAAAAATAGTTAGAACCAGAGCTGAAATAATACATTTTTTCATATGCTCTTAGGAGAGTAAAAATTTGAACCTTAAGATTAACAGGTTGGTTTTTGTGCTGCAAGAAAAGCCGCTTGGAGACATCAAAAAGCGTAGGGATTACTGAGCAATTGACCCATCCAAACCATCCCCCAGATGGTGAGAAAACCAAAAACCAAGAAGAGCAGTATAAGGGTATCTAGAACAATTCTAATCACGGGAGCAGTCGACCGCAGAGAAAGCCACAATAAAACTGTACTACAAAGGGTCAGATACCATGCCAGGTTCGAATACAGTTGATGCTTGGTAAGCAGACCAGCCAAGTTGGTATCGCTTGATGGCGACAGGATCCATACTTCGCTCAGCAACCAGATCAGCAAGAGGATAATGCTGCAGAGCCAAGCAGCCCACTGCCGTCGCTTTTGATCCTGCTTCCAAATAGCAAAAGCCAATAAACCAAGGAGCAGTGCCACCAAGGGCAACAGAGTGGGGCTGAGCAGCTCGTGCATGTTTCACCAAAAGTGATGAATTAGCACTTTGGCTTCTTGTACAGTCCCTTGCTGTTGCCAAGTAAAACGAAGTCCCCATTTTGAATTTACCTGCCAACGACCCTCCCATTCGGTACTAAGGCCGATTGCGCTTTCCCCCAATAATGGTTGGCGATAACTGGATTGAGCTAGCATGGACCATTGATCGCCAGTTTGCCAGAGTACACCTAAAGCAGGCTGCAATTGAAAGCTGGTTTCTGGCATTGAACCTGTGCGTGATTGCAGAATTGTATCGGCAAAAGTAAATCCAACTAGATCAGGGTGTAGCGCTATACTCTGTCCGATGCCCCCAACAAGTCGCATGACTTTATGCTGAGATTCATCAAGGGCTTCCTCTTGCCACTCACCGCTTGTTCGCCAAGAAACTCCTGAAACCGTGTCCAATCGTGTTGGGGAAACAGAAAGATTTTGAATCTCAAAAAATTTCAGTTGATGAATCCACCAGCGTGCTTCGTCGAAACGGATTTTCAAATCCAGCGCTTGTAACTCAGCATAGGGGAGATGCCCATGAACTGGATCCAACAGATCATGATAGGCTGCACGAATTCCCAATTCTATCCCTGGCTCTGTGTCATTTCTTTGAAACCCACCGAACTGAGTTCTCAAAGGAGGGTGTCCCTTTAAAGGATCGGGTGTGAGTGGTTGTGGTTTCTTGACAAGTATCGGTAGTTCACTACGTCTCAGCAGAACTTGTTGACGCAGATTCTGAAGAGACTCTGAGAGCATCTCTTCTCGTGCTTTTTGGTACTGTAGTAAGTCTGTGAGCGCATCAAGCACCTGAGCTTGGGCTTCTGGAGATAGTCCAGATTGTTCTAATTTATTCAGTTGTTCTGGTTGGCGTTGGATTCGGATCACCCAATCTTGCTGGGATTCATTCAGGTCTAGGGTTTTCCACTGCAGTCTGCGTTGTCGGGAAGGGACAAGGATTGGTTTGCCCAGCACTGACTGTCCATCAGGAGTTCGCAGACGTTGTAATCGAAAGAAAACATCGACGGGAATGGCCCAGAACTCAGATGGAGAATAAAGATTAATCTCTTCTTCCCAAGCCATGGCTACCAGTTCTGCCATACGATAAGCGCAGTTTTCCAAGAAGAAATAGTATTCAAAGTGAATATCCTGCAGCAGTTCCCAGGTGTGGAAAAGTACACGGTGCTGCTGAGCTTCCGTTAGCTTCAGGGGGTATTCCCACAGGTCTCGTAATTCGTTTTCTCCATAAATATGCTGAAAGTTATAGAATCTTTCGTCAGAGAAGCGGCCGCTATAGCCACCAAAAATTCCCTTCACTGCATAAACTAAAGCGTTATCAGCTGGATCCGGGCTAGCACCAAAGTTAAGTGTTGGACTGAGCAGAGGATGCGCAAAGAGCCCCTCCTTCAAGTTGATTTTGACCAAAAGATGACCAAAAAAAGAAGCAGGATTGTCCAAATAAGCCGAAACAAAGACTACGCTTAGCGAATCAAGCTTGGATAGTCCGGCCCAGCGTTGAAAGCGTGTACATTCGACGAGTGGGGGTGCTGGGGAAAACTCGAGTTTTTGCTGCAACCAGTGAAAGCGTGCAATGAAACGGCACTGTGCATGTTGATCAGGATTCTCACCAACTGGTTCATAAAACGCTCGCAATGTAGCGTTCAGCTCAGCTTGGGGGTTCTGCGCGCCGTCGGGATCCAGGAAAAAATCCTGACTGACGATCTCGCTTTTGCTGGTTGGAGCAGTGGAACGATAGTGAAGCAGCCGCAACCAATAAGAATGTTGAGCAATTTTTTTGGTTGTAGCGGATTGAAGTAAAGTTTGTGGTGCCAGTGTCTCTGCAGCTAGTGGTGTCCCTAGCCCGATGAGCAGCAGTGGGTAGAATAACCACCAGAACAGTGGATGATTCCCTTTCATTGCTCTGGGGTTGGAAGTCCTTCAGCAACTAGCCGAAAGCCAATACGAGGATCTGAAGTGAGCGCAGAAAAAGTTTCCTGAAATTTACAGGAAATCTGATCTGGAGGGCTGAACCAACTTCCTCCACGGGTGATATATCCTTGCTCTGCCGAATTTGGAAGTTCGGCTTTTTCGCTAGTCCATTCCGCAAGATTACCCAGTACATCATAAAGGTTATGGTCATTGACAGGAAAAGAACCGACTGGAGCACTGACTGTGAAATTGTCATTGCAAGGATGAGTGGGGTGATTCCAACCAAAACTTGCAGCTGCGACTTCATCACTCACTGAAGCCCACTGGCAAGCTTGCTCAGTAGTTTTCCAGGGTTGAGTTTCTCTGGTTTCACAAACCTGTTGCCATTCTTCTGATGTTGGTAATCGAAAGCGATATCGACCACTGTGTTGCTGGGTTAACCACTGACCAAATGCATGAGCTTCTTCCCAACTGACATAAGAGACTGGCTGCAATGGAGTGTCTAAGGGCTGATTCCGGTAATTCCGACTCGAATGCGACTGCCGGAATCTCTGAAATTGCTGATTGGTGATTTCATGTCTTCCCATCCAGAGAGGAGGAGGACAGGGATCCTGATCAGCTTCACAACTTGGATTGACATAAACAAAGATGATGGCTGTCAGTGGGTCAATCCAAGAATTTTTAGAGTCTTCAGGAACCGCCAAATGAGGATCAGTTTGGAAGGTCCAAACCAGCCCAGCAATCGGCAGTAGACCAACCACGAACAAGATCAGCCAGTTCAAGGGCTTCATGCTAAACCTGCCTCAGAGTTCAGGACTTTCAATAAGCGTTCATGCAGATTATCAAACTTTCCATTGCTCATGATGAGAATCACATCACCACTAGCAGCGGTAGCTTCTAAATGTTCTAAGATAGCTGAGGTTTCCAATGCCTGGGCTGGAATCTGGCTGTTCAGGGCGTGCACTATTGCCTGGACGTCTAATCGATCATTTGTAGGGATTCTCTCTGCTCTATGTGGTGGTGCCAAGAGAACTTCGTCTGCCTGAGCTAAGGCGCTGATCAATTGTTCTTGGTGTATCCGCAGGACGCTGGTATTGCTTCTCGGTTCAAAGACCGCACAAAGGCGTTTCCCAGGATGCTTCTGTCGAAGAGCCCGAATGGTTTCTGCAACTGCCGTGGGATGGTGAGCAAAATCATCATACACCCAGATGTCATTGATGGTTCCCCGCAATTCCTGACGTCGTTTTACACCTTGAAAGCTTGAAAAGCCCTGCTGAATTTGTTCGGTACTAAGATGGTTGTGCTGAGCCAGTAAAATGACAGCCGTGGCGTTACGAATGTTGTGAATGCCTGCCATCGGCAAATTCCAGATTTGTTGAGAATTTTGACCAGCGCCTTCCAGCCGAAACTGAGAACCTGTCTCACAGATTTGAATATCCTCAATGCGGACATTACAATCCGGCCCTAGCCCAAACGTTAACAAGGGACTGTAAATTTGTTCCAGTACAGGTTTGAGGTTGTCATCGTCACCGTTCGCAACCACGAGTCCATTGCCTGGAACCAGACGTAGAAGCCAGCGGAAGCTTTGCTGTATTTGTTCGAGGGACGCAAAAATATCAGCATGATCAAATTCCAAGTTGTTTAGTACCAACTGATCAGGCAGGTAGTGGAAAAATTTGGAGCGTTTATCAAAAAAGGCTGTGTCGTATTCATCGCCTTCGGTGATAAAGAAGTCTCCGCTACCATCGGCACAACTAGTCTTCAAATTTTCAGCAATTCCACCAATCAGAAACCCTGGATTCATACCAGCGTTGGCAAAGGTCCAAGCAAGTAGTGAAGTTGTGGTGGTTTTGCCATGTGTACCAGTGACGACCAAAGAAGTTCGACCACGAATGAAGAATTCCTTCAGCAATTCTGCCATTGAAATGTAAGGAATACGTTGGGCCAAGGCCGCTTCAACTTCTGGGTTGCCACGAGAGAGCGCATTGCCCAGCACAACCAAGTCTGGTTGCGGCTCCAGATTCGCGAGAGAAAAGCCTTCATGCACTGGAATACCATGCTCTATCAGGAAATCACTCATCGGTGGATAAACATTTTGGTCTGCGCCAGTGATGTGGTGTCCACGTTTTTGGAGTAGCACTGCGAGAGAACCCATGGCAGTGCCGCAAATTCCACTGAAGTGAATGTGGTTGAGAGAGGTTTGCTTGTGGATCATGAGTGAGTTACAAACAGGGCAATGAAATGAGATTTTGATCTTGAATGGTCCTAGGTCAATTTATGGAAGTAATGGAGTGATAGAACTTTTGAAAGATACTGTGCGGTTGGCTGATGAGCAAGTTGGTCAATTCATGTCAGGTGCAATTTTCTTTCAAAGATGCCGCATGTTTTCGTTAAATTCTGAGAAGAGCATGAACTGGCAGAGCTAAGACGAATCATCACCCACGTGTCAGAAATCCTGAATGTAATCGTCTGACATGCCATACCCCTTGCAACGAATTGAGGGGAACTAGAAGTGCGAAATCAGATGGTTTTCGGAGGAAGCAATGAATTTTGCCGTAGTCCAAGATTTGGACTCAAAGCAGAGAAACTGGCTGGCAGAAGTAATGGTCGGCATTATCACGATTGACGGTAAAGTAGATGATGCAGAACTTCCCTACCTGCAGAAGGCAATGGAGTTGGCTGAGAGCCAGGAACTCAAAGAGAAATTACTTTCGGTGGCTAGGTTGGAAAGGAAAGTTCGAGTCCATTCAATTCAGTTGGATGGAGAACTGGCGTTTGAGATACTGAAGCTACTGGCCGGCATCATGATTGTAGACGGTCGTCTACTTCCGAGTGAAATAAATTTCTTTTATGAGGTCGGCCATCGACTTGGCTTACCAGATAAGGCCCTTGAGAAACTCTGGAAAACTGCACGGCGTGAGATGGAGGATCGCTGTCCTCGAGCCGTTGCAAGGCTGGGTGAGGAAGCACGGATTGTTGCTCTCCAGCAGATCAACTTGGAACGAGCAACATTTCGTTATCATCGTCCCGTGGTTAAGGGTGCACACGGTTCATTGAGCCTGCAGCAGTTCCCAGATGCAGATCCAGATATTGAAAAAGATTGGTACTCTTCTCTGAGTGGTCGGGTGATTAGTACACACCAGCATGTGAAGGATTCCAAAAGCTTTCTGCTACGGTTTGAGTTCACCCAGACACTGCGGGATGATCATGGATTGCTGCAGTTACTCGGAATTTCAACTAGGGAGAAAGGAAAGTGAGGAAGGCTTCCAGTGGATCCTGAAAGCCTTTTTTTGGTGAATCAGTGACCGTGCCAAGACTTGCACAGATGCTTGTCTGAAATGGGCAGCAGTGGTACCTGCTCCAAGAAAGCAACGTAGCAGAGGAAGAAAGCTCCGCCGAAGCCCAGAGTGATTAGTAACTCATGGAATCCGAGCAGAATGTGATAGTGCCCGAAGTGTTGCAGTGAAGGAACGACCATCATGTAAACAGCCAACCATTGTCCAATCGCGACGTAGATTCCCATGAATCTGATATAATTGGGAGTGCGACACAAAGTTTTAGGCATCAATCCCAGGAAAACAGACACAAAGAGCCATAAGAACAGAACCAAAAATAGAGTTGACCAAGGTTCTGTTTGTGACCGAATTACCAAGTATGGTGTTTCTTCGGGAAGATCTGCATACCAAATCACAATGTATTGTGAAAAGGCCATGTACGTCCAAAGCAACGAGAATGCAAAGACCAATTTTGTCAGATCATGCAATCTGTTGATGGTGATGTATTCTGCAAGGACTTTTGAGTGATTTCGAACGGTTACAGCTATGGCGATCAGAATGCCCATTGTTGCTTGTAAACTCCCAATCAAGAAGAATACACCAAAAAGTGTACTGAACCATTCTTGATCAAGTGTCATCACGAAATCCCATACCAAAAACGAACCAGCGATTGCATAGAGCAAAGCCAGTGCGGGTGCAAGGCGTGAGGATAGTTGGTTCAGTCGAGTGACTTCGTCTTCCTGATCTCCGTATCCGTCTAATAATCTGTCAGCCAGTGCTCCACCCCAGCGAGAGCCCATAATCCGTCGGGCAAGTCCCAAATCTGGCTTGATCGACGTCACAACGAACCAATATGAGATTCCATAAAGCAAGAGTAGCCAGAAAATATTGCGGATGACAAAGAATTCAATATTCAACCAACCAGCTTTGACAGCTACTCCGTGGTGCATGAATGGGGTGTGTGTCCATTCGTAAAGAACAGTGCTCCCGAAGAACACTAGAATAAACATCACGAAGGCAACAGGCAGGAAAGCAGCACAGGCTTCTGCAAGTCGTTTGAAAGGACGTCCCCATTTGGCATCTGTAATCTGCCAGATTACGGAGAGAATCACGCCAGCTTGTGCAATCCCTCCCCAAAACATCACGTTGATTAGCAGAGTCTGCCAAGTACGTGTGATTCCTTCCTCATTACCAGTTGCTAGGCCAATCACAAACATGCCTGCACCGAGCAGTACAAAGGCCCAGAGTACCGTCTTCAAACTCTTGGGCAGTTCAATCTGAGAGTGTTCGATAATCTCTTTCATTGCACCATGGCTCCTTTTCCAAACGCGTCGCTCATCATGTAATTGACCATATCCCAACGGTCTTGCACTGAAGTCTGGGCTCCATAGGCAGGCATGTAGCCACGAGGTTCCTGAAAGAAACTGCCGTACTTGATCTTGTTATAGAGGTGAGGGCCCCACTCAGGATTCTTTACCATCTGATCAATTGCTGGTGCGGGGACTCCTTTTTCAACTACAACGGTCTTGGCCAATCCGTCTGTACCATGACAGGCAGCGCAGTAGGTGTCGTAGAGGACTTGCCCTCTAGCAACAGACATTGCGGTAGGTTGTCCTGGATTTTTTGGAAAGTATTCTCGCGGATGTCCTGCTTTTCCTGCGCCATCTCCTGCAATTGCAGGGATGAACGGATCGTAAATGCGCTGAATCTTGTTTAGGGAAATTTTGACGGGTACCGAATCTTGTGGAAACTGTTCGTAGCTTCCCTCTTCCATTGGTTTTAGGCTCTTCCCATCGTACATGTCTCGATAGAATGGGTAGTCCTTTCCATCAAACCAAGGCTTGTCATCATTGGTGATTCCATAACCCGTATCCTTCGGATCGAAGTAGGGATAGTTGTCAACAGCCAAGACTACTCCACCCAGAGCCAACATCGCAAAGGTCGTAGTAATCAGGCGTACCTTAGCCTTTCTCAACATAAACCTCCTCTGCTTGATATTTTTTTAACAAATCTTCGTAGAGTGTGTATTGCGAAGCTTCACAGCGCACGACGATTCCGAAGCGATCTCGCTGGAAGCGTAAGTACTCTTGAGCTGCTTTAGGAATTGGATTTTTTAGTGAGTCGATAATGATCAAAATCGTCAACCCAAGCAGTGTAAAAATGGCGGCATGAAGAATTGTCATCTCAAACCCGATGACAGTGAATGGTGCAATCGCCACAATCGGCTTTCCTCCCACAGGAAGTACCCAATCCGAAGCGGTCCAAGCTGGTAGGCTGTAGCCAATCAGGCAGCCTAGCGCTCCGAAAAAGAGAGAGATAAACGGAACGGGACTCTGCGGTTCACCCAACGCATGATCGATTTCATGACGAGGACAGGGTGAAAGTACGGTCGGCTCAACACCTTTTTTTCTCAATTCTTCAATTGCTTCTGTAGTGTCATCTAGGTATTCAAAAGTTCCCCAGACTCCTGAGAACTTAGTGCTCATGATGTTCCTTTCTCATTGGAGGCTCAGCTGCCTCTTTCAATTCCATGATTGCCATCGGCGGTAAAGCTTTTACGAATAGACTAAACAGCATGAAGAAGAAGCCGAAGCTTCCGATTGTGATACCGACTTCCACCAAAGTTGGCCAGTATTCTCCCCAGTTGTATGGATGAAAATCACGCTGCAGTGAGCTACCAACTATATTGAATCGCTCAAACCACATACCGACGTTGATCAGACCACAAATGATCCAAACTGCGACCAAGTTATTGCGAACTTTTTTACGCCACAGAGGAATGGGGGCGATGACGTTACAGAAGACCATCAAGTAGAAGGCTAAAAGTGGAAAAGAGACGGGTTGATCACCGGTGAGTGACCAAGTGGCCATGTGTCCAAATGGCCTGAAGTAGAAGACGGCACGTTCATAGGGACTACCACTGTACCAAGCGATGAAGAACTCGGTCGCATAGGCATACCCTACAATCATCGAGGTGAACAGGATCACCTGACAAACTTTGTTGACTACGTGGTAGCTGATGTAGTCCTCCAATCGGAACACCACCCTTACTGGAATGAGCACAGTCATTACCATTGCCAGTCCAGAGAAAATTGCCCCTGCAACAAAGTAGGGTGCAAAGATTGTGGTGTGCCAGCCAGGAATCGATGCCATTGCAAAGTCCCAAGACACGATAGAGTGGACTGAGAAAACCAAGGGTGTCGCCAAAGCTGCAAAAATCAAGTAGCCCCGCATAAAGTGGACCCACTGGTGATTCGTTCCACGCCAACTCATTGCAAAGATAGCATAGATTTTAGCCTGCAGCATCTTGCCTCTCCTTTTGGCTTCATCTCGCATGATTGCCATATCAGGAACTAGTCCCAGCAGGAAGAACATTATAGAAACAGACATGTAGGTCGTAACCGCGAAAACATCCCAAGCTAGGGGAGATTTGAAGTTCACCCAGAGGTAGCGCTCATTCGGATAAGGAATCAGCCAATATGCTAACCAAGGGCGACCAGTGTGAAGGAGTGGGAACAACCCCGCTGTCATTACAGCAAAGACAGTCATTGCCTCAGCACTACGATAAATTGCAGTTCTCCATGGTGCTCGAGTCAAGTAGAAGACAGCCGAGATCAGGGTTCCTGCGTGGCCGATGCCAATCCAAAAAACGAAATCAGTGATGTAGAAGCCCCAGGCGATGGGGTGGCTGATCCCGCTATTCCCAATTCCAACATCAACTTGTATCGCTAGGCTGACTGCACCAAGTAGCAGAGCGGAGAGGAAACCCAAAACAAGTAGGAAGTAGGAAGGATGCGGTTTTTCGAGCATCTCTACCATATCATCATTGATCCGGGCATAATTGAAGGTGGTTGCCCGAATACCGGGGTGCCCCTTGTGCTCGTCGATTTCTTCGCGAAAAGGACGATTACTTGAGGTTTCCGTTACCGTTCCCCCAATCGTTGTGGAAGCCATTAATATCTCCTGTTTTGAGAGTAAGCTGTGGCTCAGTGAGCCGCGCCGTGTTCGTTACCATACAAGCCTGCGACCTCTTTGTGGTTGACCTTGCGCAAATAGGTCACCGCAGGCTTGTAGTTCATTTCTGGGAAAATCTCATACTGGCGATCACGATTTTCTTTGTCGGGATCAGCGAGTAGATCCGGCTTTCTCTTGGCTAGTTGTGATACTTTGCTGTTTGGGTCAGCTAGGTTGCCAAATGTAATGGCTTTGGTTGGGCAGGTCTGCTGGCAGGCAGTTACGACTTCACCATCTTGTACATCTCTATCTAGATCGCGTGCTGCATACTTAGCCTCTGTCAAACGATGTACGCAGAAATTGCATTTTTCCATTACTCCCACTGCTCGAGTAGTGATGCTCGAGTTCAGTTGCTGATCTAGTGGAGCCGGGAACTCATAGTCAAACCAGTTGTATCTTCGAGCCTTATAAATGCAGTTATTCGAGCAATAGCGTGTTCCGACACAACGATTGTAGATCATTGCGTTGAGTCCCTCTGGATTATGATAGGTCGCATAGACCGGGCAGACAGGTTCACAACCAGCGTTGCTACACTGTTGGCACATAACTGGTGCAAAGCGTGTTTCGGTTTCATCCTGATAGCCTTCAAGGTAGCGCTCCATTCGAATCCAGGACATTTCGCGGCCAACTGCAGCGCGCTCTTTACCGACTACAGGGATGTTGTTTTCTGCGTAGCAAGCTACAACACAGGCACTACAGCCGTTACAGCGATCCAAGTCGACTGTCATCCCCCAGCGGTAGGGCTTATAGTAGGTCGCAGTCTCAGAACGATCCGGATAGAATTCAACAATTTCCTTCGGACGATGATGTCCCCCTCCGTGGCCTGCTTTGTCACTAGTCAGAGCTGCTACCGTTGTAGCTGCAGCAATGTCGCGACCCAACTGACGTGGGTTACCGTCCAGATTGACAGTATAAGACTTGATAGCGGTCGGCACTACTTCTGCCTTCGTGCTGACGAATGCTAGATTGCCGGTTTGGGTATCAGTCTTAGCAGGCAACAGGTTCATTACGTTGATGCCAAAACCGTCCGCTACAATGCCACTTGATGTATGTCCTTGGCCAATCGGAATGGCAACAGCTTCTCGGTGAATTCCGTAGCTAAGGTATACAGTAGCGTTCAGGCTGCCTTGTGGTGTACGAATTTCAACAACACTTCGCTCCTTAATGCCTAGTTGTTTGGCTGTGTCAGGATGGAGTTCAGCCCAAGAGTCCCAAACTATTTGGCTGATTGGATGCGGTGTTTCCTGCAACCAAGGCTTGTTTGCTCCGCTACCGTCGAAGTGGAAGACAGAAGGTGCTGGAATGAGTGCTAAACCGCTTCCTCCAAGAGATGGTACCTGATAAGCAACACCGGTTACCTCATTTTGTAGGCTGATTGCGCTGCTCCAGCGTGGTGCCTCAAAAACTCCTCCATTTTCCAGAGTCTTGATCCAAAAGTTCTCAAATGGACCAAAGTAACGACTTTGATGAACTTGAGCCCAGCGTTCATAGATATAATCACGATAATTCGTGATTTCGGCAAAAGCCTGTGGATTGATCTGCTTTGCTGCAGCGATCATCACATCTTCACGGGCTCGTGCATCAAACGTGTTGACAGGAGCCATCACCGGTTGCTGAATGCTGAATATGCCAGGACTTGGTATGGCATCTCCCCAGCTTTCGTAAGCAGTGAGGGCCGGGAGCACTAAGGTTGCCTGCTGGTTAGTTTCATTTTTACCTGCAGCAAGAGCAACGACCTTAGTCTTTTTCATTGCTTGTGCGAATCCAAGACTTGCTGGCAAGGTATGCAGGGGATTTGAATCATCAACGATTAGTAATTTGACTTTCCCAGCATTGAGATCCGACAATAATTGTAAGATTTGACTGTGAGAGGTGTCTTCGCTCGGTTGTTCAGATTCATGAAATCTTAGAGTTTTGCCAAGATTACCCGCTGCTGCGTTCAGGATGAACACAGCAATATGTGTAGCTGTTGCCTGCTCACTGCTATTCCAGGTACCTCCAGCTACCGCAAGAGAGGAAGCCTGATGGAATTCTTCGGCGAGAGTTTGGATTTTTTCTGCTGAGATACCAGTCTCACCAGCAACAAGTTCCGGTGAGTAGGGAGATAGGTAATCACTCAGAAAGTCATGACGGGGATCACGCTGATGAATAGCGTGGGCCATGGCCAGAGCAATCATCGCTTCTGTGCCGGGGTTGGCTGACAACCATTCGTCAGCTCTTGCTCCACTTAGTGACTGATGAGGGCCAACGTGGACATATCGGTTTTTCTTTCCATCATTGTAGGCGTGCATGTCGGCAAAGCGCCGAGCATTTTGCACAGTATTGCCCCAAGTTTCGATGAAATCTGCACCGAAGTTGACTAGTAATTCAGCATTTTCAAAAGCGTAGTCTGGAAGATCACTTCTTCCAAAGGCAATCTCGCAAGCACGTTGCTCTGAGGCGCGACTGATGAGATTGAAGGCAATACGCTTTCCACCACCGACTTCATTTAGCCAATTGTCGATAAAGTTACCTTCGCTACCAACAGCAGGTCTACCAAGGTAGACAATCTGACCTGCAGATTGTTGTACCAGATTTACAAATTCACTCTGAGCATCTTCCCAAGAAACGTTGTTACCCCCAGAAGTGGGCCGAGCATGTCGTTCTGGATTGTACAGAGTCTGTAGGGAGGCTTGGCCTCTTGCACAGAGCGCCCCTTGGTTATGAGGGTGGTTTGGGTTCCCTTCCGCTTTTTGAGCTCTGTATTCGCGAGCAGTGATCATCATCCCACAAGCAGCATCACACTCTCGACAGGTAGTCATATACTGATAGCCAGTATTTGGCATGTATTCGAAGTCGACAGGTGGAATCAAAGCTGGAATGATCTTTTCTGGTTTTTGTTCACAACCAGCTGCTACAGCAGTTGTTCCACCTATTGCCATGAATTTGAAGAGATTACGTCGACTTAGGCCTTTTTTCATATATCAACTCCTATAGGTCAATCAATAGTGGCATGTGTAGCAGTCGAGCATGTTGGGGTTATGGTGGTTTCGCTCATTGACTAGGTATGCTTGAGCTTCTCTTCGGGCATCGTTATCTTTGGCATTGTTCCATCCTGCCATTGTGCTCATAGCGCGCTTACGCTCAATGGCCCCTTCCACTTGTAAGTGGCACTGCATGCACCACCCCATCCCACCAAAATTCTGATCTACCACATGGGCAACTTCCATCTCCTGCACACTTCCATGACAGGACTGACAGCGCTGGTCCCCTCCATTTCGAAATAGCATCACCCTACAGGATAAGGAGCGAGGATCTGCATTCAGGTCACAGCCGTTGCCCGCACCATCTATGAAGCGGGCAGCATCTGCATTGATGTGTTGTTTGTGAGGAAAGCGGACAAAGTCTGGGATGTCATGAAGCTTTACCCAGGGAATGGATTCTCCTTTTGCCCAGAGATCACGCATTTTGTCTACTTCTGGGTGCTCAGCTTGTACCAACTCTTGTCCATGAGGACCATGACAACCAACGCAGGTACTTACAGGTGGTATTCCGGAAGAATGTGATCGCCGAGCATAAAGATGGCAGTATTGGCAAGCAATGCCATTCTGGCCAACATGTAGTTTGTGGCTGAAGGCGATGGGCTGTTCTTTTGGTTCAGTAGAGATCGGGAAGATCGCAAAAGAGTTCAGTGGAGAAAGTAATAAGAATAAGGTTCCCAGCACGAGAGTGCTAATACCTAGTCGCAGTGAGATCGGATAGGATCGCATGATACTCCAGTTATCGATTAAGTACGGAAGTGAAATCAAAACCACACCGTTTGAGGAAGATTCAATTTAGTTCTAAAGGACTGCCACACTGAAAAACATTTTTTTGGCTTAGCTGCAAGACCTTAGTTTAATATTTTTCGGTGATGGGTATGGAAGGATTCGCTGTTCTGCCAGAATATGAAAACAATCTGATTTTTCTAGGCGAGTCATCGTTTACTAGAGAGGGAGAAGAAAAAGCCAATTTGGATCCAAAAGTTAGCGAGAAATCGAGAAGTGCGACAGATTTCGCCAAGGATTAATCGGTCGTTTGTTCGCGTGGATTTCATAATGTAGGTGTGAACTTGTGCTACGCCCTGTATTACCAGTGTAGCCGAGTAGTTCTCCACGCTGAATGAATTGGTTTGCTTGTACCGCTAGACGGGACAAGTGACCGTAGCGTGTCATGTAATCAGTGGGTTTGAAATTTTTTATCGAAATACCAGACCCATGATCAAGCTCTACCAACAGCCCATATCCGGCTGCGGGTCCAGCTTTTCGGACAATTCCATCAGCTGGAGCATAGATTGGAGTTCCAGCAGGTCCTGAAAAATCTATGCCGCTATGGAAAGCTGGAAGATTAGTGAACGGGTCACGTCTTCTGCCGTAGTGTGAACTGACTGAAGAGTCTTCAACTGGAGCAATCGTCGGAGTACTCCGCCAGAGAATTTCATTACCACTGATTTCTTCATAGAGTCGCTCTAAGGAATGATGAGTCGAATGATAGGAGCTTAACTCTTGTTCTAAAATCACACGTGGATCCAGAGGCTCTGCACCCAATTGTGGTTCTTCTACTGGGAGTAAAGATTCTTCGAGAAAGGGACCACCTTTGCCACCCTCGTTTTCGACAGGAGTCACAGGGACTTCTGCCAACAAACGAATACCTGTGATCTCTTGAATTTTTTCTGTAAGTTGCCGTACCTCTTGTTCACGGGCCTGCATCAGTACGGCGTATTCAGCTAGCTCCTGCTCAGCAGCATTCAAATTTTGTTTTAAGTCCCAAATCTCTTCTTGAACCAACTCTGAGTTGACCGGAACAGTCAGATTTGCTTTCTGTGACAGCGTCAGGTGGTGAAAATCTTTGCTGATCATATTCAGCCAGTTGAGAGGATCTGCTTCAAGGACTTTGGTGTCCAGCAGAACCGCTCTACATTGATAAGATCCCTGCTGACAAGCTAGGGAATGGATCTGTTGGATGTGGTACAGAAGATTTTGCTGAGTGGCACTTTTCTTCTGGGAGTGCGTTTCCAAAGTAGCCAGTTGATCACGCAGTTCCTGAACCCTGTTTTCCAAGACTTCAACGCGCTCAGCTTGGCTGGCGGCAATCTCCATTCTTTCATGAATGTGAATCTGTTGTAATTGGCGTTGGGCATTCCATTGCTGTTGTTCATGCAACTGAATACTTTGCCAAATAACCATCCCACCCAAAAACAGGAATAAGCCTAATGCAAGTAGGGCTGCGGTGACCAGTGGTACAGGACGTAAAGGGAAGTGTGTGATGCCTGTTCCATTGTGCCGAAGCAGCAGGATCGATAAATGCGGCATTCGAAAACTCAAAAAAAGATAGTTGCTCGAGCAATCAGTGTTGGACTTCCGGTCTTTTCACCAGATCATACAGTCTAGCACCGATGAAGATTTCAAGTAATTCAGGATCAATATGATTGTCTTTTGCTTCAAAGCCCAAAATTTTTAGTGCCCGTTCAGCAGGCATCGCTTTCTTGTACGGGCGATCCCAAGCAGTTAGCGCATCGTAGATGTCAGCGATGGTCATCATCTTTGATTGCAGTGGAATTTCATCACCAGACAGTTTGCGTGGGTAGCCTTTGCCGTTCATTTTTTCGTGATGTGCGTAGGCAATGTCTGGAACATCCTCTAGGTGTTCTGACCAAGGAATGATTCTTAGAAAATTATAAGTGTGCGTGACGTGTGACTCGATTTCATCACGATCCCGTTGGTTCAAGGACCCTTTGGGTACAGAAAGCGAGGCTGCTTCATCTGCTGAAAGATACGAAACCGGTAAGCCAGTCGAAGGATGTGGGAAGGTTTGTGCTGCTATGACTTGCAACTGATCAAATCCTCCCTGGTCCAGAACAGTTGGTTCGTTGCATCGAATGATGAACTTTAGCTGATCATCCAATTGCAAAAGTCGTTCATTCATCTCTTGTTGAGTCAACTCTACTTGTTGAAGTGAGTTTTCTTGAGATTCTTCCAGCAAGTAATTCAGTTGCTTACGGGTATATTGAAGTTCGGTCGCCATCCGGATCAAACGGAAACGATCCATGACCGCTTGCTGTTCTTCAGGATAAAGTTTCTTAGATTTGACCAGAACTTTCTCACGTACGCCAATTTTGCCAAAATCATGAAGGAGAGAGGCATAGCGAATCGTGTTGAATTGATCAGGGTTGTAGCTGATATCAGCAAAACGTCCCTCGGACAGTGAACTTACCGTCTCTGCTAGAGCTACGGTGAGCGTAGCAACTCGGCTTGAATGTCCGGAAGTCGTTGGGTCTCTAGATTCGATGGCTTTCACGCTCGCATTGATGAAACCGTCGAATAGAATTTGGATAGACTCTAATAAGGATGCATTTCTTACCGCAACCGTTGCCTGAGATGCCAGAGATTCCATTAAGCGCATGTGGTAATCACTGAACGGAACGACTATTTGGTCAACATCTTCTTCAGTATTTAAAACGGCATCTCCGTCGATCTTGCAATTGATGAGTTGGATCACACCAAGAACCTCACCACGCTCATTGCACATTGGAACGGCAAGCATTGAGCGAGTCTTATAGAACTGCTGCTCATCGAATTCACGACCACCCCAGACCAGATTAGAATCATGTAGTTCGTACACATCATCGATCCGAATCGACTGGCTGGTGCGTGCCACATAGGCATTGATCGTGCTGAAGTCGAGAGGAAGAACTTTCTCCTGCAGTTGGGATGTGTCTCGTGAAAGATTAAGTGCGCTGTGGAAACGCATTTGTTTGTTAGCGAGATAGTTGCTCTGTTCGTGAGGAGTGTCTGGAATCTGTTCGATCAGGTAGATGCTGCATCCATCTGCGTTGGTAAGTTTCATCGCTTTCGCGGCGATCATACGCAGTAACTTGTCCAGATCTTTTTCGCTGGATAGAGCGATCCCAAGTTCGTTCAACTCGGAGAGAATTTCATCCGATTTGCTGACATTTGAATGTGTTCGAGTTCTATCGTGTAGGCGGTTGAAAAACTGACGTAGTAGAAAATTCCAACGCGTGGGTGTCAAATAAGCTAGGGGGTACCATTCGATCGAAGGATGTTCTGGCGGTTCTGCAGCCAAGGTTGGTCCCTCCTCCAAAACAACGATTCCTCCACCAGACTGAAGATAAAGAGTCAGATGGGATTGCCACTGGAAAAGATCACGGCTACGCATAACAATCAGACAGGTTGTTCCCTCAGTTGTATGAGGTAATTCTTCCAGCGAAGCGTAGGCAACGGAGGATACTCGTTGCAGTGGATCTGCAAGAAATTCCTGATGTAATTTGTCTGTGCCCTGTGGATAGAACAGTCGGGAGTCAACCATGATCTATAGATCTATGAAATCGAAATGATTCTAAAACTTTTTATCAAGAGTTGAAGATTCTCACAATCAGACGGGTGCTGCAAGCGGAACATGCAGAGGTTGGCGCATCAATCCAAGTCTTGCCGTTAATTGATCCAAATGCCCCACAGGAAGCCAGAGACGTTGAACATGATCTTGTCGCAGTAGCCAGCGGATAAACTGTGAGTCTGGTGGTAAATCTTCGGCCAGTTTTTGTTGTTGTTTTTCTAGAAAATTAGCCAGAAGCAAGGCATGTCGTTGACGTAGCGTCTCTTCAAAAAGGCCCATCAAGCCCATCAGTTCACGTTCAAAATGGTTGAATAATCTTTTCGATTGTTCGAGCGATTGAGGGCTCTGTTGCTGTAATTTCCGAGTTTGATGCTGAAAAACAGGATACCAACTGTGGACCAAGTAATCATTCCATTCGGCGAGAGTCTGAATAATCTGCATTGCCTTCTGCAAAGGATTGGTCAGGCTGAAGCGCGAGGTGCTACCGACTTGTTGCTGAAGCAGATTAATTCTGAGTTCACATAGTAACAGCTCTTGGAGGTAATCACGCAGGTTCTGCTGATTCTCTTTAAAAAGTTTGTAGGTGGCAGTTGTGACGAACGGAGCATCAGGCCAGCCTTGTAAGCATTCAAGGAGTAGATCTGAAGACCAGCTTGAAATATTACCATTTTTCAGTGTTTGCCAAGTGAGATTTTGTGGAAGTACCCTGTTTGTCTTGCCGCTAGGTTTTGCACCGCTGTCAAGAACCATATCCCACCAGCCGACACCAAGTTCATGAGCTAGTTTTTCAGCAGAATCCTTAGTGCTCCGAAGAATGATCCAGCAATGCTCTCGACGAACGTTTTGTGTGTTGAGCAGCTCTCCAAGGTGATTGGAAATCGTCGTGACAGTAGTTGCATCTAGCATCAGTAGATTTCCACCCAGACTCAGGTACTGAAGCAAAGCCTCTTCAGAAGCTTTCCAGCGGTAGGTCGAGAGTACTAAACCCAGACGGAGACTTGGGAAGTCACCTTCTCTAATCAACCAATCGCTGTGATAACCCAGTCTTTGCTGTGTTGCCTGTAGCTGCTGCAGGGTTTGTCTATACCGTTCTGCTTCAGCTACTGCGAGCATCTGACTTTGTCAGAATGGTACGTCGTCTTCAACATAAGGAGCGTTATTTCCTTGGTTGAAGTCATTGTTTGAAGAGCTGGATGATGGATTGCGACGGTTGTCCGAAGGTCCTCCACTGGGATATTCATTACCGTAAACAGCGGGCCCATCGTCAACGCTTCCCCCACTCCGTTCTGTCCCTTCTCGAGAATCTAAGAAGCGCACTTGATTGGCAACAATCTCTGTTCGGTATTTTTTTTGACCCTGCTGATCGTCCCAACTACGTGTCTGCAATTTACCCTCAATATACACCATCGAACCTTTTTTCAGATAGGACTGTGCTTGATCAGCTAGGCGATCCCAGGCCACGATATCGTGCCATTCGGTTTTTTCCTGTCGTTGCCCCTGTTTGTCTCTCCAGTATTCAGAAGTTGCGATAGAAAATGAGGCGACAGCGTTGCCAGATTGAGTATATCGGATCTCCGGGTCACGACCCAGCCTGCCGATCAGCATAACTTTATTGAGCATACGTTCTCCTTATTTAGCGTTTTGACAGCAATCCCAAAGCGAGTCTGAGCTTGATTTCAAAGCCTTCTGCTTCTGGAGGAAGGCTTGCTAGCACGGTCAGAATCTCTTTTTCTGCAAAACCCATGTTTTTTAGGGCAGATTGTAGAGAGGCTGTTTCACCCGATGGTATGACGGATGATGTTGCCTTGCCAGTAATCAAGGCAGATTCCAGTCCTTGGATGGGAGATTTGCTGAAGCTGTCTTTCAACTCCAGGCAAAGCCGAGCCGCAGTTTTTTTGCCGATGCCTGGAACTTGACTGAGGGTGTTGACGTCTTCACGCAGGATGGCTTGAACAAGATTTCGTGGTTCAAGTACAGAAACAATGGTCAGCGCCAGTTTTGGGCCGACTCCAGATGCCTTGAGGAGACGTTCGAACAATTGTCTTTCGGCTGTTGTCTCGAACCCATATAGGCTGATTTCATCCTCGCGCACACTGGTGTGAATGTGTAAGCTGAGTACTTCACCGACAGAGTGTCTGTTACCAAGCTCTTGGGGTACCTGCACGAGGTACCCTACTCCACCACTAGTTTGTAGGACTAAGCGCTGTTCTTCTACAAGCGAGACATCCCCACTTAGATAAGCGATCATTGTATGATCAAAGGCTTAGCGCGTTCCCCAAATAGAGCGGTGCCCAGTCGAATCATTGTTGCCCCTTCTGCAATGGCGATTCGGTAATCAGAGGACATCCCCATCGAAAGTTCCGTGAAAGTAGTCAGATTAAATTCATTGCGGAGCTTTTCAAGCCAAGTACGAAGTTGTGCGAAAGTTCTACGGATTTCGTTTGCGTCATCTGTGGCTGCAGCCATAGTCATCAAACCTCTACAGCTCAGCCACTGACAATCCTGTGCCTTCTCTAATAACCTGCACAAATTATCGTAGTCACTGACTCCACTTTTGCTGTCTTCTTGCGATAGATTGGCCTGTAGTAGAATTTGTATGGATTGTCTTTGCAGAGCACACTGCTTTTCGAGTAATTCCAATAATTCTTGGGAATCAACCGAATGAATCCAGTCGAAGCGCCCCGGGCAGAAGCGAGCCTTATTTTTTTGCAAATGCCCGATCAAGTGCCATTCGATACCTGGCTTCTGTAGTCTTTCAATTTTTTCTGAGGCTTCCTGAACCCGATTTTCACCGAAGCGCACCTGTCCAGCTTGGAAAGCTTCTGCGATTAGTTCACTAGGATGAGTCTTCGAGACGGCAATCAACTTGATTTCTTCTGGAGAGCGACCAGCCTCTGTTGCCAATTCAGCTAGTTCAGCACTCAGTTCGGTTAGACGCTCTTTCAGACTCATTGATTTGTACTGCCCTGCAACTGTTCATCCCATAGTCCAACTTTTTTGTTCCGGGCCATTGCTTCGGCAGCCAAGAATTGCTGTTCATCAGGATTGGCGCCTTCCGTTAGCAAATAGAAGGACCAGCCGTTTTGCACCATCCAGAGATTAACGTTTGTGTCGCCAGATAAAACAATGCCGTTGAGCCGATAAAGTTCTTCTTGAAGCTCATACTCAACTCTGACGGATCGACCACTGAAGGACTTACCCAACTCAAAAGCTACTTTTTTCTGGAACCATTCGTTGTATTCTTTGCCTCGGTTAATCGACAGCTTAGGAGACACATACTTTAGGTAGACTCGAATTTCCTGTCGACTTAGGTTGAGGCTACTTTTCGAGAGTTGATAAGTCCATTTTCGGAACTCACCACGATCGTCGATTCTTAGCCAAATACTCTCAGAATCTGCTACACGAGATATGACACCACTAACTATCTGACGCTGTGGAGCGTTCGTTGTTACACTATTTGTCTTATTCTTGTTCTTGGCTCCTTCGAATAGCTGGCTACGGATGCGCTCCGTATCAAGTAGAGAAGACTGGGCAAATGGCAGTGCTGGAAGCCAACAAATCAGAAACAGGAGCAAAATGAGGTGCTTCATTGGGTTTCTGGTGAAAATGGGTGGATTATTTGATTCCTGATGATCAGGAATCAGCCTGCAAAAAAGTTGCATCTCTGCAGGAGTCTTCGTAGATTGGGCTTCTTGTTCCGTTCTGTCAACCACAACCATTCCCTCCATGCATAACGGTCGTAGCCGGTTACTTCGCTTATGTTTGGTTTGGCTGCTTTGTTGGGGATTTACTCATTCCCTGCAGGCCCAGCCAGCTGATCTGCGTGTTGAGGCCCGCTCCTACATCTTTGATCCTGAAACAGAAATCTATCGCTATGAAGATGCCCGCTTCGAATGGGGTACTATCGCACTTGAAGGTCAGAAAGTCGAGTTCTTGCGCAAGGAAAACCTGATCGTTGCGCAAGGGTTTGTTCGACTGCGAGAAGGTTCGATTACGTTGATTGCTGAAGGATTGGAAATCAACTTAGATGACAACTCCGGTGTTTTTCGGGAAGTCTTCTTCTTCGATGCAAAAACTGAGGCTTACATAACAGCACGTGAGGTACGTCGTGTTCCAGAAGGACACTTCATCGGATATGACTGTACGTTCACAACTTGTAACCCTGAACAGCCTGCCTGGGAAATTCGTGGTAGTACGGTGCACTACTATCCAGAGAATTATTCTTCAGCTATTTCAACGAGTCTGCGAGTTCGGGGTGTCCCGATCTTTTACTTCCCCTATCTGGCTTGGCCCACAGTCACACGAAGGCAAACGGGTCTACTACCACCGGAGTATGCTCTACAAACCTCGAGCATTGAAAAGTTCAATCTAGGCTATCGTCTCTCCCTTCCATACTTTTGGGCGATTGAACGAGAGCAAGATCTCACGATCCGTACTGAGTGGGTACAGTTCCGAGGGTTGGGTCTGGGGTTGGATTATCAGTATGCTTTCAGCGAGAATTTGCGAGGTGAGGTCAAGTTTTTACGCTATTTCGAACGTGATCCTCGGGATCCACAAACAGAGTCTGGCCAGCTTGCACCAGAAGATGTGAATCCGAATACCTTGCGCCCAGAGCGCTACAAGTTGATTCTCAATCACAACCAACAGCTAGACGAGCGAAGCCGGCTGATTGTTTCTGGTCTAGTTTACAGTGATAGTCAGTTTCAGCGAGAATATGAGGGAGTTCGTAACCCTGAACCAAATTATGCACAGAGTTTTACCGGATCTGTCAACTATCAGTACGATTCCGGGAGCGTTACGCTGTCCGCATCTCAGGAGAAAGTCTTCCAAGAAATTGCCTTGCTGAACTGGGCAACCGACCCTACCCGGATTCAACGTCTCCCAGCACTCAGTTTCCAATTTAGTGAACAACCCTTCCGAACAGTGGATCTGACAATGTCGGCTGCGGGATCACTCGTCCGCTACTTCCGTGAAGAAGGCTATAATGGGACTGGATTGGTGGTTAATCCAACACTGCGTTACCGACGAAATATTTTCCAGTATTTCAAAGGCATCTTGGGGCTTGGTCATTCAATATCTACTTACGACGTTTGGTCTCCCAGTGCATCTGACCCCTCTGATCAGTATACTTTCCAGATTTGGACAGCTGATGTGGAATTCAATACTACGTTGTCAAGGATCTGGGCATCAGAGAGTGATCTCTACAGTCGCTTTAAGCATCTGATGACTCCCAGAATTCGTTATGACTACATTGAGGACGTACCCCAGAATTCTATTTCTGGTGTGCCGTTCGGAGGTGGCATTGCTACGCGTCGCCTACTTGAACTGCGATTAGATAACATTTTGCTGGCCAAGCGTCGCCAATATGAACCATCGCAGCGTTTCACAAGACGTTCTTTCTTGCGTCTACAGGAACAAGGATTTCCGGAAACTCTGTTGTTGCGTTTGCAGAGCCTTCAAGACCGTGAATTTGCTAGTCGTAGTAAGTTGCAGGAAGTGTTGGAATCCATGTTTGGTGAGGCACTCGATGAGGAAAATTTGCTGCAAATTCTTGCAGTGGTAGAGAGTGGCGTGGCTCTTCTTGCTGAGGATCAATCAGAGGAAAATTTGCGAATTGGCGAAAGTTTGGTGCTGGCCCGTTTGAATTTGATTCAACCATATGACTACCTGCGTGTGGAGGAAGACTACCAGTTTCAAGGTCCGACTCCAAAAGGCGATGAGACAGAACCAGGGGAACCATTATTACCCTTGAGAATTGAACTATCGCTGCAGCCTGGATCAGGTTTGGCGCTAAACTTTCGTAATCGGTACAACCACCAGCAGCAACGAACAGTTGAATACTCACTATCAGTAGACGTAAATGTTAGTCAGTATAGTAAAGCATCTGTTGCCTTCAGAGAAAACGAGAGCACTTACACTACACCGTATGGTCAAACTTTCGAAGCGGCCTCCAGCTTCAGTTTCAGCAATACCCACCAGGCTAGCGATGAGCTATCCTTCGGCTTTTCGGGAACAGTTGATCTTAATCCTGCCAGTACTGCATTTCGTCGTCGATTGGTTTCCGATACGGTTTTTCTAAGTTATCGTCCAGATTGTTGGACATTCAACCTAAGACTGGAGGAGCGAGTTGACAAAACTACAACAAGTGGAGGACAAGAGACGGAATACGTTGATCGAACAATCTTTGCCAGCGTGATTCTGGGAGGGGTCTTGTTGCCGGAACAAACGTTGCCAAGAGCCTTCTGATGTCACGATGCGCTTTGTGCTTATTGCTGCTCGGAGGATTGTTGCCAACTCTCACTTTGGGTCAGGTAGATCCTGAAGATTATCCAGAGATGCTGGAGCGGAGTTCGGAGACTCGTACGTTGTCACCAGAACCAGAAATGTTTTCAGAATCCTACAGGACCCGTGGTCGAGGTGTCAGCTTTGGAGTGGGATTCCGTCGATTAGATTTTACCCTCAATGACGGACAGACGAGAACTTTTGGTGATAGTACGGCAAATGGTATTGGTTTCCATATTAGCTATGTGGAACCTGAGAGAGCCCTTGAATATGAGCGACAGATCAGCCCAGTCGCTATTTCAAAAGAGATTCAGTACCAAGGAAAAAACTACAACTCACTAGAAGTTATCCAAAATAACGTCTGGTATTGGTGGGCGACTCCGCTTTCATCACGATGGTGGAGTCACTACGGAAGTGGTTTCCAATTTGCCCAGATTCGTCCAATTGCTGAGGACCAAACCAAAACCTATGTAGATGAAAGTTCACTTGTTTTTGGAGGTGGTCTGGGCTGGTTTGCAGTGCCCAGTTTGCTGCTGAGCTATCGATTTACACTAAGCTTCCACCTGTCAACGATGGGCATCTCTGAACATGATCCGATTTTACCCAGAAGTCAGGTGCATACGATTTACTTTGACTACTTCTATGCGTTGTAGCTTCTGGCTTGCCTTCGTGATGGGTTGTCCTAGAATCTGGCAACTTCAACACACAACACTATTTAGATCAACTTGAGATCGGCTTTTACATGACTTCCACCTTTCCTCTACTCTCTCTTTTGGTGTTTTCGCCGTTATTGGGTGTGCTCTTAGTATTGACCTTTCGGGATGCGCACCAGGGACGTGCAGCGCAGTGGGGAGCCGTAACCAGTAGTTTGGTGACAGCAATCCTTAGTTTGTTTGTTTGGACAGCTTTTCAGGAAGGAACTGCGGGATTACAACTAGTCGAGCGTTTCACTTGGATTGGTTCATTTGGCATTGATTATTTTCTTGGGCTGGATGGTCTGAATCTTTTTTTCTTAGTGGCAACAGCCTGGTTACAGCCCCTGATTTTACTGGCCTCCTGGAATATGCAGGAACGAGCTTGGCAGTTCAATCTCCATCTGCTTTTGCTACAGTGTGGTGTGTTGGGATGCTTTGTAGCACTAGACGTAATCCTGTTCTATGTGTTCTTTGAGTTGATGCTGATACCTTTATATTTCCTGATTGGTGGTTGGGGGCGCACTCAGAGCTTGGTCGCTGCAAATCGTTTCTTCATTTATACGGTTTGGGGTTCACTACTGATGCTCGTGTCCCTGATTTACACAGCGGTATTATTTTATCAGTCTGCAGGATATTGGTCATTTCAGATCACAGATTGGTACCAGTTGGAGATTCCAGTAGCTACTCAAGTTTGGCTATTCCTAGGCATGTTCCTGGCCTTCGCAATTAAGATCCCTCTATTTCCTTTTCACGGTTGGCTTCCTTCCTTCCATGAACAAGCTCCAACAATTGGTTCTGTCGAGATGGCTGCCATCATGATGAAACTGGGACCATATGGTTTCCTCCGCTTTGCATTGCCAACGTATCCAGAAGCGGTGGCTTTATTGAGTGATTACCTGATGGTGCTATCACTCGTTTGCATCCTCTATGGTGGCCTAGTTGCGATTGTACAGACAAATCTGAAGCGCTTGATGGCCTATTCTTCCATTTCACATATGGGTTATATTCTGCTTGGGGTGTTTGCTCTAAATCAGCAGGGGATGACAGGTGGATTGATGCAGATGGTCAACTACGCAATCGTAACCAGTGCACTTTTTCTTTGTCTTGGAATGCTGCTCCATAAGAGCGAAAGCCAAGAAATTGGAAGTTTCGGTGGGCTCCTCAAGACGATGCCAATCTTCAGTGGATTTTTCATTCTCTTCAGCATGGGGTCAATAGGTCTGCCCGGACTCAACAGCTTCATTGGTGAGGTCTTGACAATGATTGGCGCAGCAAAGGTTAATCTCTGGTTTGGGGTGTTTGCAGCTGTTGGCGTCTTGATTGCCGCCATTTACATGCTCTGGATGGTCCAACGTGTTCTTTTTGGTCCAGCTACCAAGTCTCATCGTTCTGATCTGGGTTTGCGTGAAATTGTTGTGTTGAGCCCACTGGCATTTCTAGCTGTTTTGTTGGGAGTATACCCCCAACTGTTCTTCGACAAGGTAGAGCCAACGGTGTCCTTTTATGCCCAGCAGATTCAGGTTCAACCAACCTTACAGACTGTAGGTATTCCGGAAAAAGCACTTGAAAACGCAGAGCATCTTCCGTATTTTGCTGGATCTCAGAGCATACACTCTGCGGAAAGGTGACCGAGTGGCCGAAGGTGCACGACTGGAAATCGTGTGTGCGTGAAAGCGTACCGAGGGTTCGAATCCCTCCCTTTCCGCCAGCTATGCCCCTCCTGTTTCCTTGTGGGAAGCTGCAAATGGTTGGGTTTTGCGCAATCGAAAGTTTCGAACCGTGTCAGGTCTTAACGGAAGCAGCACTAAGATCCTGTAGATGTGCCGCAAAACTCAGCCTCTCCAATCCCCCCTACTAGCATGTCCTACGTTGTTCTTGCCCGCAAACTGCGACCACAACGGTTCTCCGATCTAATCGGTCAAGAAGTCATTGCGCAAATTCTTCAGAATGCGATTCGTAGCAACCGAGTAGCCCATGCATTTCTATTTAGTGGGTCTCGTGGGGTAGGAAAAACCAGTGCGGCTAGAATCTTAACAAAAGCTCTCAACTGCTTGGAGCCCGACAACGTTGATCCGTGCAACACATGCGAGAACTGCCGGGAAATCAGCAGCAATGCTTCTGCTGATGTGTACGAGATTGACGCAGCCTCAAATCGTGGAATTGAAAATATTCGGGAACTTCGTGAAAACGTAAAATACGCACCGGCTCGCTGTCGCTACAAGGTTTACATCATTGATGAAGCCCATATGCTGACGCTAGAGTCTTTCAACGCCTTGCTGAAGACCCTGGAGGAACCACCGAGCCATGTGAAGTTCATTCTGGCCACAACAGATCCCCACAAGGTGCCGGTTACTATTCTTTCACGATGTCAACGTTATGATTTCCAGCGAATCCCCTTGCAAAGGATGCTAGAATTTCTGGGCCAAGTAGCTGTTCAGGAAAATTTACAACTCAGTCCAAAATCATTGGAATTGATTGCTCGTCATGCTGCTGGAGGTATGCGGGACGCTCTGACAGCTCTTGATCAAGTACTAAGCTTTGCCGGTGAGCAGGCAAGTGAAGCTGAGGTGCGGCAGATTTTGGGAATTGCTGATGCCTCAATGCGTTTCCAATTGCTAGAATGCCTTTTCCGTAAGCAATTGGGACCTGCAATGCAGGCATTTCAGGAACTCTATCAACACGGATTTGACCTGCAGGAGTTGTTGCAGGAATTACTGCAATCAGTGAAAACTCTATCTCTTTACTTGGCTTTATCTGGAGATTTGAGCTTTGCAGAAGTCGCAGAGGATGAACAGGAGCAGTATCGTCAATTGGCTAGTTTGACGACACAAGGGGAGTTACAACAGATGTTTCATCTACTGATGCAATTGGAAGAGCAGATGAAACGTAGTGTTCATGCACGAATTTGCTTCGAGATGACGTTACTGCAATTAGCTTCTGTGCAGCCGTTGGTCGGAGTGAAGGATATGCTCCAGCAAATCCGCACATTACGGCAAGAGGTCGATGGAAGAGTTGATTCACCAGAGCTAGAGCCAGCAAAGACAACAGATCAATCAAATCAATTTCAGCCAACCAACCCTCCAACAAAACCTAGTTTCTATGCTTCAGCTACCAACGTAGCTTCGCCACCACCGGTTGTTGAGGAACCATCAGTATCCAATGAATTCCCCATCGAATCGTTTGAGGAGCGTACTTCTGTAGCTAAAACAGCAATCCAAAGGCTCAAGGCACAGGGTGGTGGAACAGGGTTGGAGCAAAAAAAAACTCCAAATTTCGGCGCTGAGCCGCAACAATCATTAAAACCTATTGAAGTCAGAGAGCCAAAGTCTTCAGAAAGTTGGTTAGAGGTTGTATCTGAACAGTGGGATGAACCAGAGGAACTCCCACTGAATTGGCAGGAATTCGTACAATTCGTGCACAGTCGCGCCTCGGTGATTGGTACGTTGCTGCGCACAGCGCTCCCTGTAGATTTGCAAGCTGATGTTTGGCAACTGCGATTTCGGCATCCGCCTGATTTGTTCAGTAAGGAACATCAGGTAAAGCTTGAACAACTGGCACAGGAGTTTGCTGGTAGATCAGTTCATATTCAGCGAGATGATCAGCCGACAACAGAAGGCACTACGTTGCAGGAATATGATCAATGGAAGAATCGGGAACTGAAAAGACAGCGGGAGAATCAAGCCCGTGAGGATGCTCAAGTGAAGAATATCCTTCAGGTCTTTGCTGGTAGCGAAGTCTACGATATTGAATTGCACTGAAGGGTGGGTTTACGCCAGCGAAAATTCACCCAAGAATCGACCATTTATAGGAGTGATTATGTTTGACATGGGCGAGCTGATGAAAAAAGCTCAAGAACTCTCCACCAATATGCAGGAGCAGCAGGAGCAGCTAGCAAAAGAAACCTACGAAGTCTCTGTTGGGGGAGAAATGGTCAAGATGACCTTCAACGGAAAACTCGAAGCGCAGTCCCTACAAATCGATCCTGAAGTAATCGACCCGAATGATCCCGAAACCCTCCAAGACCTCGTGCTGTCTGCTGTCAATGAAGGTATTCGCCAAGGACAGCAGCGGATGCAAACCGCGCTGACCCAGCAGTTTGGTAACTTTGGCAACATTGCAGCCAACCTGAACCTGCCTGGCTTCCCAAAGGCCTGAATGACAGACCTTATCCTTACTCCTTCCTGGTACCTGATCGAAGAAGAAGAGCCACGTAGCGGTAGCTTCAATATGGCTGCTGATGAATGGCTTCTTCGCCAGCAAAGTTCAGGAATGGTTCCTACTCTTCGGCTCTATCGCTGGAATCGCTGGACACTGTCATTGGGTCGTAATGAGAAGCTCGATGAGGAGTTTGATTTAGATTGGTGTCGTCAGCGGAATATCGTTGTGCTCCGTCGTACAACAGGCGGGCGCGCTGTCCTGCATGGTGGGGACTTGACCTACTCGCTGATTGGCTGTTTGCAGGAACCTCCATTTTGTGGTGGGCCGATTGAGACTTATGAACTCATCGCTCAAGGATTCTACCAGTTTTTTGAGGAGATTGGCCTGAAGCCCCAAATACAGGAGCGTAAGGCCAGTGCCCCGATGGAATCCCATGTTTGCTTTTCTGCTCCTGCAGCCTACGAGATTCTGTTACAGGATCGCAAGGTGATCGGCAACGCTCAGCGAGTGATCACGAGTGGCCCATATGTCCCTGGTCAAGCACGCTCTCGCTCTTTTCTGCAGCATGGTTCCATTCCACTGCAGGACCAGATTCCGATTCTTGCAGGTATTTTTCGCAACGCAACGGCGGCACAATTGCGTCGTGAGATGATCTCTTTGGAAGCTACCGGATGCTTGAGCCAATTCTCACAACGAGAATTGCAAGACGTGCTCTTGGAGGCACTTTCTCAATCTTTCGGCATTCAATGGCAGCGTCGTTCTTGGACCGAAGAAGAACTGGCTGGTATTGCTAGTTTGCAAGAAGAATTCGAACTTCTCGAAGGCGCTGAAGCAAACTAGATAGGTTTTGATACTGTGGAGAAATGATTGTGCCCAAGTTCTCTTGGAAGGTTGGGCACAATCGGATTGGCTGGAACAGCCAAGAGGAGTTGCCAGTCTTACCAGTGATTACCTAAAAGTCATTGGAGACTTAGGCTGCTGACAAAGAAACCGAAGCTCTCTTAGTCAGCCTGTAAAAACAGGTACTGGGAACCTTGAGGGGTGCTCAAGAGTAACAATACACCATCCTCAGTGGAGATATCACGAGCTGCTCGCTGGAAGTCAGCCATAGAGTTAATGCTCTGGCGATTCATCTCCACAATCATCATACCTGCGCGTAATCCCCCGTTGAACGCTGGAGAATCTGGTTTGACAGCTGTGATTACAATCCCACTCTGGATTGTTTCATACCCCAGACGTTGAGCCATTTCTGGTGTCAATTCCTGGACTGCAAAGCCGAGCTCAGGGCTTGGTGACTTGGTTGAAGAATTGATGTCCGCCTGTCCGGTTTGCTTAGGTCGCTCGTCTAGTCGTACACTTAGTGTCATCGGTACTTTGTCGCGGACTAGGTCGAGATCGACTTTGGCATCTGCACGGGCTTCAGCAACTAGATTGCGTAATCCGTTACTATTCTCGATTGTGCTACCGTTAAGGCGTAAGATTACATCGCCTTTCTGTAGTCCTGCCTTCTCAGCGGGTGTGCCTGGCATCACTCCTGTCACTAAGGATCCCTTGGCTTGATCAAGCCCAAAGGCCTTGGCCAGCTCTGGAGTCATGTCCTGAATACCAACGCCCAACCAACCACGGGAAACTTGACCAGTTTCGATCAGTTCATTCATGACCCGACGAGCCATGTTGATCGGCACGGCAAAGCCGATTCCCTGGTAGCCACCCGAGCGACTGAAAATAGCTGTATTTACGCCTACAATCTTGCCTTCTAGGTCAACGAGGGGGCCTCCGCTATTCCCCGGATTGATTGCAGCATCGGTCTGAATGAAGTCTTCATATTCGGCAATCCCCATTCCAGTTCGCCCCTTGGCGCTGACAATGCCGAAGGTAACGGTGTGTGACAGACCGAAAGGGTTGCCAATGGCAATCACAGATTCCCCAACCAGGATGTTATCGGAGTCTCCCATCTGTAGGACGGGCATGTCCGTTCCTTCAATCTTGATCACGGAAATGTCGGTGGCTGGATCGGTGCCAATCAAGCGTGCCTTGAGTTCCTGACCATCATAGAGTTGGACCGTGATCTTATCAGCCTCACCGACAACATGGTGGTTAGTTAGGATATAACCATCAGATCGAACGATTGCACCTGAACCGGAGCCTGCCTGACGAGGTCGGTTTTGGAACGGCCCCCTCACGTTGACAAGTTTCTGCTCCACCTTGATGTGGACCACGGACTTCTGAACTGATTGTACTAACTCAGCCCTTGCCTTAGAGGCCTGAGTTAACGGATTCATAAACGGCTTGCTCTCAGACCAGGCTGGGACCGTGGTCATGAGTAAAATCAGCAAACCTCCCAGCAAGGCTAACAACTTGAGTTGGTAACTCTGGAAACCTAGTTTCCTGTGGACTAAAGAATTGTTCTGCATGATTCCTCAAAAATTGGATAAAAGTTGTTGAGTACGAGCAACTACCAACTTCACTTAGACAGTATTAGTCGGCAGAGTTTAGGTGGCATCATGCTCAGCGTCACTTTCGGATTCGCCGTGTTGCCATCGAGAATGTTGTTCATCGTCTCGTTCCCCATGACGCATGCGGTGGTCTCTCATCCCACGCTGCCACATCCCCATTTGCCTAGGTTGTTGTTCCTTCCACTGCTTCCACTGGAAGGGTGTCAGTACCTGGTGAACAGTTGCCAGTTCTGTTGTGTGCAGATTAGCCATCTTCAGGTGCAGGTCTGCCATCTGCTGATTGTGTTTCTGCAAGGCTTCCTGATCGAAGGTTTCCTGCTGCATCAACTGGCGCTGATCCAGTTGCAGTAACTCACGCTGGGAGCGCAGGGTGATCATTTCCCGCTGGCTTTGCTGAGCAGTGTCTTCCAAGCGATTGATTTGCTCTTCACTGAGGTTCAGGTTCTCCTGCATGTGTAGGAGGGTGAGTGATAGTGAAACCGGCCCACGTTGGAATTGATGGACTCCCCAAGATCCTCCACCACCCTGATGCCGGCGCTTACCCTGATGCCTGCTATCTCTATAGTGCCCCCAATGTTTGCCACCCTCGCCCCGGTAATCAACAAGTTGCGCTTGCCAGCCCGAGGTCGTATTGACCGAATCGGTGGTCTGTGCCAGCGCAATCGGGGTAGCGAGGCTTGTGGCGAGTAGGGTGCCGACGATGGCTTTTTGCCAGAGTTGCTTTTTCATTGTCTCTCCTTCATTTGGATTGGATCATTACTAAACTCGGGTGCTTGTCCCGATACATTAATCATGATTCTATTTAGAAAATATGAAGAAATTTTGGAGGGATTGTGGAGATTTTGTGAAGAACGAAAATGCTGAAGGAGTAGTTGGATCTTACTTGTCGTTTCTAGGGTTGTGGCTATAGTAGCCGACGGTTTGATGGATGTAATTTCGAGAGGGGATCTGTGGAGAAAGTGTTTTTTGGGCTGGGTAGTAATTTGGGAGATCGAGCCCGCTATCTACAGCAGGCACGTGAAGCTTTGGCCGATCTGCCTTTACAGGAATTTCAGGCGTCTTCGATTTATGAGAGCCTACCACTAGCTAATATGGATCAACCGCTCTACCTAAATCAGGTAGTTTGTGGTCAGACCACACTAGGCCCAGAGGCTTTGCTGGAGACTTGTCTGCAAATTGAGAAAAGATTGGGACGGATTCGCTGGGAACACTGGGGTCCCAGAATTATTGATATTGATTTGTTGTCGTATGGCAATCTCTGCTTACGATCACAGCGTTTGACCATTCCCCACCCAGAACTATCGAATCGCAGCTTTGTGCTGCTTCCCTTGTCTGAATTGGAACCGAGTTGGATACATCCAGAAAGTGAAGAAACCTTGGATACGATCTGGCAGCAGTGGCAAGCTCAACACCCTGATGAAAGCCTGCCGATAATTTGGAACCCAAAGAAAAGTCTGGCGAAGTAAAGTTGATTCAACTCTGCAGCGCATGGGCTGTATCAACAAAATGCTGTACTTTGGTGAAGGGTGTATCTGCTAGCAGTCCGTGGCTCAAGTTCAGAATGTGAGAGCGGCCACCGGTGGCCGCCAGACAGGCTTGGGTGGCTTGAGTAATCTCTGTCAAGCTGCCATCTCTGAGAAGTTGATTGCTCACATTACCTTGCCAGATCAGATCAGGGTACAGTTCTTGTGCTTTTCCTAGATCGATACACGAGCCCACACTAAGCCCTTTGGCACCGCTCTGTGCCATCCAGTCAAGATATGGGCATTCTTTGGCAAATAGTAAGGAGTTTGCACCTTGATTGAGTCCTGCAAATACTTCTTGTTGAGTCGGTAGTGCCCAGCGTTCATAAAGTCCTGGGCTCAGTTCGTCGGCAAAGGATTCAAATAATTGCACTGCCTGAGCCCCTTGGGCTAGTTGATAGTTCAGGTAGTCGATGGTCATCTGAGTTAGTTTTTCGAGCAATAGCGCTACAAGCTTGGGATGATCTTCAAAGATTTCTAGAACCTTTTTCTGCTGACGATGAGGGGAGCCTCCGGCCAACAAAAAGAAAGCCAGTGTGACAGGAGCTCCAGCAAATCCAAGTACAGGTAGCTCACCCCGCAGTTCATTGCGAATTCCTTGTAAGATGGCTCCAACATGACTCAGATCGGTTGCTGGATCGGGTAGTCGTAGTTGGTTAACCTGTTCCAGGGTTTGAATTGGTTCACTGATTGGTCCTGGACGAAAAATGAATGGCGCACCCATCGGAGCCAGTGGTGTCAGGATATCCTGAAACATGATGATCGCATCAACCCCAATTCGCTTGGGTAGCAGGGAAACTCGAATTGATTGTGCTACATCCCCAAACAGTTCCTCCAAGGGACGCCCGTCTGCTTCCCGAATGGCGATATACTCGGGATCTGTTCTGCCAGCCTGCCGCATCATCCAAACAGGTACTCTGGACACCGGCTCGCCACGGAAGATACGGAGCAAGAGGTCATTTTTTGGGGTGTTGTCGATTTGATCCATTAATCTATTGGGAATATGCATGAAGAAGAAAAGTGCGCTATTGATCCAGAACGCACCTTGCGAACGTTGTCACGGCACCCATGTCCTGATTGAAGCGGTCCCCAGGCAACGCTACGCAAGAGGGCGGCTCTGCGAGTGCTTCCCTACACCTTGCCACGCTTGTAGTGGAACAGGCTTTATTTTGCGACGTGACCGTTTCCATCGCGAAATGGCAGCGAGTTGCCCAGAGTGTGTTGGTCGCCTGCAGCGGGTGGAATTGTACAACGAAGCCCGAGTGCCGAGGCGTTATCTGCATAGCCGTCTGCAAGTAGCGGATCAAGACAAGCACAATGCTCAGATTTTCTCTCTGCTTGACGCAATTCATCGCAACCTGCCGGACTATCTACGTACGCATCAAGAACAAGGTTCAACAACGGATGACCTGAAAGGCATGGTACTGATGGGGCCACCCGGTACAGGCAAGACACATTTGCTTAGTGGCTTTGTGTATCAGTGTACGATTACCCATGGGATTTCCTGCGTGTTCCAAGGCTTTACTGAATTACTTTCTGAACTCAGACAAGGCTATTCCGATGGCAAGTCGGACATGGAAATTATAGAACCTCACCTGCTTGCAGATGTGTTGATCATCGATGATATGGGCAAAGGACGTAACACTCCATGGGAATTGGGTATTCTGGATACCTTGATCACGGAGCGCTACAACCGAGATCGAATTGTGATGGTGACGACTAACTACACGGAAGCAGAGGAAAATACATTACGTGAGAGAGTTCTGAGCAAGGACCGAAGCGAGGAAGAACAGTTTCTCAGTGATACTATCCGCAAGCGAGTCGGAGAGAGAATTTACTCACGTTTACGTGAAATGTGTTACTTCGAAGAATTGAATGGTCCTGATCGTAGGCAAGTCGATTGAACCTAGTCTCAAACAGAATCTACTCCGCACGTTCTACAAAGACTGAATCAGACTAGTCCTGTTGAGGGTGCCAGCCCAAACATTAGATTCATATTCTGCAACGCTTGCCCTGCAGCTCCCTTCACTAGATTGTCGATTGCACTAACGATCACCCAATCCTGGCCTTGTTCGTGCCGGAACAAGTTCATCACACAATGATTACTGTGTGCAACGGCTTTTAGATCAGGCATCACACCTGGCTCCAACAAGTGCACAAAGGCCTTGTCGGCACAGAAATCCTGATAGCATTTTCGCAGTTCTGCCTCTTCAATTGGCTCACTAAAGCGAAGATAGATTGTACTTAAGATACCTCGGTTCACGGGTAGCAGATGAGGTGTGAAGATAATATCCCCAAGTTGTTCTTCAGGATAGCCCTGCTGGGCTAGATATAGCTGAATTTCAGGTTGATGTTGGTGCTGGAAGATCTTGTAGGGTTTCAGATTCTCATTGACATCAACATAGTTGGTTGTTGACTTCTCTACCCTTCCACCAGCCCCACTGACTCCAGACTTGGCATCAATCACCGGAGGAACGTTCAGTTTTTTCAGGTGATCTCCCAGTGGCCATAGAGCAAGCAAGGCCCCAGTGGGATAACATCCTGGATTAGCAACCAGCCTGGCAGTGGCGATCTGTTCAGCAAAGACCTCAGCGAGTCCAAAAACAGCTTTTTCTAACCAACTTTCTTCAGGAGCAAGCTTGTAATGCTTGGCTGTCAGTTCTGGTGTTTGGAGCCGAAACATTCCTGAAAGATCAATTACTCCTACTCCGTCACCATGAAGACGAGGGACCCACTCCAAGCTGGCTTCGTTAGGAACTGCGAGGAAAGCGACATCACACTCGGCTACATCAATGTCGTGACCTGTGAAGGTTAGTGAGGAACCTTGATAGGCAGGTAATAACCGACCAACAGGCATACCGTCATAGCGTTCTGATGTGACATGACGCACGTTGGCATTCGGATGTCTCCTGAGCCAAGTCAGTAATTCCAGACCAGAAAGACCTCCAGCCCCAAGGATGGCGATCTGCAAATGTTCGGACATGCCGTAGATCCTCAAGAAAATCTTTCAATCAAAGTTGACGTTTCACAATTCGGTTGATTCACCTGAATCGTTGTTGATAGTACTCCTCGTGAAAGCCTACCAGAAATTCATCATCAATACGCCAGGTAGGAGCTCGCAGATTCCCACTAGGACCCATCACGCTGGCAAGAATCTCCTCAGGATTATCTGTAGCTGGATTCCATTCCAACAGTTTCTTTCCTTTAGCTACAGTCACTTTCGTAGCTCCCCGAATTAGCTCCCAAGCCGCTTCTGCTGGGATTTTTTCTTTGCTGGCGTTGATGCGTTCCTCTATAGAAACACTATTTGCGTCAAGAAACTCTTGCGCTCGTTTACACGTGGTTCAACCGTTACGGAAGTAACCCCATTGAATTGAGATAGACACAATCATTCTCAAAGAAAAGTTAGGCCACCTGCTCCTTCAGGGAAGGCTTGGATGGCGAGGATAGTCTTGTCCTAGCAATGTAGAACTGAACAAAAAATCAGCTGTTGCCGTGCTACAAGCCATGGGAATATCCCAAACAACAGCGAGCCGAAGCAGGGCCTTGACATCGGGATCATGTGGCTGAGAAGTCAAGGGATCCCAGAAGAAAACAAGTAGATCTAGTTTTTCTGTGGCAATGAGTGCCCCGATTTGCTGATCACCACCAAGGGGTCCGCTGAGCAATCGTGTGATAGGCAGATTCAACTGTTGCTGAAGCAGAGAGCCTGTTGTGCCGGTTGCATAAAGCTCGTGCTGGCGCAGTTGCTCCAGATGCCGTTTTGCCCAGGCCAGCAGGAGAGGTTTCTTGTAATCGTGAGCAACAAGCGCGATTCGCTTTTGTTTGGGCAGGGAAGAGGCCATTCAAAAGAACTGGAAGCGGAGATCTTAGGGTTGCCAGAGATAAAGAAATCCAGAACTGGGCATCAGTGAGTCTGGTACACGAACGAGGTTGACTTCTGCGGCACTGCTTCCTAACAAAGATGGTTGGAAGGAACTCGGCCGCTGATAGGCTACTACGGTTGCGCTCGCAGCGCCTGTACGCATTTGAGCAGCTAACAAAGCATCCTCCAAGTATCCCACATGATCTACGAGTTTCAATCTTCGAGCATCCTCTGCTGGAAAAATGCTTCCATCTGCTAACTTGAGCGCATCTTCTTGCGGAAGTTGTCGATTTTCAGCGACAAGTCCTACAAAGCGCTCATAGTGAGCGTTTAGAATACGAAGTAAGATTTCACGACTTTCTTTGCCGATAGGCTTCAAAGGTACTGCCAGTTCTTGCTTCGTAGATCCACTCGCGAGCACTTCCCCCTGGATACCAATTTTTTCAAGCAGCCCTTCAGCATTGAAGCGCACCATGACCACGCCAATACTCCCTACAACCGATGTTGGATTGGCCCAGATTTCATCACCAGCCAAGGCCGCATAGTAACCTCCTGATGCCCCAATGGCTCCAATGCTGACGACAATCGGCTTGCCGCTGCGTTCCCT
>DJYX01000267.1:42308-44631 GCA_002450295.1 Deltaproteobacteria bacterium UBA6967
GAGTTGATGTGCAGCAGCACAGCTCGAACTGCAGGATCTCTAGCTGCCATCACCAACTGTTCTCGCACTTCATCCACGTCAATACTGCTTCTGCGACTGCCCACATTGGAAATCCAGTCAGACGCCATCATCCCACTGAGTTCAATCAGCGCGATCTTGGTCGCTCCACTTCCACCTAGGACACGCTCTTCCAGAGGTTGATCACGACTGATGGGTAACTCCAGATTGACGTAGCAACCACTGAGAGAAATAAGGAAAGTGATGGCGATTAGTAGTTGTCTCATTGGGAATCTTGTTCAAGAAGATGGGTGTCGATCTGATGGAGGATTCCCTCAGGAGTCAGCTGACTAGTGTCAATGATTAGATCAAAATTGGCTGGATCAGCGATGTCTACACCATAGAGGCGTTGAAAATTTTGGCGCATTGTGCGGTATCGCTGTCGATTGGTAAGAATGGATTCTTCAATATTTTTTGCACTCTCCGTGGCCCGATGAGCAGAAAAAATACGTTCTGCAGCCACTTCTTCGCTCACGGTGAGCAAAATTTTGCAAGCGTCAGGTACACAATGAAATCCCAGGTGAGCGTCCAAGACGAAGTTTTCGTTTTCTTCACCAAATTTACGTTGAGCTTCGTCAATTTTACGATCCACTTCTGGATGGGTTGTGACAAATTCAGTCAAAAATTGAGTGATGTCTTGAAAGCCTTGTTCCAATGCCATTTGGCGCATGAAATCACCTGTGGAGCGGATTTCCAGACCATATTTGTCAGCCAACAATCGTCGTACTGTCGATTTGCCAGAACCAGGAGGGCCAGCTAGCGTCAGTTTCATGAAAAATCCTCACGAGCCGAGTGAGTAGAAGATCATTCGATGTTCTGCATTTGTTCACGGATTTTTTCCAGTTCAGCCTTGATCTCAACTACGGTGTGGCTGACACTGGTGTCGTTGCATTTAGAAGCCATCGTATTGGCTTCCCGATTCAATTCTTGAAGCAGGAAGTCACCACGTTTGCCAATCTCTCTCTCCTGCTGCAGAGTCTCCTGTAGGTGCTGCAGGTGTGTGTCGAAGCGGACGATTTCTTCACTGATATCGAGACGTTCAGCCATCAAGGCTACTTCCTGATGTAGCCGCTCAGCGTCAAGCTTGGCCTGTAGGTCACTCAGATGATCCAGCAGTCTTTGTTGGAATTGCTGTGGTAGGTGCTTGGAGTTTTCTTCGATCTGTTGTGCGAGTTGAGCGCAGCGCTGAAGGCGTGACTGGATGTCTTCCAGCATGGCCTGGCCTTCCCGCTCTTTCATCGATTTGAGGGCTTGCAAAGCAAGTTCAAGACTTTCCCAGATTAGCTTTTCTCCTAGTTCAGAAGGAATTTCCAGATCAATCGATTCGCCAAGTAAGTCTCGCTGACTGAGCAGATCTTTCATTGAAACTTGAACCTCACGCCCAGTCAATTCCTCAAATTGGGAAAGTAAGCTGGCGTAATGTCGTATGGCAGGTTCCTGCCAGTGTGGGAAACCTTGGGCACTCTGAGTCATGGATTCCAGACGTATGCTGCCATCGACCTTGCCTCGTTGGCATACCTTTTTCACTTTCTCCTTGACAGATGCCTCCAATGTCAGCAATCCATTGGGGAGGCGTAGTCGAACATCCAAGAACCGCTGATTGACAGATCGGATTTCAACTTGGCAGAGCCAGCCGTCCTGTTCGCATTGTGCGGTGCCATAACCTGTCATCGAAACGGCCATCTACTGCTCCTAGATTTGTGAAAATTGTGACAAGAAAAACAAAACAAGCGATATGGGCAGTTGGTGACCTTTACTTTCTTTCAGGAATCTAGCAAGCTCTTAGTAACAGCCATGTTTGCCAATTTCTCATCCTGACAAAAGCCATGTTCCAGCTTCTACGTAAGTGGCAACGTCGTTCTCAGGAACTGCCAGAAGATATTATTGATTACAAGCACCAGTGCGAGCAGTTGGTCAATAAGTATGAGACGCTGCTGGATCAGATTTCTCAGTACATGCAAACTGAGGAACGCATCCTTGGCAAAGAACAAGCGGAGGTAGTAATCCCCCCGCCCCAAGATACGGGCATCTTCGAACTGTTGACAATCAAAGGCGAACTGCTGCGCATTACGGAAGAGTGCGATAAATTGATGAACAAAGGATTCCGTGAACCAACTATCGCGCCACTGCAAAAAGAAGCGATGGAGCTGCTGATTAGCCAACTTCAAAATTTGCGGCAGTATTCTGATCAGATCGAAGAAGCACTTTTAGACTTCGAGGAAAAACTGATGGAGATGGAAGAACTGGCTTCCACCCGTGGTCTTCG
>DJYX01000267.1:45026-50114 GCA_002450295.1 Deltaproteobacteria bacterium UBA6967
GTGATGATCTCTTCGTCTGGAACATCCTGATTGAAGGCCTGACGGTCTCTCCGTTCCTGCGCAAGCTGACTGCCCTGTTCAATCACATCAGCAATCACTTCTTCTCCCATCACCTCATTCCCGTCTTCATCTTCATAGCCTAACTCATCAATGCGAATCTGCTCTCTGGTGATGGACTCCAACTCATCGAAGAGCGTTCCCATTGCCAGATCAAAGTACCAATCAGGGCTGGCAAAGAAACTCTCATCGCTGAGCATCGCCAAGAAGACAACACGATATGGATCAATCCCCTTGTGTTCCGCTACTGCTACGCGTAAGTCAGCCCAGCGCTCGTCCTCAAGCAGATCTGTCTCTGGATCAGCAAAAGTTCCTGCTCCTAAATCGACAAAGGCATAGATTTCAAAGTGAGCCTGGTAAGAAACTTGTTGCTGAACCAATCGGTCATAGCTTTGCTGACCTTTTTCACTGAGTTGGTAGTACTGCTCCACATCAAGCTGAACAAGGTCCTGCTGTTCCAATTCTTTGAGATTGGATTCGATCGTTTTGTGATTCTGATCCAGAAAAGAAAAATGAATCTTATCTTGTGAACTGGCAATGTGGTGGAGCAGTAACAAGATACTGAATTCTTGACGTTGTGGGTCTGTCAGGGACTTACGTTCGGTGCTCATAGGGGTGTTTCAGAACGTGGTGGATGTTCCTAGATGATCGCTGAGTAATCTTGCGAAGCAGTCATAGAATTCTTCTTGCTCAGCTTCTGCGAACCAGCGGTCATTGTCTGCTTGGTATTTAAAGTGCCAGCCTCGGGCGTTGCCCGCCAACCAAATTTCATGAATAGCCCGCTGGGTATTGAGCACAATGATTCCAGGACGCTCTTCGAATGCAATTTGTAGCTTGTCTGGAGTGCGGTCGTAGTCCAGCAGATCCTCATGTCGATCCAGCAGTTGTTCGACCTGCCGAAAGACGTGTTCTGCGCGTTGTGAATACTCCTTATTGTCCATTATTTTCTCCCCAGTTGAGCAAATGAAACAGGTTAGAGCAGCGTCTTTGAGAGTCAATACAAAACCCCATGGCTTTGTGGTTGCTTCTTGGTAGCAAACCTTGCAGACTGAATTGCTTATTCTGACAACATTTTTGAGTGGAGGCTTCTATGCGGTCTGTCCGGAACCTGATGATGTGGTTCGTGTGCTTGCTGCTAATGGTGGGTCCAGTTTTGGGTAGTACTCTGGATTCGATGGATGAACGTTTTGAACAGCGAAGTTATCGGCGTTTTGTGTTGCCCAACGGGTTGAAGATTCTGTTGATTTCAGATCCGATGGTGCGCAAAGCCGCAGCATCTTTGACTGTGGGTGTTGGTGCGATGAGTGATCCGGAAATGCATCAAGGATTGGCGCACTACCTTGAACACATGCTCTTCTTAGGCACGGAAAAGTATCCGGAGGCTGGAGAATACCAGCAGTTTGTCTCCAATCGAGGTGGCTACACGAACGCTTACACGGCTGGAGATCACACAAACTACCACTTCGAGATTGACCCAGAACACCTGGATGGGGCGCTGGATCGCTTTGCACAGTTTTTCACAGCACCTTTGTTCAATACACAGTATCTGGAACGAGAGCGGCGCATTGTTGATTCTGAACACTCCAAGAATATCCCCAACGATTTTCGCAGACTCTTCGAAGTCCGTAAGCAGACCTATGTTCCGGGACATCCCCTGCAGAAATTCAGTACGGGTAATCTGCAAACCCTCGGATTCACCACGCGCGATGACGTGGTTGACTTCTACACGCGCTACTATTCCAGCAATCGAATGACCCTCGCTGTCTCAGGTACACAGTCACTCGATGAGTTACAGGAAATGGTCGTGCCTCGTTTCTACGAGATTGTTGACCGGAATCTTGATGAGATTACCTTCCCTACAGAATATCTTGCTCCGAACTCTAGATTTCGGCTGCTGCAAGTGAAGCCACTCAGCGAGATTCGTTCTCTAACGCTCAGTTTCCCATTGCCCTCTACCCAGCAGTATTATTCGAGTCAACCACTGAATCTATTGGGATTTCTAGTTGGGCACGAAGGAAAAGGCAGTCTGCTTTCCCTGTTGAAATCTAAGAACTTAGCGACAGGACTCTCAGCCGGTGCAGGATCATCGACAAATTCTTATTCCTCCTTTGAGGTGACGGTCCAGTTAACCCCACGAGGAGTTGATCGGTATCGAGATGTGATCACTCACCTGTTTCAGTACCTGCGGATGCTGCGTGAGGAAGGCCTGCCACGCTACATTTTCAATGAAGTGCAGCGGATGAACGAAATTAACTATCGATTCTCCGAACGCGTGGAAGGTACTAGACTCGTCAACACTCTCTCCGCATTGTTGCGCTTTGTTCCTCTGAGGGAAGTGGAACGCTCACCGTTCTTGCTGACTGAATTCCGCAAAGACTTGTTCGATAGTATGCTCTATCGCCTGACCCCAAATAACATGTTAGCGATTCTTGTGGATCAGGGTGTGAAGGTTGACAGTACGGAGAGCTACTATGGTACAGAGTACTCCTATCGTCAGGATCGTGCCAACTGGGTACAGGTGTGGAAGACCGCCAGACGACATCCCAACCTTTCGCTTCCGGTGCCTAACGACTTTATTCCACAGGACATCGCCTTGAGAGAACCTAAGGCTCCCTTTACCTTCAACTACGAATCAATTGCTGGCTTGAGTGAAGAGAATTTGCCAGAGGGTGTGATGTCCTTACTCAGCCAAGAATCTAGTCGTAGTTGGCAATCCTGGTCGGAACTGGCTGTAGCCCTGCAATTGCCGCAGGGTCAACAGAAGGCTGCACGAACCGTAATCATGCGTCATGCTGTGGAAGAGCCACAGCGCTTGGTGGATCTGCCCAAGGGACGTGTTTGGTTCCAGCCAGATTTCCGTTTTGAACAACCGAAGGGTAGAGTCATGCTACGTATTTTGACTCCAGAGGCGTATGCTACCCCTCGTCATGCGGTTTTGACTCAACTCTACGTTGCAGCAATTGAAGAAGGACTCAACGAGTTCAAGTATCCAGTCAGTTTGGCTGGTCTTGACTTCAACCTGCGTAACGACAAAGAAGGAGTACAAATCAACTTTGACGGTTACTCAGATCGTTTATTGGAGTTGGTGGAGAGCGTTGCAGCCCAGTTGCAAAATATTCAGATCGATCAAAAAACTTTTGCCTCTCTGCAGGATGCAAAACTGAGGAGTTATCGTAACTTCACTCTTCAGGAACCATATCAGCAGGCTTTCTATGAGAGAGGCCTATTGCTGGAAGGTTTTCGGCATTCGATTCGTCAATATGAAAAGATTGTTCCGGACGTTACACTGAAAGAGTTGACTGCCCATGCGCGACAACTTTTTGCCAAGACCTACGTAGAAGCAGTCGTCTATGGCAACCTTGAATCTGATAAAGTGCAGCCGATCATGGAACGAATTGTCAGTGACTTGAGTCAGCAGGCTCTACCGCTGGAGGAGCGATTTTACGAGCAGGTCCGGCAGATTCCTGTTGGTATGACCCTCACCTTTCAACAAGATGTGACGGTCAACAATTCAGCGATCGTACTAGAGTTACAGCAAGGCGATGACACTCCGGAAAACTGGGCAACCCTACAGGTACTTTCCCAGTGGATTCAGCCACAGTTCTACAATGAGTTGCGGACACGTCAACAAACGGGCTACATCGTGAGTTCTGGTTCGACGTTGACCGAAGAGACTCTGAGTCTGTTCTTCCTGATCCAATCTGGTGATTTTGCCCCGGATGACCTCTCAGAGCGGGTACGAAGCTTTCTGCCCAAACTCCACGAAAATCTCCAGAATCTCAGTCAGCAGGAATTTGAAACGATCCGCCGCTCTGTCTTGCGTGCTAGTCTGGAGCGTCCTGATGAAATAGATGAGGCCACTGGTCGCTTATTCCAGATTCTTTTCGAAGAAGATGGGGATTTTGATTTCAAGAGTGACAAGCTTCGGTCCCTGGCTTCCCTGGAGCACCAAGAATTTCTGAAACAAGGACGTCAGATGTTGGAACCAACTCAACAGCGGCAGTTAGTGCTTCAGATGGTTGGTGCAGGAATGAGCAGTCTACTGCCACAGGAGGGAGTTGTGCGGGACGCAAGCGATATGGCTGAGCGTCTACCCTGCCCAGAGTTCTGTCGACCTAATTGAGATAGTATTTATGATTCGAAATACTCTATTTCATAAAGTCTATCGCTTCGCTCCAATTCCTCTGGTCTTACTATGTGCCTCCTGTGTGAGTTCAAGCAAAACGTTCTTGCCAGACGGCAGTGAAGGCTACGTGGTGAGCTGTAGTGGCAGCATGATGAGCTGGGGAGACTGCGAGGCCAAAGCTGGCAGTCTTTGTGGGGCAGGTGGGTATGAGATTGTTTCGAAGAATGCTAACCAGCAAAACGTTAGCTCTTCGGAGCGTTCAATGATGATTGCCTGTAATAGCAGCAGAGAGCCGACCACTACCGACAAATTGGTTCAGAAAAGTCAGGAAATGTTGGATGAGGGTGTGGATAAAGGGAAGGAGTTGTTGGGTGAAGGAGAAGAACTTCTGGATAAAGGGGTTGAGAAGGTCAAAGAGTTGTTCTGAGTGGAGGCCTGTTGAACGCTCCTGAAATAGACCGATTCAGGCCGAGTAAGGAAGAAATCAGCCTATTTTTAGAAAGAGAATTTCCACAAACAAAATGTCGGGTTGTGGAGGTGGGCAATCAGGCAGCTACAATTGCTCACAAGATTGGAGAGGCAGAGTTGCGTCCTGGAGGAACAGTTTCTGGCCCGGTGCTGATGGAGGTAGCTGACGTTGCGCTTTATGTGGCCCTCCTTGGAGAGATTGGAATCGTGCCACTGGCAGTGACCACTGGCCTGACAATCAATTTCTTGCGCAAACCACCGGCTACTCAGAAGATCATTGCTGTGTGTACGTTGCTCAAAGTTGGTCGGACCCTTGCTACTGGGGAGGTCCGACTCTACTCCGAAGGCCACAAGGAACCTGTCGCTCATGCGGTTGGTACCTACTCGATTCCACCGGTCCAGCGTTCCTAGAGGTGGATTGCTCTAGCGTAGGCTTT
>DJYX01000090.1 GCA_002450295.1 Deltaproteobacteria bacterium UBA6967
TGATCGTTACTGTTGCCGTGTCCGTGATCTCTACACCACTGTGGCTGACTCCACTCATCCTCACATTGAGAGTCTCACTTTCTTCTACATTCGAATCATTGTTGATCGCAATGCTCACTGTCTCTGCCTCTCCAGCACTACCTGAAAAAGTGACCCGCTTTGAGCCCAAGGCTGTGTAGTCACTACCCGCTAAAGCTGAACCATTGGAGGTCGATACATCCACAGAAAAACCTCCCGACACAGCCCTGTCTAAACGCAGGGTCAGCGTTGCGCTACCAGCATTCTCGGACACACTCACATCTGCTATCGTCACCGCTGCACTGTCATCGTCGCTGATTGTCAATGTCGTTTTTTGCGTACCTTCCTCAACTGCACTGTTGCCACCTGAGACACCAGCAATATCAATGAAGACTGTTTCTGAGTTCTCCACAGTTTTGTCATTTGCAATTGTCAAAATCGCTGTACCGGATTTGCTCCCAGCTGGAATTGTTATCGTATTGCTGGCGATTGAGTAGTCAGTGTCAAGGGTCGCTGTGCCTGATATATTCAGAGTTACCTTAGTATCCTGTGTTGCAACTACATTTTGGATAGCTGTCAAGCTTACTGAACCTGCATTCTCCAAAACAGAGGAGGCTGCAGCATAAAGAGTTACTGTTGGGGCTGCCTCATCATCACTCGTGCTCACTAGTAGACTCTTGCTGGAAAGAACAGCATACTTGATGTCGTTGGTACTGCTTTTGTTGATGGCTATTGCTACCTCACTGCTCACCAACTCATCGCGAATCGGATCATCTACGCCCGTGACGGTGATGGTTTGGGCTTGATTCCAATTGGAAGCGTTGAATGTCAATTCTGATGGATTGACACTTGCCTCAGTATTATCACTAACTGTCACATCAAACATAACCTGACCCATCGGTTGTGATGCTAATGTGATAGTAAAACTATCTTTGCTTTCTCCAGATGGTAATTTCCATGTTGAATTGCCATTTAAGTTTGATTTCAGAGCTCCTGCAGGGCTCCAAGGGTTACCATCAGCTGCATTTTGACTAACAGCAACATATACTAACGCAACACCTTTGTTGCAGTTGCCAGGAATGTTCGTGGCATCGATGAAGTAAGTTCGATCATCAGCAATAATTTGCTGACCTACCCCAAACAACGACTGGTTTTGTTGGTATAAAGATAGATTGATACCAAAGAAGTTTTGCCCTGTATTCCAAACGGGTTCGCAGCCAGTCACTTCAACACTGCCAGAAGCCAACGTACCTCCTCCTTCAGAAACTTTTGTTGCTCCATCAGTCTCAACAATCTTAAATGCAGATATGTCATCGTCCTTAACAGTGACTACGGCCAGTTGATAACCATTCGTACTTGCTCCACTGCCACCAGAGACTTCTCCTATCGAAATCTTGATTTCTTCTGTATCTTCATCAATCCAGTCTGAAATTACCGCCAGGTTGGTTGTCACCTCACGACTGCCCGCAGGAATGGTCAGTGAAGAACTCAAAAGTGAATAGTCTGAGTTCAGGACAGCTGTCCCAGAAGTGACTAAGGTCACCGTAGTATCAGCTAATGACGCTACATTCTGAGTCACCGTCAAGGTCACTTGACCTCCGCCTTCATTCAAGGAGCTAGCAGATGAAGCCAAGCTGACCAGCGGAACCGCCCCATCATCAATTGTGCTCACAGGCAAACTCTGACTCATCAGCCCATCATACTTCGAATCCAGCGTATCCTGCTTGTTGATTGCAACTTTTACCTCACTGTTGACCAAACCATCACGAATCAAATCATCCTCACCGTAAACCGTTATCGTCTGCGCTTTATTCCAATTAGAAGTATCAAACCTCAGCAAGGAAGGAGACACTCTGACCTCTGTTACATCGCTAACTTCTACCAAGAAGGCCACTTTGCCAGTTGGTTCACTCTTCAGGACAACCGAAATTGTGTCTGTACTACTACCACTCTCGGATACACTCGTACTTCCTCCACTTGCGGCCACAGTGAATCCAGAAACATCATCGTCGTTGATGCTCACTTCAACTTGATTGCCTCCTGCCTTGGCACCATTGCCACCAGAGACGGAGCTAATCGACACCTCAACCTTCTCAACTGCTTCATCAATGTTATCTGAGACTGCCTGAAGAGTAGTTGTCACCTCACGACTGCCCGCAGGAATGGTCAGTGAAGAACTCAAAAGTGTGTAGTCTGACAGGGTTGCTGTCCCAGCAGTACTCAAGGTCACCTTGGTATCAGTCACAGCCACCACATCCTGCTTCACTGTCAGGGTTGCTTGACCACCACTTTCATCCATCGAATTGGCTGACGTAGCCACACTGACAATCGGATTCCCTTCATCATCACTCGTGCTCACCGATATGTTCTTGCTGGAAAGAGCAGCATACTTGGTGTCGTTCGTACTATTTTTGTTGATGGCTACTGCTATCTCACTTTTCACCAACTCATCACGAATCGGGTCATCTACACCAGACACGGTGACTGTCTGAGCTTGATTCCAGTTAGATGCATTGAATGTCAACGAAGACTTTGAGACACTAGCCTCCGTACTGTCACTAGCTGTTAGGTCAAACACCACATTGCTGGTCGGCTCGGAGCCCAAAACTACCGTGAACGTGTCTTGGCTTCCATCCTCCTCAACAGTGGTTGAACCACCTGATTCATTAATCTTAAAAGCTGAAGTATCATCATCGTTAATTGTGATGGAAACCTGCTGCGTATCGCTTTCAGTTGCGATTCCCCCGAAAACTCCACTGATATCAAGCACTACTGTTTCTGCATCTTCATCAACATAGTCCCCAACACTCTCAAGATTCGTTGTCCCAGTTGTCTTTCCTGCCAGGATAGTAATGGAAGTACTTGAGAGGGTATAGTCTTTACTGGGAGTTGCACTACCTGAAGGTTCCATTGTCACGATAGTGTCGCTGTTTGAGACTGCACTGATTGTCGCTGTCAGGACCACTGTTTTTTTATTCTCATCAAGATTGGTTGAGGATGATGCTAGGGTAATGACTGGGGCTGAGTCATTGTCCATGGTTATCAAATTTAGGCTTTGTGGCGGTAGCTTTGCGTAGGCCAGGTCTGCTGTGCTACTAGTGTTGACCACCAATTTGATCGTTACATTCACACTTTGATCATATATATTGTCATCTACACCAGTGACGGTTACGGTCTTCGCAGAGTTCCAATCAGAAGTTGTAAAAGTTAGACTTGAAGTAGAGATATGCGCTTCGGTGCTATCATCTGCTGTCAGATCAACAACTACATCACTTGTGGGCTGTGAACCCAGTTTGACAGTAAATGTATCTGTACTGCCATTCTCGTTAACAAGTGTAGAACCTTCAGTTTCATTGATTTTGATAGCTACTGTGTCATCATCAGTAATATTCACAGTAGTCTGTTGATTTCCACTTTCAATAGCTCCACTACTACTTGACACCCCACTGATTTCGATCAATATTGTCTCACTTTCTTCTGCTAATTGATCTGCAATTCCTGTAATTTTAATTGAGCCAGAAGTACTACCTGCAGGGATTGTGATAGTATTGCCAGATAGTGAATAGTCTTGATCTAAATTTGCTGTTCCTAAAATGCTGAGCTTTACTTCAGTATTACTTTTAAGAATGGTATTGAGGTTGGCTGTTAAGATCACTGAACCCCCGTTCTCTGAAACCAAAGATTCGGTATTCGACAATGTCACGAGGGGAGTTGGTTCATTATCATTGTTGGTAACTGCTAAACTTTGAGTCAGAATTCCTAAATAACTGTTATCCTTGTTACTTTCCTGATTTACGGACACTAAAACTTTACTACTGATTGCAGAATCGATCTCTTCATCGTCCACACCAGTAATAGTAACTTCTTGTGGAATATTCCAATTGGAATTTGTGAAAATTAGTATGGATTCAGAAACTTTAGCTTCTTTAGTATTTTCAGAACTGATATTGAGGACGACATTTTCAGTTGGTTGAGAGCCAAGAACCACTGTAAAAATTTCTGTATCACCACTTTCAGTCACTACAGCACTACTTTTAGAAAGGCTGAAACCAGCTTGATCATCATCGTTAATTACAAATGAAGCTTGTTGCTCACCATATTCTTTTGCTCCATTACCTCCAGTAACCTCCTTGATACCAATGATAATTTTTTCATTTTCATCATCTATTTGATCATCAATATTCTGAATTTTAGCTGTACTCGTTTTGCTACCAGCAGGAATTGTAACTGTATTGCTTGAGAGTTTATAATCACTACCAAAAGCTGCTGTTCCTGATGTTTCTAACGTAACAGTTGTATCGGTTCCAGCAGCTAGATCCATTATGAACGAAAGAGTTATTTCCCCACCATTTTCTTCAGCTTCTTCAGCTGAGGCTTTCATTGAAATGTTAGGTGAAGGCTCGTTATCTGCTGTAGTGGTATTCAGATTCTGACTGGATAATTTGTCGTATGTAGAATCTTTGGTTTTATCTTTATCAACTCCTACGATTATTGTACTAGAGATTGTGCCATCACTGATTTTATCATCTACTCCTCTTATCGTAACCGTTTGTGCTAGGCTCCAGTTGTCAATTCCAAATCCAAGTGATGAAGGAGAGGCCGATACTTCACCAGCATCACTGGCAACTACAGAAAGAACGACGTCGCCAATTGGCCCTGAATCTAGTACTACTGTAAAAGTCTCTGAGTTACCAATTTCTTGAAGAGAAGCATCATTTTTGCTGATCTTAAACCCTGCCGGTATTGTTTCGAAATTTTCTAGTTCAGAACTGACTGCCTGAAGTTCTTTATCACTAGCCACCTTACCATCCATTCCTTGATCTTCCATAGTACTGTGCAAGTGTTTGAGCGCTGCGGTCGCTGAAATCATTGGCTTCCCCACAGCTTCTGTTACAGCAGTGGTTGCATTGTCAAAGGATTCGACTGGGACATCAAAATCAATGGCTTTTCCCTTCAGTGCTGCTTGGGTTGAGGCCTCGATATTGATCCCATTGCTTGGATCTCCATCAGCATCCAAGGTCTGCAACAACCGACTCAGATTTATTACTTTTGGATCTGCTGTTCCCGAGGCTCCCATTACCTCCACCGGAGTCAATTTGGCTGAACCAGTTACACTTCCTAGGGATACATCACCAAGAGTGAAAGAAACTGTATCTCCAGAGTTGTAGTAGAAAGTTCCATTAGTATCGGTGACTCCTGCCAGACCACTACTGGTAATATAGTTTACCCCAGCTACAGCGCTATCTAAGAAAACTCCAGGACTACCAGCCCGCTCCACAGTATCTGCGGTGACAACTTCATCTTCTTGAATAGCACAACTGGAATTGAGTAGAAGCACACATGATAAAAATGTTAGCGCTAGATTTCTAAGCCTGGGCATATTGTCACTCCAGGGAGGAATAATACGTTACAGTAAGAGCCTTGAGCCATCTTTTTAGCTAACTGCGGTTAATACCGCTAGTTTAGGGAAATACCAGACAGAAAAAATTTGGTTCACTCATTACTGATAATATTTTTATCAGTTTTTCAGCAGTTAGAATTTTTTTTGGATTGCGGTCCGTGAAGCTTTACCCGATTTCAGAAAAGTAGTCAATCGTCTACTTTCTGATAGATCTATTTACGACATCCAATGATCTAAGTCACAAAAAGAAATTTTCTGGGAAGTCATGGAATTATCAGATAGGCAAAACTATTCTGTAGATCACTACAGAAATCAGTAATGTGATATCTCTAAGTGGAGCCCAAGTCACAACTTGGGCTTCTTGGGATTTAGGAGTGGGGAATCAGCGCTCAAGAACGTCTTGGATGTCCTTAATGACACCATTGGTCAACGGCACGATGGGTAGGTCGTTGGGGTCATCCCCAAAGGGATCTTCGATCTCCAGACCAATCTCTTCGATACCCACCAAGGCATAGATGAAGAAGGCCATGATTACCAAAGTCATGTAGCCAAACTGGGGAATCAGGACGAAGGGCAGAGTGACGAAATAGATCCCCATGAACACCTTGAGCTGGTTCACATAAGCGAAGGGCAAAGGTGTTTGACGGATTCTCCTCAAAGCATGCGTAGCCGCCTGCAAATCGGCAATTGATTGAGCAATCGGATTAAACTCGGAGGGATGCATCCAGCGCTTGCGGACTCCCAACCGTAGCTCCACATTCAGCATACTGAGCAAGCCATTTAGCTTGTTACTGTGCTGATTCAACCGCTGATGCAGCTGGCCAGTCAGCTTACCCATCGATTTCAGAGTGATTCCATCCCGCAAGTCATCTCGCATCGCCCCCATGTAGGCCGCCAGTAGCATGCCAATTTGTTGACGGTACTCCTTCTCCTCTTCTGGAATCACTGCATTTGCTTGATTCATCAGGTTGCGGGCTCCAATGCATAGTGAACCCAGTTGCTTTCTTCCCTCCCAGTAGCGATCGTAGGAAGTGTTGGTCCGGAAGACCAATAACAACCCGAGCGCGACCCCGACAATAGAGTGAGCTTGGGAGCTCATCTCGAATCCTAGTCCTGTGAACTCGAAAAATAGGATTAAGGCCAGAGACCACAACATCATTACAAAGACGTAGGGCAACACTCGTGGAAGCACCGTACCTGTGTAGGCGAAAATGATCTTCAGGCGCTTGTCAGACTGGTAATTAATCATCAGACTTCTCTCAAAGTAAACATCTAGGGCAGTGAGAATCTTTCTCTATCTAACTCCATGTACAACTGACGCAAGTATAATTTTTTCACAATGAGCAAAATTTTGGCCCATTCATCCTATAAAGAACGCTGACCTCAAATTGAATTGTGATCCTTAGAATGGTCTTAAGCTCAGGGAATTCTTAAACTTTCGCCTTTATCAAAGCTTTCCGACAAACATATTCTCATTATCTTTCGAACGAACCCATCTACTTGTCAACTTCTAGTTTTGGAATATTAGCATAGGAGACTCAACGAGTTTAGACACAAAAACAAAAAATCTGAACTGCTGAGTGCTTTAATTTTTAATTGTGCCAGGAGGGCTTGTTGACTTCAACCTGTAGGAAAGAAGCGCAGAAGGGGAAGGCCTGGTGCAGCGAATGGATCACAGGCGACACCAGTGTCTACAAAAATGAGTTGGGGAGCTATTGAAGATTTTGGATCTGAATAATAATAAGCAGCCAAGGACCATCAGCGGATTGCTTCAGCCGATGTCTGGCACCTCAAGAGCTGTTTCGAGCACACCAAGAATAATAAAGATGGCTACCATGAAGATGAGCCAGATAAAGAAGTTTCTACCGTCATTCATCATAACTGACTCCTACTCTTTTGGATTTGGAGTTGTAGTATGGTGGATTAAGTGCGGCTAGTAGTTACCTATCAGTCAGTAATGTCAAGCGATGGTTTCATAAAAATCTACTGCATTGGCTGATTTCACCTTATCTTTAAGACTACAGGCAATTGATTACAAAAGCCCGAAGAGCACATCAACGAACAAAAATACTATTTTTATCAGTAGCTTATCCATGTAGCGGAATCAATGAAAAGGGCCACAGTGTTCTCAAAGCAGGTTAACTTGAGCAATGGCTACAGAAGCGAAATAAGTGGGACGTGAGGTCTTGGTGAACCGAAGAACCACAACTCATCGTGAAGTCCAACAAGTTATGGTTCTTGGTGAGTCCGGTAGGATGTTGATTGGGATCTGCGGCGGATTTATTTAGGAAATATCTGGAACCTCCAGAAGTGTCTCCAGTACTGCGAGTGTGACAAATATTGCGACCATGAAAACGAGCCACACAAAGAAGTTTCTACCTTCATTCATAGGTAGTTCTCCCGAGGATTGTTGAGCCAAATCCGCAGAGAATGAAGGAGAAGTAGACTAGCTCCGTTCAGATAAGTTCTCAATTAGCTTGATTGGCCTAAAGGCTCCAGCTCTCCCAGGGAGATGTTTCCAGTTCTGCCAACGAAGCAAAAATACAACTCATGCAAACCGATGAATGCGAGTCCTTCTTCTGTCATTTCTATCTGATGTGATAACGCTTCCTTGCGTGCCAGTAAATCCATTTGGGATTTGGCCTCTGCAATATCCGGGGCAATTATGATTTTACTCTAAATCATAACTCGTACTATCTAGAACAGACTGTAAAGGTAGCCCTAAATTTTAAGAGATTCTAGAAATGAAGTTTTTGAGGTGAGTTATCAGAAGGTATTTGATGGCCTTTCATTAGGCTAAGTGTTCATAGAAAAGTATAGAACTCAGCACCATACATCTGAAAAGTAGGCTGTTCAGGATTACTATCCCGGTTGACCCCATAGATTTTCAATTCGATTGTTTCAAGACTGTATGTAAACCGTAGTCCCCATTTTTTGTCTCTTTTACTGGGATCCTCTAAGGTCAGTGAAAGCCCTCTAGTGAACTTATTCATTGAATTTTTATACGGATTCCCCGTGGGCGATGTTGTATCTAGAACATACACCTCGGATTGCTTCAATTCTGATTTACAATAGGTATAACCAGCATGAAAATTGATAAAGCCCCCTGCACCTAAAATCACTTCTATTCCAGGACCAAACATACATTTCGCATCAATCACGTTTTTAGCATGAAAATTATAGTGTTCGAGCAAACCTCGAATTTCGAGTTCTGGTAGAGGACCAGGCTTTACGCGATATCCAGCAAAAAATTTGTAGCTATTTTTCTTCAGTGTTACTTCATTTGTCGTATTGTCATTCACAGGATCTATGCTTTCAAACTTCGTATCGTAGTCTAGCATATCAATTTTATTGAACGCCAATCCTTCACTGTAAGAAAACCCTATGATTTGATCAGCCCCTTGAGTTGTAGATACCGACATAATCAGCACGATCAAAATGTTCAACCAGAAACTGATCAACCTATTTTTTTGCTAGCACAACATCTCATATTAATTGTCGCAAAATCGAAACTTGGATATTTCATAATTGCTTCACTTGATTCTGTTTTTTTGTAATCAGGTGATAAATCTAATTTTTTCAACCTTCATACCTCAGAATTTCTACAGTATTTGGGGCATAGAGTTATTATCATCCAAAGTATTTGGGTGATGGTATCGTTTTGCAATTTATATACAAATAAAAAAATTTCAAACTAGTCAGAGAACATTTGGAAAAGAAATCAATTTGCATGATGCATTTTTTGAGGAGGATGAGCTTAATCTTGATGTTCTCTATGTCTGCAATGCTTTAAGTCGATAGCAAAGTCTACATGATGCGACTCCACTCCCCTGACACATTACAAACGTCCTAAACTGCAAATCAATATTGTGTTATCCAGAAGCGGATAACAGACTAGATCAAGCACACACCCAGAGCAGCACCTGCGATTATCCTTGGTGAGATCGGTAGAGAAGAAGGGAAGTCAATCGCTTTACTTCTGAAAAACCTCCTCGAAAAATGTGGCTGTGGTCGGCAATTCATTCACAAAGGGAAGCTTACCGGGTTTGCTTAGCAACTCTTCAATGTAGGTTTCTAACTGCTGCCTTTTGAGCTGTTCCATTGAGATCTGCTGCTGTAGATCTTCTATGCACAACTCCAACTGCTCCCGTTTCAATTGTTCTACTGCCTGTCGCTCTTGCTGATCCTTGAACTGCTCCCTCATCAGTTTCAGTTCCCCAACTAGCTCGTTGAATCCAGTAATGGGCATTTTGCGTCCTCGATAGCTGTGTGATCCTTTAATTGTCTGAACAACAGTGCATAGTAAATGCCCTGGTGAGGCCAACAGTGCTGGCACATGCTCGAGTGATTTTGCAGATCTTTGGAAATTAATCCCTTTTCTGCCCTAGCTTGTCCAACAGTTGCTTGATCGTTTGCTCCATCTGCAACCGCTGTTGCTGCTCCTCATTCAATTGCTTTTGCAGTTGCTCGATCTCCTTGGACAGTTTCAATAATTCTGCTGCGACCTCATTAAAATTGGAGAGAGACATGACAGGAACCTTTAGTAGTATTTTCGGAGCGTGCAAAATCCGTAAGGGTCGACGGGAGCGTAAACATAGTGAAAATGTAGCGCCACATGCTGAAATTAATATAGAACGAACTTGCTGATGGCTTTTGGCTTTATTTCATCAGCATCTTGAGCCCTTACGATCATAGGCTGGACGACTAGGAATTGCTATTCAAGACTATCGGGTGATAAGCAGTAGGGTTTGAATCATTGGATTTGGCTTCATTAGGACGCAGACAAATGGGTTAGAGGATTTACTGTTTTTGCAGCAAAACAGAATACTGAATTGATCAACCCTAGGGAGTATGGGAGGAGTCTTTCATTGATGACATGTAAACAGATGCAAAATCAGGAACGAATTGTTCTCAACGACAGCCAAGGCGAGTTGGTCGTGGACCCTCTGATGGGCGGAGCTGTGGTCAACTATGATTTCAAAACGAGCCAAGGGTTGATTCCAATCCTGCGGCCAGGGGATTCTTTTCAGCGATCCGGTCCCTTCAGTTTGGGCTGCAACGTCCTCGTGCCGTTTGCAAACCGCATCTCTGGTGGTGGATTTGAGACTCCTCAAGGAATTTTACCACTCTCTTCCAATCTGGTTGGGGAGCCGTTCCCCATTCATGGTAATGGTTTCCAAGTCCCCTGGCAGGTCAGTCAAGTCAAGGATCTTGAGATCTGTTTGACATTGCAGAGCCATGGGCCCAGTCACTTTCAATATTCAGCGCAACTACGTTACGTGTTGAAGCTGGGGTCATTGCAGATGGAGTTGGATGTGACCAATGAGGCGGAGGAAGCGCTACCTTACGGCCTGGGTTTTCATCCTTGGCTTGCTCGAGAGGAAAATAGCCAACTCCGATTCAATGCAACTGGTTGCTGGCTCGAAAATTTCGAGCATCTACCGACAGAACATGTTCCACCAGGTTCTGGCTCCTCGACAGATTTTAGTACGGAGCATGATTTCCCTGACGGTTTGCTAAACAATGCCTACACTGGCTGGGATGGAATCGCAGATTTGATCCGGCCTCAACATGGATTGTCCGTACAGGTTAGGGCAGAAAGCCCCCTGAATTGCTTGCAGATCTACAGCCCTGCTGCTGAGGCAGATTTTGTTTGCATTGAACCTGTCAACCACACCGTTGATGCCTTGAACAATGTTGGCAAGCCAGGAGTCATCAGTCCCAAATGGTTGGAAAAAGGAGAATGCCTTTCTGTGAAATGCTGCATTGAGCCAAGGTTGATCTAGGGTCGATTGCAGATCATTTCGAACCCAGACAGCTTTTATATTAGAAGGAATCAGGTCAGCAAAACTACCCAATGGCCCTGAAGATCAGAGCACAGCAGAGGATTGGGGAATAGAACCGACAGATCTGTGTCAATCTTGAGTGAGCAAAAAAGGTGTGACGGAGATGCTGAGTATCCAGTCTTTCCTCAAAATTTCGGAAGTGTTGTCAGTTGATCTGTTGAAGGGGTTAGAGAGAGGACTAGAACGCTCACCCAAGCACCTAGGACAGATGCATTCATGCACAACGTGCTCAACAAGGGTACGTAGCGAACCTGAAGAATCTAATGGGATCATAACCATCGTTTTGGGCGCCTTTGATAACTCTCTTGAGTTTGAACCTAAGGGAGAAATTTTCACAAACTACAAAATGAAATGACTACGAGACAGTGGCTGTATTCGAGAGTCCTTTGAAGAAGCTGCCGTCATGAAACATAAGCAAGCCCTGATGGAAAATTTGGATCAGCGCACTTAAGACCAAACGTTTAATTTTTGCCTGTGATCTCCCAACAGTTTGCATCACCCTGAGCAATGGCTCCGTGATGTGAATCCATAGCTCTGCTTAAACACACAACGCCTCACAGGGCACTCCACCTTTGTCCCTATCCAAGCTCTGGATGTTGCACTGGGTCAGATATGCCCGTGCTTCCGCACAGGTCTTTGTCATTGTATCTAAGTGTTCTTGACTTTTACTATTGACTTCCTTGAATCTTTGACACCCAACTAAAAGGACTGTTTTAATAAAACTTTCCTTAGTTTCAATGATCAATATTTGAAAGGAAGCTATGACAATCAAGTATGACAGGCTGATGAATGTGAAACCAGGATCAATGCCCATAGTCGTAGAGATGGGACCAAAATTTCCTGAGTTAGCAAAAAAAATTCTTGGTGAGGAATATGCTGGAGGTGTGAAATTTTACGCCAGAGTTTTGGGCCCACTTAATCAAGTTATGTGGTCTTGGGAAGTTGAAAGCATGGATGAAGAGATGGCTAGGTCGGCGAAACTGGATGCGAATGAAGAGTGGAATCAAATGGTCTCTGAAATTATGCCCCATATGGAAAGTAGTTCGGTCGGTGATGCACTCTGGATGGAGATTAGTAAAACGGATTAATGTAGATTTGTCTCTTAGCATCAATATGTTGATGGGCACTGGAAAAGTCACTAGGCCAGAACCAGTGCCACTCATCAATATGGATGGACCTGGGAGAAGAACCCAACTCCAATTTCCTGCGATAAGATACGCCAGTACTTCCACGATTTCGCAGGCAGCAACTCTACTGACGCTTCACTAAATAACTGACCAACTTGGAGATTCTATGATCAAACATCAAGGTGGATGCTATTGTGGTCAAGTTAGATTCACTACAGAGTTCGACCCGATGCTGGTGATGAATTGTCACTGCAGGACCTGTAAGAAAATTTCTGGAGCCAATTTATCCAGTTTTGCTGCCTTTTATGAATCCGAAATCCTGATAACCGGCGATCGTCAATCCTTCGAATACAAAGGAACAAGCGGCAAGAAGATGGAGAAAGAGTTTTGTGGCCAATGTGGCTCACAAATCTTCACAAGACCGGAGTTGATTGAAGGAATGGTTTATCTGAATCTGGGGAATTTTGACGACTGGGAAGCTTTCAAACCCAAGGTTGAAATCTGGACAGATTATAAATCCTCTTGGCTTGGCAAGTTTGACTGTGTGGCTGAGGCCTTCGTAGACAATGGGACTCTCGATAGAATACAGATGTTCATGGAAAATCTTGATCAACGAGAGTGAACCACTGCTCTCGATTTTCACCTGCAAAGCCCAATAGTTTACTCATTGTAAGTATAATTTCTGTGGCTTGCTTCCCCCACCTAATCAATCACAACATCTGCACAGAGCACTGACCGGTGATTTTGGCTGGATCGAGAGGCTTGACTTCAGATACCTATAGTCATTAAAGTTAGTCTCGACTACTTAGTTGGCATCTGGTCTTGCTTTGCTGACTTGTTGCTCAATTTTTTAAAGATAAGTAACACTATGAAAAAGATACTTTCTGCGCTGATTGGCTTTGGCTTGTTGGCATCCCCAGCTTTTGCACAAAAAATTCCCGTGGAGGGATGGTTTAAAGGCACTAATACCAAAGTTGGAGAGATGTGGAGAGATTCTGGTAGAAGAAAACACTTTGTCAGTGCTAAATCCACTGGTGAGATAACTTTGTATGGTGAAGGCTTTGGCTTTAAGGGGAAAGCTGAGTCTGATTGGGGACTTGCCATGCTTGATGACTATGGAAATGGTCGTATAGTCACAAAAGAAACTTGGACAGCAGAAAAGGATTCAACTGTTCAATTCAGAGGACACGCAAGTTGCGAACTTACTTCAGCTTCGACAACCTGTGTGATGTGGTTCAAGGGATATAATCAGTATGAAGGAAAGATCTTGGAACTGACTTTCAACGAAAAAGATGCTGCTGAAAACGAAAAGGATGAAAATCCAAACTTGTATATGCTTGAAGGCATTGTGATGGATGAGCCAAGCACTGAATAATTTCCAAAACACAGTTCTGTACATCTGAATTCAAAACAATGATAAGCCAGAATCACATGAAAACAATCATCTTAAGCCTGATCATAGTTAACCTCTTTGCTTTACCAATTTTTGCTGAAAAAATCCCTGTGGAAGGGTGGTACAAATCTACTGGTAGTGAGTTTGGTGAAAAGTGGAGAGATTCAGGCAGGAGAACCCATTTTTTCTCGGTAAAAGGAACCGCTTAAGTTACCATTTATGGAGAAGGTTTTGGTTTCAAGGGTAAAGCAGAGAGTGACTGGGCACCTTCTATCTTCGACAAATATGTCAACGGTTCAATTGTTTCACGTACTGTTTGGACTTCTGAAAAAGACACGATATCCGGCTTTAAAGGGCATCAACGTTGTGATTTAACGGGTGGATCAACCTCATGTGTAATGTGGTTTAAAGGCTTTGGGGAATTCGAAGGAAAAATTCTTGAACTCAATTTCAATGAAAAAGATGCAGTTGAAACGGATGAAAAAGAAGGACCAAACCTGTATATACTTGAAGGAGCCTTCATGGATGAGCCAAACGCCGAATAATTTCCAAAACACAGTTCTGTACATCTGAATCCAAAACAATGATAAGTCAGAATCACATAAAAAAAGTCATCTTAAGCCTGATCGTAGTTAGCCTTATAGTTCCATCTATCTTTGCTGAGAGAATTCCAGTTGATGGCTGGGCTAAATCAATTGGGAAGGCTCAATTTGGAGATAGTTGGAAAGATTCTGGGCAAAGAACCCACTACGTTTCAGCAAAAAGTATTGGAGAAATATCCATTTACGGTGAGAGTTTTGGTTTCAAGGGTAAATCGGAATCAGAATGGAGTTTGAGTTTTCATGACAAACACATCAATGGACGGATAATATCTAAAACCACATGGACATCAGAGAAGAATCCTTCATCAAAATTTAGAGGTCATGGAATTTGCGATCTTACGGCAGGAGCTGCTACTTGTGTAAGTTGGTTGAAAGGCTACGGTGAGTATGATGGAAAAATTCTAGAACTTACCAGAAACGAAAGTGCTTCAGCTTCCAGAGAAAATGATGATAGTTCTGGACCTAACTTATACAAATTAGAAGGTATCGTGATGGATGAACCCGAGCCGTAATTAGGCCATTAGACAAATGAATTTCACTCGCCTTCTGACATTCCCAGTGCTTGCAATTTCTAAGTTCGAGATCCAAGGCCTTGCGATCCGGCTCTCCATCCCTGACTAACCGTGCAACGCCCCTCTCAGTGCCCCATCCTTGTTCCCACCAGACTCTGAATATTGAAGTGGGACAGGGCTTCATCACAGATTACAAAGTGTAATAGGGCTTGTCCAGATTGATCCATATTTTAGATCAACAGTCTATTATTTATAATAAGGTTTCAATCAGATATAGGATTCCAAATGCAATTCAAGCGAAAGTTTACTCAAGAAGTCAGCGCTCATTACCTACTTGATCTGCCCAAAGACTATGCTGAAAAAACGAATTGGCCACTCGTAGTTTATTTGCATGGCTATGGAGAAAGTGGTGATGATCTAGAAATGGTGAAACAGAATGGACCACCAAAATTAGTGACTGAAGGCAAGCGGTTTCCCTTTGTGCTTGTAAGTCCTCAATGTCCCTCTGGCTTCTACTGGAGAGGTAATGTCATCATGGGACTGATTGATCAGATCGTGGAGAACTACTCTATCGACACAACCAGAATCTATATGACTGGAAAGAGCATGGGTGGGTATGGGACTTGGCAAATATCACATGAGTATCCAGAACGGTTTGCTGCTATTGCTCCTATTGCTGGTGGGGGCTTGTTTGTTAGCCCCTATTTTATGGAAAGACTTCAGGCACTCCCTGTATGGGCTTTTCACGACAAGAGAGATGATTTGGTACCGTATCAGGAGTCAGTTCGCATGGTCGAAGGAGTTAATGCTGCAGGTGGGAATGCTAAGTTGACCACTTATGACGAAGGGAAGCATGATGCTTGGACAGAGGCCTACAGTAACGAACAACTGTATGATTGGCTGCTGAAGCATTCGAAATGAGACTAGTAATCTTACGGCACATTCCGCATATTGTAAATTGGCTGTGTCTAAAGTTATGACCTCTCACTTAATGAGCAGAAAGGAATCCCATCAATTCAATGTACCCATCCAGATGTCTTGATTTTAGGACTGATTTGTCAGGGGTTGGAGCAGTTGCGTCGTTTATACAAATGAAGGAATCTCCGAGATTTGGAGAACTAACGATGC
>DJYX01000106.1:0-625 GCA_002450295.1 Deltaproteobacteria bacterium UBA6967
ACTTGATGACCCAGTTTTGCAAGGGAAAACCTAGATTTGCTGTGATTACGCTCTTGCCGACCCCGCCTTTGCCACTAGCAATCGGGATGATTAATTTCACAATCCCTGTTCTCTGGAAAAAGTTGCTGATTGCTGCAATGATATAGTGTTGATTTCTGAGAAACCACCATTCAAACAGGTCATATGAACGCAACTCCAGCCAATCAGAAAACCGCCACAATTATTCCGATTGCGGGGGGCAAGGGAGGAGTGGGCAAAAGCCTGATTGCTGCAAACCTGGCGATTGTGCTGGCAAGACTGGGTCACAAGACAATCGGTATTGACTTGGATCTTGGCGCAGCTAATCTTCACAGTTGTCTTGGACTCAGCGGAGGCACGCCCCCCGGCCTGGCACGTTTCTTACGCTCAACGGACCAAGCCCCACTAGAATCATATCTAGCTCGTACTCCGCACCGAAATCTGCACTTGCTAGCTGGAGATGAGGGGAATCCCTTCCTTGCTCAATTGAACGTGGCTCAGCAGCGACGGTTGGTGCAACAGATCCGAGCACTCCCTGCAGAATATGTAATTCTGGATCTAGGAGCCGGCAGTTCGTTTAGTACTTTGGATTTCTTTCGAATTTCAC
>DJYX01000106.1:1033-10574 GCA_002450295.1 Deltaproteobacteria bacterium UBA6967
GCTTTCCGAGTGATTGAACATGCCCTACCACAAGATCGTTCAATCCACCGCAAGCTACAGACTCTTTATACCTCTCCACTAGAATTGAAAAGCAACCAACCTAGTTTGCTACAAACCTTACTGAGTTCCTTGGATCCCGAGATTGCAGAAAAAGTTTTGAGCAGCTGGCACCAATTCAGACCTCGATTGGTCTTCAACCGTGGATTGGGACCAGACGATCTTTCGATTATTCCCAAGTTGGAAAAAAACCTGAGTCACCAACTGGATTTGACTGTAGAGTTTATTGGCTATATCCCGGAAGATCTTGCTGTGCTCAATTCACTGAGGCATGGTAAATCATTGATGTCTTTTGCTTCTACCAGCAACGCTGGCCAGGATATGATCCGTCTTGCCCGCAGAGTACTTCGTCTATGGGATCAGCCTATTCCCAACAGTGCTAGTCAACTGCAGCAATATACTCAACGCCTTTACCCGGAAAGCTCTTCACAGTAATTTTGTTTTCAACGGGTGAACCTCAACTCCACTCTACTGGATTGAAAGCGTGATGTGGTTGTTTCGAAAACTGGGTTCAACTTGATCTGTTCAGCTGCCAGTAATCCTTCCTCAAGCAACAGATTTCGAATATTGTAAGCTCGCTGTTCTGCTAGCTCTTCCAAGTCCCGACCCTCGATATGAATCTCATCCAGTAGTTTCAACCGAACCTCTTCTTTACTGAGACCCTGAGGGCTACCGTAGGTTCGTTGAAACATTTGATTTAAGTAGTTTTGCTGCTCATCTGCAGTAAGTGTCATTTGTGCTGAGATCGAATCTTCGACATTCAAACGAATGAGTTCTGCAATTTTCTCACGGTGAATTTGTCGATCCAGTTCCTGCTCTCGTAAGGCTGCGATCTCTGTTTCACGACGTAATAGTGTCACCAATTCCATTTTCAGCTGGGGTCGTTCCTTCAACACATCTCTCAGTTGATCCAGTTTTGTTTTTTCTGCAGCTGGGATTTCCAGACTTCCTGGTCGGAACCGGATGATCTGGGTGTTCTCGTCCAAATCCCCATCAAAAACAGCATCAGCAATTAGCGTGAATGGGGCGGTAACAGCCTTACTGATCAGAGTAACAAAAACGGTCAGTGTAGCATCCCAGAGTCCGAACTCTGGATCTTCGAGGTTCCCGCTAACAGGTACAGAAAGATCAATGGTGCCTTGCGGGTCTCGAAGTAATCCGACTGCTAACTCCACTGGGAGGTCCAGGGAGTGTGGTCCCGGAGTTTCAGGTCCCAGCACAAGTCTTTGAATGAGGAGATTGTTCTCAACCTCAATTTCCTCTCCAGCCGTTTTGTAATCAACAGATAAGTCCACACTTCCTCGGTCAAAACGATAGCCAAGATAGCGCTCTGCGTATGGATTAACCCAAAGAAGATCAAAATCTTGTGAATATAGCTTGCCATTGATACCCCAAGAATTCCGGTGCCAATCAAGCGCAAGCTTCGCCTCGAGGGGAGCGACTCCTTCCCAACGTCCTTTTAAATCCAGTTCCAAAGGAACATTTAATCCCAGAATGTTTTGAATACCGCCTTTGAGGTTTTGCAGCGTGATCAGAACCGGCTTGGAATTACTTGCATCATCCCAGCTAAGATTTCCTTTCTCCAGAGATAGTTTTTTCAGGAAAACAGGGCCTGGCTCCAGATTAGAATCTTCCTCATCTTCCTCACTATCAAAGAGTGTCATCCATTCCAACTCTCCATCAGTTTGCCTCCGGATTGGCAATTCAAAATCTGTCAATCGCATAGATCCTAGGTCCAAGACAAAAGGATCCAACTCTAGCAGTCCATTCTCGGTTTCAAGCACGTCCCACTGACCCATGATTTGACCAGTTTCCTTGGAAATCAACCTTGCATCTCGAATACGAGCAAGACCATCAAACCGCAGCCACTCTCCTACAAGATCAAATTTGTAGTAAAATCGGCCCTGAAGGGTGCCGAGAGCTTGTGTAGCTTTCAGTGGCACATATTCAATCCAGTAGGGTTGCCAGGTTAGTAGATCAAAATCTATTAGATCCACATCGAGACTCAGATCCTTGTCAAAGCGAATCGAACCGGTAACAGACCCCTTTCCAATCTCATCCAGCTTTCCCTGTAGAGTAAAATTCTCGATCCACTGCCGATCAGTATTCAGGTTTTTGACCTGCAGGGATCCGTTGCTAATCACCAACGGTGGCGTTGGAGTCTCAAGATCTTGCCAACTCAAGCGATCTAGGGTGGCCTCTAGGTTGGCAAGTTCCACCTTCCATGGATTATCATCGCTAGATTCAGTTATTCCATCTTGGTTGGTTGAAGTTGGTAGCCATCGTTCCCAATTGAATTGACCATCAGGTAACAAGGCGAGTTCAATCCAGCCTTCATCTATAGAAACGCTTTCGAGAAGAAGTTCCTTTTTGAACCAATCTAGATCCCATTCCACAGCCACTGCTTTAGGTAGCCAGAGTTCTGGTTGTCCTGCATCTGTAGGGGTCACCTGGAACTGCTGTAGATCCAGTTTCGACAGTTTCGCCTGCTGCTTCCCCCATGGCAAATCTAGTCCCTGAGCTGTTAATTGTTCTAGATCCAGACTTGGCGATTTCAAGGAATCCCCAGGAATTTTCAAATTTTGAAATTGAAATGCTCCCAGATTGAGGCTCAGGTCCTTAACTGCTAACGACAGACCTCCACTAGCCAATCCCCCCAAGGTCAGATCAGGAACAGAAGAGTTTGCTTGTTTAAGAGATAATTGACGGAGATTCAGAGACTCGAATTCAAACCATTGCTTTGGCCACTCGACAACTGCTCCACTCACAGAAAGCTCTGCGAATTTGAGGTCTGGTAAGGCTTCCTGGGCTTCAACAAGTTCCAGATCCCAAAGATGAAGCTTACCTCCGTCCACCCGCAAACGGAAAGGACTCCAATTGAGTTGCAATTGCACAGCGGTGCTCATGCGACCAGAGTTGAGTTGCCAAGGCAGTTGATCACGAAAGTAACTTTCCCAAGGTAGTAATTTTAGATTCGCCTTGAGTGCACCTTTCCAAGTTTGCTCACCCCAGCTTGCAATACCATCCAGTGAAAACTCTTCCTGCTCAAGAGTCGTTAATTTGAGCCTTGTTCGACTTTCTCCAGCCAGTGGCCAACTAAAATCGTTCATCTCCAGCACAGGGATTCGCAGCAGTTTTTTGACTTCTTCTCTGCTCTCTCGCTGATGAATTAGGTTCAGAGCCCCGCCATCAACCTGTAGTTGATTGAGTTGAACCTGCCATGCTGTTTTCTGATCACTCTCCTTTGGATTCTTTGGGGCTGATGAGGGAACCAGTTGATTCCAATTAGTGGTCCAGTCCTCATCGAGAGATAATAGAATTTGGGGTTGTTTCAAGGAGAGAGATCTTATCGAAATTTGTTTTGCCGGCAGATTCAATTCGTCACTGGTTAATCCCAAGCTAGCAAGCTGTAGCCATGTTTCTTGACCTCGATCCAACTGAAAACCTTTCAACTGCAGTGAGGTCTTCTCCAGTCTGGGAAGTTGGGCCGCCGGATCCCACTCAAAATCTGTTTTCAGATCTAAACTTCCTTTCATTTCAACGGGTAGCACATCTTCAAGAAACGGTGTGAGTTCAGCGAGTTCAAATTCCCTCAAATCTAATCGTCCCTGACTACTTAGGTTACTTGGATTGAAAGACCCCGCAAACGAAAGACTAGGGCCCCCTTCCCGAGCTAACTTTAGACTCAGAGGCGTTTTTCTGGATGAAACAGGTAGCGTCAGTTCACCCACTGAAAATCGATCCAACTGCCATTCTTGAGGCTTTGCGGGCTGGCTTTTTTGATCAATAAAGTGAAGCTTCCCTTTTGAGATGTGGAGCCCTCCCAACTCTACTGATAATTGCTCAGTATCTGAACTTTCCTCAACCGTATTTCCAGATGTTGATTTAAGAATCTGATCCCAGAAGAAAGCCCCATTCTCCGTTCGTGTTAACCAAGCTTCAAATTCGCGCAATTCGACCTGCCCTAAAGCTACCTGAAGGCTCGGCAATACCTGAATCCTGGGAATTGGAACCTGCAGATAGCTGATTTCCAGCAACCGTTTAGAAGCCTCCCCAGGAAGACTGTTCTGAAGACTGAGTCTTTGGAGCTGAACAGATCCGCTGAGTGCAAACTGCTCAAAAGGTTCAGCCTGAAATCCTAATTTGAGCTCTGCGTCAACCAACCCATCCTGAAGTTGGAGTGCCCACTCTTTTGGAAGATACTGCTGAAAATCCGGCAGATAAAGATTTTTCAACTGAACGTCGAGACGAACGGTCTCTGTGGGAGCAATGGTGAATTCTTGCGTAACCACCCTCAGGCTAGTTTCTCCTAGCTGAGCAACTAGAGTTGCTGGACCAGAAGCCTGGGCTGGTTGAAGCTGAAATGAAGAGATTGCTGGGAGGCGAAAATTCAGTCCAGAAATATTGTAGGTCTGATCGTGGGGCACGTCTTCAAATCGCAGTTTCCCCTGCCGAACTGCGATTGTCCTAATTTCAAAAGGGAACTTAGCTTCCTCTTGAACGGAAGATTTTAGATTTGTTTCGGGGGTTGCAATTTTCTCAATCAGGTCGGAAAAATTGAGGCGCTGTTCTCCGAGATAAGAGACGCGGAGGTAGGGAGAAATCAACTCAACCTCTTCAACCACCAAGGCCCATTGCCAGAAGCTATTCCAACTCAGATCAATCCCAATTTCTTCAAGAGAAACAAAAGATTCTGAACCATCAGCCTCACGGATTTCCAAACCCTGCAGGATCAATTTGAGGGAAAGGGGCTCCACTCGCACCTGTGTGAGTTGGACTGGACGTCCTAACTGCTTCTCAAGTGCTCTTGGCAACTGCTCCTGTAACCAGCCAGGTCCTCCAAAATAGAGGACAGTCAGCCCAGCCAGTCCAAGCAGATTCAGGATGAAGACCACCCAAAGAATTCTTTGCACCCAACGCAAGGTCTGTTCTCTAGTGAGTCAGTTGGCTGAAATATTGGGAAAAATCCCGAACGGCAGGAGGGATTTGCCGAGAAAAAAACTCAGGGGCGAGTGTGCTGGAAATGTTCCATGCGGTCTTGGTAGTAGCGGAGGCCCATGTGATCCACATTACGGATGTCAGATTCAGCTCGTTCTAGGGCAGTTTTGGCTGTATCTGCTGCTTCTTGCCAGCGTCCCTGAAGAGCATAGCTTTCTGCAAGGGTATCCAAAATATAGGCAGCCGGCTCCAATGCCACTGCACGCTCTGCAAGTGCTACACTCTCTCGCACTTTTAGGGGTTGCTCTGCAAAATGCTGTGTTAAGAGCCAAGCCAAGTTATTAAGTGCCCTTGGGTTTTCAGGTTCCCAAACTAACGCTTGTCGATAGAGTTCTTCGGCGCGTTCAAACTCTGATTTTTCATAGAATGTATTGGCTGCCTGAATCAACAACCCTACATCTGCGGGCGTTGTTTCCGATACAATGTTTTCCAATCGCCAAAAAATCAGGCTCTCTTCGGCATGCTGTGAATTACTATAAACGCTTGCAGAGAGTAACAAACCAAAGAGTAGCAGACAGCCACCTTGGATTGTTCTCACTCTTTGGTCGTGCTTTGAAACTCTCTCTGGTTGTTCTTCACAGAGTTTTAGAAATTCCAATCGCTGCTGAATCCCATAGTGATGCCAGTTGTCTTGATGCAGGGCAATTCGGTTCAGGTAGCCAACTTTAGTCAGAGCGGTGGCGAAAGGCTCCCAACCACATCTCAAAAAGGCATTGCAATCAGCTTGACGCTCAAAATTTCTGCTCAGAAACCCAATTCCTCCCCGAAGAAATAAGCCCAGAAGCCCTACCAGCAAAAATCCCTGTAACCAGTCCGGCGTTGTAAAGCCTGTGATCCACTGGGTAAACTCCACCCCAACGAGAATCAGAAAAAGCAATTCTACAAAACCAAGGAACGCAAGTGCATAGAAGAAAAGATGCCAGCGCCGGAGATGCCCAGCTTCATGGGCTACGACTGCACGTAATTCCTGAGAATTCAAATGGTCCAGCAGTTGCGGGCTGACCAGTAGAAAGCGAGCCCAAGGAAGAATCCCAATCACTCCCGCGGTCGCCGTCTGAGTGATGTGTCCGGGCCAACAAAACACACCTTGTACAGAAGTTCGGTTGGCTTTCAGTTCAGCAGCGATCTCATTTCTAACTTCTGAGGCCACCGGTTGTACTCCCCAACTCAACACCACAAACCAGGGGGCAGCACCCAACAAAATCAAAACACTCAATCCCAACTCAACAAGCACTTGGTTGCTGACGGCTTCATCAGGGATAGTCTTATCGAGCAGTAGAGTGAGCCCTAAGTGCAGGCCTGTAATCAAAATCAAAGGAAGTTGCAGGCGTAGCGTCTGGATCGTCTTCAACCACTTTTGACCATCTTTCCTCCATGGATGAGCCGCGAGACTATCGGCTATCCAATAGACCAATACCAAGAGGAAAACGACTGTGGCTTGATCCATCCTCACATTTTCCCAGTACGTAGCCAATTCAACAGGCAACCGGGTGGCCCAACTCAATCCGGCCCAAAGTCCAGCAACTGCCCATCTTGGGAACGCTTGAATCCAAAATCTGTTTGATTGAGACTGCAACTGCCCAAGCAACAGACTGTTGATCAGGAGCAGAATCAAGGTTTCGATTGGTTCGAGAGAGATGACCGCTTCTTCGGGTAGCATCGGCAATACCAGTAATGACAACCCTAACGAAGCAAGAATCAATGGTAGGAAAGGCAGAAACATTTGTTTCCCTTCTGTAGAAATCCTATCAAATAAATTGGAAATGTAGAAAGCTTGGGCTAATTTAAGTAATTTTTCTCAACTCTTGCCTAGGACGCTGAGCATGGAATATTCGGCCAATGTACATGAGATCGAGCACGAAGGGAAACGGATCGTGCTGGTCGGAACCGCCCACATCTCACGAGAGAGTGTAGAAGAAGTCAGTCGGGTCATTGAACAAGAGCAACCCGATGCGGTGTGCATTGAACTTTGTGCTGCTCGCTACGAAGCGCTCCGCTATGGAGATCGCTGGAAGGAAATGGATCTCTTCAAGGTCATTCGACAGGGCAAAGCAATGCTATTGTTGGCAAATCTCCTGATGTCTGCATTCCAGCGACGCCTTGGTGCTCAATTAGGCGTAGAGCCCGGTGCTGAAATGGTGGAAGCTGCCCGTGTTGCCGAAGATCTGGAAGCAAAAATCGTGTTAGCGGATCGAGATGTTCGAGTGACCCTACAACGCACATGGCGAAGACTCTCTTTTTGGCGAAAGTGGAAACTCAGTGGCCAGTTGATGGGCAGCATGTTTGTCGACGATCCCATTCAGCAAGAAGATATTGAACGCATGAAGCAAAGTGACGTGCTGACTGATGCCCTCGAAACTTTGGCTGCTCAAGCTCCTGAGATGAAGGAGACCTTGATTGACGAGCGCGACCAGTATCTTGCTGAAAAAATCAGACAAACTGACAGACCTAAGATCGTCGCAGTTGTCGGAGCCGGACATGTACCCGGAATCAAGCGTGAACTTGGCAAAGAACATGATCTCAATGAGTTGGAACGAGTTCCCCCTTCCGGATCACTCGGAACAATTCTCAAGTGGGGAATTCCAGCATTGATTATCGGCTTGATCGTCTACGGCTTTATCATGGTGGACACCAGCGTCAGTTGGGAAATGATAGAACGCTGGTTCTGGATTAATGGTAGTTTGGCTGCTCTTGGTTCCGCCTTGGCGCTTGCCCACCCCCTGACTATTGGTTCTGCCTTCATTGCAGCCCCGTTTACTTCACTGAATCCTGCTGTTGCCGCTGGCTGGGTCGCTGGCCTAGTAGAAGTTCTCATTCGACGACCACAGGTTCGTGATTTTGAAGGCTTGATGACAGATGTTCAGGAATTCAAAGGATTTTGGCGTAACAAGATCACTCGTGTACTTCTTGTCGTCGTTTTTGCAAACCTGGGAAGCACAATTGGAACGATCACCGGTGGCTTTGCCATTGCTTCGTTACTCTAACGTCAAGCAATCACAGTTCTTCCAGATGTTCCTTAATCCAAACAGCTCTCTTGCGGATGGCAGCTCGCTCGTCTGAATTCATTTTGTCCCAGGTCCGGTAGACCATGCCGATGCGTGGATTTCGACTCAGCTTTTCACGATGTCGGTCATGGAAGTCCCAATATAGACTATTGAAGGGGCAAGCCAACATACCGTGTCTGGATTTCGCGTCATATGGACACTTCTCGCAATAGTGTCCCATTTTCCTCAGATAGTTGGCAGACGAGACATATGGTTTCGTTGCCAGCAATCCTCCATCGGCAAATTGACTCATTCCACGCGTATTGGGCAACTCAACCCACTCAATTGCATCGATATAAATTCCCAAATACCACCGATCGACCTCAGCTGGAGCAATTCCAGCCAACAACGCAAAATTACCCGTTACCATCAATCGTTGAATATGATGAGCATATGCATACTCTAGAGACTGCTCTATAGACTGTGACAAGCAGCGCATTCTGGTTTTCGCATTCCAGAACCAGGATGGCAGGGAGAGTTTGTGCCCCAGTTCATTACTTTCCGAATAAGCCGGCATCTCAGCCCAATAGATTCCCCGGATATATTCGCGCCAGCCAAGGATTTGCCGAACAAAGCCCTCTACCTGAGCCAAGCTGATTTGATCTGGGCGGTCCTCCCATTCTTGAACCACTCGATTCAGCACTTCCCTTGGATGCAGAATCTTCACGTTCAGGGCAAAGGAAAGCCTCGAGTGAAAAAGGAAAGGGTCGTCCTCGGTCATTGCATCTTGATAACTTCCAAAATGAGGCAGTCCATACTTGCAGAAGTGCTCGAGTAATTTGAGACTCTGCACCCGATCAATAGGCCACTCGAGTTGATTGTTGTCGATCGAACCAATCGTCTGTACACCTGCGTTCCGTACCATCTCCAAAAGTTCATCAACCTGGTTTGCTAACTTCACTGTTGGTGGAAGAGGGACTTGTCCATCATACTTTTGTCGATTCTCTGCATCAAAATTCCATTTGCCACCTAATGGTTTTGAGCCCTGCATCAATAGTCCTGTTTGCTTGCGCAAGTGACGATAGAAAGACTCCAGCAAGTACTGCTTTTTGCCGACAAAGAAATCCTTGACCGCTTCTCGCTCACACAGAAAATGCTCGCTATCGACGCTTCTCGAGGACACCCCGAGTTGGCTACTCAACTCTAGAAATAATTGATCCAGACGATACTCATCAGGTGACTGATAAGCCCAAGCAGCCTCAGGATTTTCCTCCAGAACCCACTTCAGATTTTCACCAAAGGACTGCTGGTTTCTTGGATCATCCAGTCCAAGATACAGAATCCGGTGTCCCTTTGCCGAAAGATGAGCCGAAAACGCTCGCATCGCTGCAAAAAAAGCGATCACTTTCTGAATATGATGCGAGACGTAATCGGTTTCGGAGCGTACCTCCATCATCAGGTACAAAACCTCAGGGTTTACCTTTTCAAACCAGCTATGCCTC
>DJYX01000147.1:0-605 GCA_002450295.1 Deltaproteobacteria bacterium UBA6967
ACCCAGTAGTGTTCGGATTCGATCTCTAATTTATCGTCTTCTCGATCATTTGCGACGTACATCCTGTCTCCTTGAACGTGGAAGTATCGTCGGGTTGCGTAGGTAATCCCAATGGATTCCGAGTCGAGTGAGAGCGAGCGGGTAAACGTGGATTCTACCTCAATCAGATCTTTTCCTTCCACGTTGATCTGCTCCTCCAAGATGCTGAACGATCCTGTGGTTTTTTGAACGTCTTCTATCCCTTCCCCACTGCAGTCGGCCAACTCCTCGTACTTTCTGACCACGGAATTGGCGGAGTTGCCCCTAAAGACAACGGTTTCCCTTGCAGAATACGTGGTACCCTCCAACTCCACGGGGTAGCAGACACTCGCCCACTTACCCTCCAGGACGGTTGGCTCACCTGGGCTGTTTTTTGTGAGTTCCACCCGGCTCATTTCGGAACATCCACTTGCCAAAGCAAGCAGGCCCAACAAACTGAATGACGCCGAAAATCTTGTTCGCTTCTTCAGAAAAACCCCAGATTCTTTCTTGCTCGGGCTTGTTTACTCAACTTTTTGCTAAATTCTTTCCCCAAGAAAATCTTCCAGATCTCCTCTCCCAGCCCT
>DJYX01000147.1:987-2708 GCA_002450295.1 Deltaproteobacteria bacterium UBA6967
TATTTCAAATTTATACAATTTTTCAGACAGGTTTACTCGAGACCAAGGATGGAGATTATTTGTGTGGAATTGCAGACAGGCAGGACATCAGGAGGTCACTTTATCAGCAACCTCAGATTACAGATGAAGACTTTTGTATAGAAAATTTTTAAATACTTGGGGAATCACCATCACTACACCATTATGCGAAGTCTTCTCAGACCTCAACCGGTAGAAATATAAGATGTAGTGGAAATAGGAGACACTGTTTGCACAATTTCTCAGCCTATTTTTGCTCTGGGAAAACTCTTCTCTCTGAGGCAAAAGAAAAGAATTCTTCACAATCGGTAAGCTTACTGCTGGATTAGAGTATGAGTCACTGCAATCAGAGTGGTCAGTACTGGATAGAGGCTAGAGAAGTCAAAACTCACTTTGTGATAGAAGCCAATCAAGTGGAACTGTCTTCTACGCTATCTATGAATGCCAAGAGTAGAGAAAATTTGATCTTGTGAGCTTGCTGAATGGACATATTCAATCAGTCCCACAACACCGAGCTGATCCCGCATCGTGAAAAGGTCATTCTCCAACATCTTCTGGTCTAAGCAAGCTAACAGAAACTTACCCAAGCCATCTTGTGAGAGGCTAAAGGTCATCTGTATCAGGTCATTGGGCCCAAAGCGAAGGAATTTGGCAATCACCACAAAGGCATCCGAACGCTGTCATACTCTGGAGGTCTCACATATTGCTGAGGAAATAGTCAATCGCTCCCCAGTTCGTTTGAAAACTGCTCAGATGTACGACTACCCCAAGATTATAGCTAGCTCACTGCGGACCACTTTCAGGGGAACCATTATCTCCAGATGGACAGTATTTAATTTTTCACTTGGTCATTATTAGCGGATAGTTGGTTTTCGTAAGTACAATCATTAACGTTATAAAGTTGGTTTGTCCTAAAAAAGGATTGGTCGTGTTTATTTATGTAATGATGTGATCCTTTTGAAAAAATTTTCTTAATTTTCTCGGGATCTTCTATAATTATTTTTAATCCATCTAATTTTTCTATAGTTACTTTTTTAATTACTATACAAACTACTTCCTTTTTGAACCAAACTGAATTCCAATTTCCGCCTGGAACATTTATTTCGAAAAAATACACTTTTTTAGTTACATCAGCAATATTACCCATAGGTTTAATTGGTCCATCATCTCTTACAATCTTTGCAGACTTATTATCAATTGCTGATTCTTGGATTTTACCCATTGAATCATATGGCTGAATTTCGAAATCGACATATGTGAGGGTTTCATTAGAAATATTCTGATATCTAACGACAACACCCGTACCGTCTGCAGGGTGGTCTGGAGATATAACATTCAAGTGCTTTATATATATCGGACTAATTTTTGATACACTTGCTACAATCTCTTTTGCTTCCTTTAACTTAAGTAGTTTATCAGATTGTATATTTTCATTAAAAGAACAAGAAACCAGCAATAGTAAACCACTCATCCAAATTAATTTCTCTTTCAAATTCACTTCTCTACTCTTAATCATTTTATCGATAATGATTTATTTTTCTACTCTTGATAGATTTAAATACATCAAATCTATCACTTGAAAAACCCAAAGTAATTTAGCACTGATAGCATCATCAGTCGATAAAAAATCAATTGACAAAATTTTCTCACTATCCTCGAAGCGCTTGCACCGTATCCAGCAAGAGTCGTCCTGCTTGAACATC
>DJYX01000147.1:3038-7630 GCA_002450295.1 Deltaproteobacteria bacterium UBA6967
TGGGTCCGTAGGATATCGACGCCGAGCCAGGCTGCAATGGCAGACAGTGCAACTCCGGGGATCAGGCGTTCCTCGGTCGATAGGGCTCTTCCGGGGGAAACTCCAGCCAGGAAGGACTTGCGGGAAGGTCCCAGCAACAACGGAAAGCCCAGCGCTTTCAATTCGGGCAAGCGACGCACGATCTCAAAGCTGTAGCGAGCCTCGGCGCTGATAAAGAATCCCAACCCCGGGTCCAGAATGATCTGTTCTTCCTGGATTCCATGCTGCGTGGCCCAAAGGACTCTTTCCTCAAAAAAGGCCTTCACGGTCGAAATCACGTCGTCGTAGTGCTGGACTGCTCGGGTCGTCCGGCCATCGGCTTCCTTGGCATGCATCAAGACGACAGGAACCCCAGCCTCGGCAACGACTTCAACCATTGCGGGATCTCGACGCAGCGCGGTCACATCATTGATCACCTTTGCTCCCATCGAGAGGCATCTGCGGGCGACCTCGGCTTTCCACGTGTCGATGGAGACGCTTAACTCCGGATGATCTTCCCGAATGCAGGCCAACACTGGCAGTACCCGCTGGAGTTCTTCCTCCAGAGACACTTCCACACTACCCGGTCCTGTGGATTCCCCACCCAGGTCCAGCCAATCTGCTCCTGCCTCAACAATGCACTGAGCCTGCAAACGGGCTGCTTCAACTTTCAGGAACTTTCCCCCATCTGAGAACGAATCTGGAGTGACATTGAGCACTCCCAGCAAGATTGGGAAAGAAGACTTCATGCTACTTCTGGATTAAGCAGGGCCACCAGGATTTGTGTAGTTTCCTTCAACTTAGCTTTTGAAATCCGACCAATCTGTCTTTGAAACAAAGATTCGCTTGCTGTAAATAATTTAGCCGGACGAATAAAACTCTGTATCTCCAGAGAACCTTCCACAAAATCAATAGTTTCTAATAAAACAGCTCGTTTGTCGGCATAATGACGACTTGTAATCTGAGCACAAACCCAGTCATGGTTTCCAGCATCAGCCAAAAGCAGCGCTGGTCTAAGTTTACTAGAAGACAGGTCAGAGAAAGGAAAGTGAATCAACACGACTGAGCCTACTGCAAATGGGCCCATGCTTCCTCTTCTTCAGGCCGTAACCAGTCTTCAGCCAATGTTGCTTCAGCAAGTAAGCTCGATTCTCTATCTTCATCTGGTAGCTTTTCTAACAGCGTCACTAAAATTCGATAACGACTACCTGGCAGCGGTTCGATCCATCGAATAGTGCCATCTTTTTCTAGAGTAGCTTCCAAGGTTGTCAACATAGCATCCCGTAAAAGTAGCTTTGCGTTGTGGAGAAGACTTTTTTCACTTCACCCAATGAAGTCAATATTTAGTAGCAAGCTGTGCACAAGAGAGGTAGCACTTTGCAACCTGGATAACAACCATCATCTCAGCCAAAGCAGTATAGAAAAGAACTAACAAAATCGACAGGATCAATCAACTGTTGAGAACTGTCTCACTAGTCAATTTGATTGCTAGTGGAAATAGGAGAAATCAAGTGAGGGAGCGAACGGAAGGAAGAGCACTGACGTAGGCAAAAGGAGATGCCTACGTCAACTCAGATCAGGAAAAGAAATCAGTCAAAGCGACCGAGGTCAATCTTGCGGAAGGGATCCGTTCGATAGCGAACGACTTTAAACGCGGCATCCCCTGGCAAAATTTCCTCACCCTTCGCTGGTTCCAACAAGGCCCAGGACTCATTTTGCTTGCTACGGAAGATCTCCAAGGTACCAACCAACTTACCATAGTCTTCGCTATGAGTCGTAATGCGGCTGGACTTCCCTCCACCATGGTCCACAATTTCTGGTGGACTTGAGCGCTGGTCACGTCGGAAAACCGAAAAACGATCCAGTTCCTCTGCGCCCTGGTCCATGCCAACGTTCAGCTTGGCGACTTTACGTCTCTCGTAGGTCTCAACAAGAAAGGCCTTCAATGGAAGCGCAGCTTGAAGCTTGGGCCGCAGATCCAGGCGCATATCTTCTAGCTCAGACTGCTGGTATGGGAAGGTTTCCTCTGCGAGTTTTTTGGTTGGTGACAACTGGTAGAGGTGCATAGTGACCACCGCACTCCAGTCGTCATCATCGTGGGAGAATGTGGCTGGTGACGTATCGAGCATCACCAGATACTTGACCCGTAGCGCTTCTCCAAATTTGATGGCGTCTTCTTCACGTGTAATATCCAACATTCGATATTCGTTAGAATCCAGCACTTGTCTCATCCGTTCTTCAGGAAATACTTGCAGATTGCCAGCATCTTCCATCATCGACTTGATGAAGGTCACGCTGTTGTCGTTGGCGTAGCTCGTCACTCCCGGTTGAGTACGTGGCGCTAACACAGCAACAAAGGGCATCTCCAGCGTCAATTCTTCCAATGTTGGTGCAAAAGGGGCAGAACGGCGGTCTTCGGCGAAGGTCCGCAGCTTGTTGATATCAGGGGTAGTGGATAAACAGGATGCCAACAGACTGCTACAGAGCAGCAGCAAGAATGTTTGCCAGCCGATCATCCTGCCAACAATGCCCTCTGGAGTCGGTTGCATTTTGGCATCTTGCCCCGAATTCAATGGCAAGCAGCCATCGCTCTTCGGTAATCCTTTCTCAATTTCCATATTATAGCGTCGCATAACGGCTCCGATAGTAAAGTAGAGGTTGACCCTCAAACGCTTGACAATCCAGTACTTCTGCCAGTAACAGGACGTGATCGCCCCCATCGTATTCCTGCCAAAGTCGACATTCGAGCACTGCCAAGCAACCCGACAACAGCGGTTGACTCGCAGGACCGTTCAGCAGCGGCCAGTCCATAAAAGGCTGCCGATGTTTATCACTGGCAAAGTGATTTGATAACTCCTGTTGATCTGCCGACAAGATATTAACGGCATATCCACCAGATCGCCGGATGTGCTCTCCCATTGGCGAACTCCGCTGAAGCGCAAAAGAAACCAAGGGGGGCTCCAGCGAAACAGAGGTGAAGGAATTGATCGTTACCCCGTATTGCTCTCCTTCTGGTGTGCGAGTCGTGATCACCGTGATTCCTGTGGCGAACCGACCGAAGACCTGGCGCAGGTCCTTGGAATCCATGAATGTCAAACAGTTTAGCAGAAGGAAATAAAACAAGCCTAGCGGAAAATAAAGCGCTTGGCTAGTCCGAGTTCAATGGGAAACAGCTATCTTAGATCCCTCGCTGCAACAGGTGGGCAAATTTGGGGAAATCTGGTCAAAAGGCAAAAAAAAACGGGATCGCTCGCAGAAACGAACGATCCCGTCTTTAAGGGAACTAATCAGCTTAACTGATTTTTAGAATGAGTATGCCCACTCAGCTTCCATAGAACTTGCGGAACCGGCCAAGGCGTCTGTGTCAGAGCTTTCGGTCGAGGTACCCACACCCAATTTCAGCGACAGTGCTTCAACAAAGAATGGCATTTGGTAAGAAGCAGAGAAACGGGTTGAAGTAACTTCAGCAGCATCGTCTTGACCATTATTAGCGGTGTCAAATGAAGCTCCTACCTTCTGCCCACTTCCAAGCGCCACAGTAACATTTGCTCCACCTGCTGTTGGAGTAACGTCTGTGCTGCCGTCTTTTTCGGTCGCAGTGCTGTAAAATGCTCCGATCGTAGCGGAACCTGCATTGAAGCTTCCTACAAGTTGGGCTCCTGATCGAGACATCTCATCTGTATCGATATCACTGTTCTGCTTTTGAATCGACAGACTGTAAGCAATTGCTTTGACGCTCACATCACCAGCACTAAACTGAACCCCCGGTCGAACACCAGTAATGTTCGAAGCAACTTTGTCACCTTTAGCGATTGCGGTACCGTTGACTGTTTGATCTTTGCTGGAAGTCAGTGCGTAAGCGGAAGAATCACCAGAATTCATCCATGGCAAAGCTACTTCAAATTTGATGTCACCAGCATTAACACCAACTTCAATACCCTTGAAGCCAGAGATAACTAAGTGTTCACCGTTCTTAAATACTCCGTCCGGATCGACACCATTACCCAGGCTGGCACGGGAAACGCCCATACCGTTGCCATAGTATTCAGTTGATCCAAAAGTACCCACCTTCACATATACGGACTGGTTTCCGCCTTCGACGAAAACATCACCGTATGGGCCAGCATCTGAACCAGCATCACCAAAGAGTCCTTTTATCTCCCCAACAGCTTTTACATAATTGTCACCACTTTTCATACTTGGGACAATTTTCAATCTATTATCCAAGGAACCTTCATCATCTCTTTCAAAATAGAATTGATAAAAGTCACTTTTGAATGAAATGTTCACGTCTCCAACCTCGGCGTCCATCACACTGGTTGAATTACCTTCGTCTGGGCTGGTACTGGATTGTTGCAGTTCATAAACTACTTCACCACTGATGCCTGTAATCCCAAGATTTGGGCCACCGTGACCATCAGCAAAACTAGGGGCTGCCAATGCGGCGGAAGCGAGTGCGGCCAACATCAGGCTTTTAAACTTTTTCATACTACTCCTTACAAAGTTAGGAATCGGTTGGTTGCCCGCCCCGCCTGGCAGCAGGGGACAAGCAGTCAACTTTCGTCGACATCTTT
>DJYX01000248.1:0-1334 GCA_002450295.1 Deltaproteobacteria bacterium UBA6967
GTCAGTACCTTTCTCCGCTACCTACTCAGTAAACGCCGCCTGACACTTGTTCATGATATTGCTCGGGCGTTCGCCTTGTTGACCCAAGAGGCGATGGGAATTCTTCCCGCAGAAGTCACGGTCGCCAAAGAACCACGCAGCAAAGAGAGCAAAGATCTGCTACAGAAACTGCAGGAACAACTCTCTGCCAGTACTGGCAAGACCGTACAAATCCATGTCTCAGTGGATCCTTCCATCATCGGCGGTATCGTCACACGCATCGGTTCGATGGTGATCGACGGGAGCATCCGCAACCAACTTATCCAAGTCCGTGAATCGATCATCAGGGGTTGAGAGGTTATGAAACTACGAGCCGAAGAGATCAGCGCGATCATCCAAAAGCAAATTGAGAATTTTGATAAGAAAGCGACCAAAACCGAGGTGGGTACCGTGTTGCTCGTCGGGGACGGTATCGCACGTGTCCACGGCTTGGACAATGTGCGAGCTGGAGAGTTGGTCGAATTTTCCGATGGAACAACGGGCATGGCCCTCAACCTTGAGGAAGACAACGTTGGTATCGTAATCTTCGGTAGCGACTCAGGCATCAAGGAAGGAGACGAGGTGCGCCGCACAGAGCGTATCGCTGAGGTTCCTGTCGGAAATGCCTTGCTTGGGCGCGTTGTTAGTCCGCTTGGAGAGCCAATTGATGGTAAGGGTCCCTTGGGTACAGACGAAACCCGCCTGGTTGAAGTCATAGCCCCAGGAATCGTTACCCGAAAGTCTGTTCACGAACCGATGCAGACAGGACTCAAAGCTATCGACTCCATGGTACCAATTGGACGAGGTCAGCGTGAGTTGATAATTGGTGACCGCCAGACCGGCAAAACAGCAATTGCCATTGACACGATCATCAACCAGAAAGGTGGCGACGTTATCTGTATCTACGTCGGTATCGGACAAAAGCGATCCACCATGGCCCAGATCGTTCAACGTCTGGAAGACGCTAATGCGATGGACTACACGATTATTGTTGCTGCGACAGCCTCCGAACCTGCACCCTTACAGTTCATTGCCCCCTACTCTGGGGTTAGCATGGGTGAGTACTTCCGAGACAAGGGTAAACACGTCCTTTGCATTTATGATGATCTTTCAAAGCAAGCAGTTGCTTACCGCCAGTTATCACTGCTACTTCGCCGCCCACCAGGACGCGAGGCTTTCCCTGGAGATGTGTTCTACGTTCATAGCCGTCTGCTTGAACGAGCCTGCAAGCTCAATGACGGGCTTGGCGGTGGCTCCTTGACTGCATTGCCAGTCATCGAAACTCAAGCAGGTGACGTATCCGCTTACATCCCAAC
>DJYX01000248.1:1715-4373 GCA_002450295.1 Deltaproteobacteria bacterium UBA6967
AACTCTGGGGTAAGACCTTCAATCAACGTAGGTCTATCTGTTTCCCGAGTAGGAGGCGCCGCTCAGGTCAAAGCTATGAAAAAGGTTGCTGGTACACTGCGACTGGATCTGGCCCAGTTCCGTGAAAAAGAAGCCTTTGCTCAATTTGGAAGTGATCTTGACGCATCAACTCAACGGCAGTTAGCCAGAGGACAGCGTCTTGTAGAAGTACTCAAGCAGCCACAATATTCACCAATGCACTGGGCTGATCAGGTCATGGTGATATTTGCTGCCACCAACGGCTACCTGGATAATATCTCTGTGGCTAGCATTAGCAACTTCGAGACTGGCTTTCTACAGTTGATGCACGGGCAGTATGCGGACCTACGTAATCAACTTATCGAAACCCAGAACATTGACGCTGTTCAGGATGGCCTGAAGAAGGCTCTCAGCGAGTACGTCGAAACATTCCAGGCAGCCTGAGTGCTAAGCTATCCTGTGCCCGGCTTACAGCTGGGTACACTTCAACGTGAGATCTGATGCCCAGCCTCAAAGAAATCCGCAATCGAATCACTAGCGTCAAAAAGACGCAGAAGACCACTAGCGCGATGAAGATGGTCTCCGCTGCTAAGCTGAACCGAGCTGAAGACACTATCCGACGCGCTCGACCCTATTCAGTAAAGCTGAGAGAAGTTGTCTCTTCTCTCTCCGGCAAGTTAACGCCAGATGACAATCCTCTTTTTCGAGATCAAGCAGGGGAGCGTGTCGCCGTAATCCTCATGACCTCAGACCGAGGTCTCTGTGGAGGTTTCAATGCTAATCTTTGTAAAATGCTGGCCCGAACTCTCCATGAAGAGGGCATAGATAGCGCAGAGATGCACATCGTTGGAAGGAAGGGTCGAGACTTTTTCCGCCGTACCAACCACCAGATTGCAGCAGACTATCCTGATGCTAGACCAGAACACTATTTAGATATTGTCTTCACAGTACTTGATGGGTTGACCACAAGATTTGCTGCTGAGGAATTAGATAAAGTCTATCTGGTCTTCAACGAATATAAGAGTATCTTAACTCAAGAGCCAACCATCCAACCCTTGCTGCCGATCAGACCGCTCGAAGACGCAGAGGAAGAAGGGGAACAGGAAATTCTCTTCGAACCTTATATCGAAGAACTCATCGGCCCCTTGGTTCAGCAGTATATACAGAATCAAATGTATACAGCTTGGTTAGGAACCTTGGCCGGAGAACACGCAGCCCGAATGACAGCGATGGACTCTGCCACCAAGAACGCTGGAGAAATGATCAACCAGTTGAATCTATATTACAACCGTAGTCGTCAAGCCGCGATCACGAAAGAACTAATCGAAATCATCAGTGGTGCTGAAAGCTTGTAAGCTGAGCCGCTGAAAATGAAGACCCTCTTGCCAGAGATAGGAAATGAGCGTAGGTAAGACCACCCAGATCATGGGTCCCGTTGTGGATGTTATGTTTGAAAGCGGAGAGTTGCCCGAAATCTACTCTGCTCTCGAAATCAACCTTGAAGATAATTCAATTCTAGTTTGCGAGGTCCAACAACACCTTGGTGAAAACACTATCCGTAGTATCTCAATGGGTCCCACCGAAGGTTTGGCCCGTGGTATGGAGGCTAAAAGCACAGGTAAGCCAATCCAGGCACCTGTAGGCCGCGAAGTGCTGGGACGAATCATCAACGTCACCGGTGAGGCCGTTGACGAGATGGGGCCAATCAATAATAAGGAATTTTTACCGATTCACCGTGAACCACCAACCTTCGAGGAACAAGAGACGAAGGCAGAGATGTTGGTCACCGGGATCAAAGTTCTGGATCTGCTCTGCCCGTTCCTCAAGGGTGGAAAAATTGGGCTATTTGGTGGTGCTGGCGTAGGCAAGACGGTTGTCATCATGGAGTTGATCCGAAACATCGCTGCTGAGCACGGTGGTTTCTCAGTCTTCGCTGGCGTAGGTGAGCGCACCCGAGAAGGCAATGACCTCTGGAACGAGATGAAGGAGTCCGGAGTACTTGACAAGACTAGCCTCGTCTATGGCCAGATGAACGAGCCCCCAGGAGCCCGTGCACGAGTAGCTCTAACCGGATTGACCATCGCGGAAAATTTCCGCGATGCTGAGGGAGCTGACGTATTAATGTTCGTCGATAACATTTTCCGCTTCACTCAGGCTGGTTCTGAAGTATCCGCTTTACTGGGTCGAATTCCATCTGCGGTAGGTTACCAACCAACACTCTCGACTGAGATGGGGAACCTACAGGAAAGAATTACTTCGACCAAGAAAGGCTCCATTACCTCCGTACAGGCGGTCTATGTACCTGCAGATGACCTGACAGACCCTGCACCAGCAACGACCTTCTCCCACCTGGATGCAACTGTCGTTCTGAGCCGTGCGATTGCTGAGTTGGGCATCTATCCAGCAGTTGACCCTCTGGATTCAACCTCTCGCATCCTCACACCAGATGTTCTCGGTGAAGAGCACTACCAGACTGCACGAGGAGTCCAGCAGTTACTACAGCGCTATAAGGACTTGCAGGACATTATCGCGATTTTGGGGATGGACGAACTTTCGGAAGACGATAAGGCTGTTGTTAACCGCGCTCGCAAAGTTCAGCGTTTCTTGTCTCAGCCTTTCTTCGTGGCAGAGATTTTCACC
>DJYX01000012.1:0-11233 GCA_002450295.1 Deltaproteobacteria bacterium UBA6967
AGTTCCCTCTCCAGTTGGTCACTACGGCAATACTGCAGAGAAATTCGCTCAGTCAACGAATACAGACCTCGTAGTTCCTCCCAGCGCGCGGCTGCATGTGTAGGGAGTTTCCAGGCCTGCAGAAAGAGATCCAACCAGTCTGCGAAGAGTTCCTGCAAGTTTGGCAATGACAGCGCTAGTTGGAATGACTCTTCGTTCCCTTCTTCAAAAAGCTGATCGAACAAATGCAAATCGGAATTCATGTTGCATGAGGTAGTTAAATGATCTGTCTTCAACAGGCGATCCACGCCCCAGTCCTAACGGAGTTCATGCACACCATCGTTGCCATCGCTCGGATGAAGGTTCCGGACATCGGCTACATTCCGGTGTCGACTGATCCCATCTTCTCTCTCTCCTACCTGCCACCAAACGATGCGCGCTGAGTTCAAAGTTGGCGGGCTGATCTTACTGGCAGCTGGCCTAATCGTCACAGCTTCGATTGTTGTCACCGGCTGGAATCCTGAGTTGGATGAAACCTACCGCATTGGCGCACTCTTTCGCAACTCTGGCGGCTTACAAACTGGCTCCGCCGTGCGCGTTGCAGGGATCAAGGTTGGAACCGTGGATGCGATTGAACTCGAAGGCTCCGAAGCGCGGGTTATCCTCAAACTTTACGCCAAATACCCGATTTACCGTGATAGCGCTGCGACGATCAAGTCTGTTGGGATCCTTGGAGACAAGTTTGTCGAAGTCCTGCAAGGTAACTCGATGAGTGGAACCATGCAGGATGGGGACGAGATCGAACTGGTGATTCCAGGAAGTGACATCGACAGCATGATCGATAGCCTCGGTTCCATCCTGCGTGACGTGAAAAGTGTCACAGGTGCGCTGGACCGCTCACTTGGTGGAGTCCAAGGTGAACAGCGGCTGACACGGATTCTCGACAACATTGAAGGGCTTACTCAGAATACCGAGGAGTTGACAGGAACTGTCAACGAGCGAATTGAATCCATTATGCGCCAGATTGAAACCTTCAGCAGTGATCTTGCCGAAATCTCTGGTGAAAACAAGGGAGAGGTCAAGATCATCCTGGCTAACCTAAAGCAGTTTTCTTCTCAACTCGAAACCATCACCACCGAGAATCGATCTGGACTGCGGCAGGTGGTTGACAATCTCAACAGTTTCACCGAATCCCTCGCCGAAGACGGGCCCGAAATCACAGGCAATCTCCGTGGCATTCTTGAAGAAAACCGTAGCTCTCTTAAAAGTAGTGTCGATAATCTGGACCGCTCCCTGGCCAAGCTGGATCGTACAATGGATAACGTGGAGTCGATCAGCGGTAAGATTGAAAGAGGGGAGGGCACCATCGGCAAACTTGTCAACGATGAGCAAACCGTCGACGAGTTGAACGAAGCCATCGGCAGCATCAACGGATTGCTCGGTGATGTCAACCGCCTCAAGCTCGACATTGGCGTCCGAGCTGAATTGTACGGCTCCAATCAGGCTGCCTACGGTCCAGAAAGTTCTTCAAAAGGCTACCTGAGCGTCCAGTTACAACCGCTCAAGGATCGTTTCTATCGCTTGGAATTGGTCGATAATCCACGTGGAATCAGAACCCGTACCAAGGATTACATTACACGTGAAGAGAATGGCCAAATTACCTACATTGAGGAAGAGCGACTGGAAGTTGAACAAAGTTTACAATTCTCTGCTCAAGTTGTGCAACGCTTCTACGACACTCTCTTCAAGATTGGACTCTTTGAAAACAGTTTTGGACTGGGAGTGGAACAACTCTTTGGCCGTGACGAGCAGTACCGTACCTACCTAGACGTCTGGGATATTGGAGGTGAATTTGGCACCCATCTCAAGGCAGGAGCCAGTTGGCGCTTCCATTCCAATCTCTTTGTCACTGCAGGGGCAGATGACTTCATCAGTGAAGAAGAATCCTTCCGTGACTACTTCATCGGTATTGGGGTGACCTTCAATGAAGACGTCCTCAAGCCTTTCCTCAGCAGCGTACCGTTAGACGCCATCACCAACTAAGCTTCCCTACTTCTCTTTTTGTACCACAACAATTTCTTTGAACCTTTATTGTGGTGAGATAAAAATTTTGGTACAAATAGTCTTTTGATTGACAGATACAGACAATTATCTGACCAGTTGCTCTGCAGCAAATGCTTTCTGGCAGGGAAGTATCGTGAGAGTGGGCCTCCCCGGACTTGAACCGGGAACCAACCGATTATGAGTCGGGTGCTCTAACCGATTGAGCTAGAGGCCCATTAGGTAGGGCCATCAGAAAAACCCAAATCAAGCTTAGTTTGCAAGATTTTTCGGATTTTTATGAAGAAATTAAAATACATCGCGCTGGGGTTACTAGGAAGTGGATGTCTCGCCTGCGCTCCTCTCCCCCTCCAAGAAGAGGGTTCATCCTTAGCCATCCCCCGTGATGTAGCACGCCAAACTCCATCCCCTCAATGTGAATGGGAGCAAGCAAATTGTGAGCTGAGCGTCACTGTTCAGAATCAACCCTTCCGCTTGTACTCCGAAGTCGGTCTGGTTCGTATGGAGAGCTTCGATCCACAAACTCAGTCCTGGCAAATCGAGACAGAACGTGCCACCGGAGAGGACTATCGCGTGGTACGAGCCGCAGCTTTACGAGAATTTATCTACCTCACGGAATGCGATCAGAATGGGAATCGCAAGATTCAACGTTATCGACCTGCTGACCAGAGTTGGCGACAATTGAACTACAAGTCTTTAGGTTGCCAGTTGTAAATTAACCCAACCACTCCTGGCGTGGTTGGCTGTATAGCTTTCCACGCCAGCACCAACATAATCGGTCTTCTTCCACCCATAGCAGAGTACCTTCCAGCATTTTCGGCCAGTCTTCCTCATCTAATGCTTGACGACTATTCAACGCTCCTAGGATCAGCGATAACATCGTGTCATGCGTTATAGCCACCCGACAAGTACCTTCCGGCAGGCCTTCCTTCCAGAGATCCTGCAACAGTTCCTGCGTCGCAGCTCGTACTGGATTCAGCCCACAATCACTGTCCCCACGCAAGCCCGCATTGACCAATCCAAGTGGACCTTGCTCCACCATGTACTGATGATTACGATCTGAATCTTGAACAAAAACCCCTTTGTCCCCAAGCTTCGGATTGGCTTGTACTTGTACCGGTTGACCAGAACCACGACCAATCGCTTCTGCCGTCTGCAGGCAACGACTAGACGTGCTGGAGTCCAATGAGATCAGCTGAGTTCCCAATCGTGTCCCCAAAGTCTCCGCCAGCTGAACCCCCTCAGGGGTCAGATCCACCTGAAAATGAAAAACTCCTGGGGGAAAAGGTGGCCTTACCGAATGGCGCATCAACAGCAGTTTGCCACAGGTCAGTGATGCTCCATGGGCTAGCGTGGCTTCCAGGTCACCTGGAGTTTGAGAGTGGTAGTAGATCATGGGAGTAGGGCATTAGGTTTGGCACGAAGGTTTGTCTCGCTTTTTGCATGGGGTCATGCGAATTCAGACAAGATTGCGGATACCATACCACGTGACCTCTACTGCCAACCAGCTCGCTCATTTAACTCAACTAATCAACAATTTTTCTCAGTGACTGATCTCATGTTGAAACTGCGAAAGCACTTCCTCGTTTTGTTAATCGGCATTCCACTTTTGCTGCATTTGGGCGCCTGCGCTCCAGAGAGTACACAAGGCACCACTCCTAATCCAGAGTACGGAAAAGGGAGCCTGACTGTGACTATTTCAAACACAGATCTTGATGAAAACGGTCGATCCGCAAACATTACAGTCAAATTAGACAATCCTCCCAAAGAAAATGTTGCTGTTATTGCTACCTCAAGTGATCCAACTGAAGCTCAGTTTGTTGTTAATAATCAGTTTCAATCTAGTGCGGAATTATTCTTCACACCTATTAACTGGGATGTCCCACAAATACTAAAAATTCAAGGACAATATGATGACACCCGTATTGACCGAAGCCCGATTGATGGTACACAATATGTTTCTGTGAGCCTAAAAATTCTATCTGATGATCCAGTTTACGATGACCCAGACATCAACCTGATAGATCCCACTGGCGGACCAGCAAATCTTACTTTCCGCAATGACGATAAAACTGATCCCAATGGAATTGTTCAGTTTGCAACAGAAGGGACTGTTACTGAGTTAAGTCCTAATGAACCTGGATTTGAACAAGCTGTTTTTCCTATTCAACTGACTAGTAACCCAAGATCAAATGTAGAAGTTTCAATTGATTTTACCTCTGGCACACCAGAAATAGCAGAAGCTTTACTCAGCATATCACCACCAAGTAGATCACTTACTTTCACACCTGAAAATTGGCAAATTCCACAAAGTTTTGTCATCACAGCCAAACAAGAAGAGGTTGATTATAGTTCGAATGATAACTTCATTCTTGATATTGAATTTACAGGCCCACCACCATTCAACAAGCCTTCCCAGCAAGTTACTATCACCCGTCAAGACAACGATGTTCCTGGGCTCTTCATTGATTACCCAGACTCAATGACCACTAGTGAGTCTGGAAATAAGGTCTCACTTGGCGTTAGACTAAAAATGAAACCTGATGAAAATGTAACTGTCAAATTTGTTAGTAGTGATATCAGTGAAGGCAAAATAACTTCTTCAAATCAAGGAACTTTAACTTTCAGCAAAGATAGCTGGAACACAACTCAAACTGTAGAAGTTACTGGACAACCGGATGGTGCTGCTGATGGAACACAGAATTACAATCTTACATATACTTTTAGCGGTGATCCAATTTATGAAAGTATCAACTCTACCAGTCTTCTAACAAATACTATTACTAATCAAGATAGCGACAGCCCAGGTTTAACAATGGCTCTAGGTAATCTCGGACTCTCTGAATCAGGAAATTGTGAGTACTTGGTTGTCCGTTTAAATACAAAACCTATTAATTCTGTAACAGTAACGCCTAGCATAACCTCTAACTCTCCTAATAAAGAAGCAGATTTTGTAAATGATAGAACAAGCTGTACAAACAGTAATCAGATCATTGGAAATTGTCAGCAGTCCCCTTTATCTTTCAACTCTAGCAACTGGAACCAGTCCCAATTTTTGTGTATCAGAGGTGTAGATGATTCAGATATTGATGGATCCCAGCAAATAAAGCTGACTATCGGGACTACAAACTACAATGAGATAAGAAGGGAATTTCCTCTAACCAACACAGATAATGATTACGCTGGAATCCTATTAGGTTCAGTCCAGTACATGGCTAGCCAAGGAAAATACATCCTCCCTGTTCAATTACGTGCCAAACCAAGTTCCACGGTAACTGTCCAATTAGCAAACGATACTTCGCAAATCATCAAAGATGTCTTCGAGACTTCAGCAATTAACTTTAATAGCAACAATTGGAATGTTCAGCAGTTCTTCAAACTCAGGACAGGAATAGATTTAAGTGCAGAAGTAAATTTGCAAGCTACAGGAGGAGGATTCAACACCAAAGCCGCTACTTTTATTAACCTGAGAAGTGATAACAGCAGTGCAGCTGCAGGTTACGAATTCGTCTACTTCAAAGAAGAAGCAGAGAGGTTCACTAGTGATGATGGTGGTGTCTATGCCTTCCGTTTAAAACTGAGAAATCAGCCGAAATCGCCAGTATATCTAAAGTTACGGTCTGACAAACCTGGAATTGGCAATCCTCATCGTACTGGAATCACTCTGGACTCTACTAACTGGAGCCTAGGTGAAGAGATCAAAGTGATTGGGCTAGATGACAATTTAAATGGAAACCAGGCTTATCGAATTCAATTCTATGACGTCTCCAGTGCTGATCCTAACTATGATAATCTGCTCCCACAAGATGTCCATCTTGTAAACCTCGATGACGACTATCGACCCTCACCACTTTCCTCTGACACCTATGAGTTCGATAACACTGCAACTACTGGGAGCTGTAACAACGCTGGAGAAATATCTGGCGACACAGCTGATTTCAATATTTCACTACCAGTAAGTATTCTGAAAGAAACTGATTCACCCATAGCTACAATCAAGATTGCACTATCACAACCGATCGAGGGCACTGTCAAATTGAGAGTATTTTCTGAGGATGAAAGTGAGGGCTATCTGACCGATGGAAGTAATCGTATTATTAATTTTCAAGATATTACTTTCAATGAATCTAATGCTACTACATTTCAAGATATCAATATACTGGGCAGCCAAGACTGGATTGATGATGGAAACCAACGATTCAAGATTCAAATCTCTGTGTTGAGTACCAATATTCCTGATTACTTTGGAAAAAATGTGTCTGTTTGCCTTGAAAACGAAGATGATGACAAAGCTGGAATTGAATTAAATTTTGGTATGTCCGACGAAACCCTCCTCGCTACCTCTACTTTCCAGAATAATACTACACTTGGGGTAAGATTACTTTCCGAGCCTGAGAAAGATGTCTCATTGAATTTTGGATCTACAAATAATTTTATTACTTCTCCTAACACATTAACCCTTAGTGCTGAGCGATGGAGTGAATTTCAAGAAATTACAGTTACAAATAAATCAATAGTTTCGATCTCAGACAACTTGAACATTACACTCGACACGGACGATCCTGTTTATTCCAATATCTTTTCATTTACAGATGTCAATAATTCTAATTTTCAAAATAAAATTCCTGTTTACTACCAGGATGATGCACTCCAAGATCTTCTAATTGAGATGCCTGAGAACGAATATGTTAACGAATCTGGAGTTCAACAAGAATTTACGGTTAAATTGAGAAGCCAACCAGTTAAAGAGGTGTTCTTGCCCTTGAGTGTAAGCGATTCCTCAGAAGGCCGCGTATCTCCTACAATACTCATTTTTGATAATACTACTTGGCAAACTGCCCAAACTGTTAGAGTTACTGGGATAGACGATTATCAAATTGATGGTAATCAACAATTTGAAGTGGTAATAGGCATTGCAGATACAGCGTTTCCAAATGCAGATCCTAATTATAAAACCCCAGAGCGGATTGTCCGCTTCATCAGCCTAGACTCAACAGAAGCTGGATTTATTGTATACGCTTTAGATGAGCAAACTGACGAAGCTGGTGGGGATGCAAAGGTTACCATTCAACTCAAAAGTAAGCCCAAAGCTGATGTGATCATCAGTGCTTCTTCAACAGATACAACCAAAGCTGTCATCACTCAAGGTAGCTTACTCACCTTCACTACCAGCAACTGGTTCCAACCCCAGACCATTACATTAATTGGACTCGCTGATGGTTCCACAGCAAATGACCAAGATTACTCCCTTGAATTCTCTAATTCTTCCAGCGATGACATCAACTATGACGGGCTTAAAATTCAAAGCGTACCCCTGAAGCATCTTAACCTGAATTGACGATGAGCCCGGTACATTTGGAACAACAGGATGCCCTGGCTTGGCTCCATCTCCAACGACCTGAGGCCTACAACGCCTTCACACGAGAGATGGCCGGAGAGTTGTTGGAACACCTGTTTCAACTCCGACAGGACGAATCTGTCAAGGTAGTGGCCATCACCGGAGAGGGATCTGTGTTTTCAGCAGGAGGGGACCTGAAGTGGGTCGGTTCACATCCACAGGGTCCCAGTACGGCCTTTCATGAGTTGGCCACCCGTGTTCACCTCTGCATCACTGAAATCCGTCGCTTCCCTAAACCTATCCTGGCAGTTATCAATGGAACTGCAGCTGGAGGTGGATTTTCTCTCGCACTGGCCTGCGACTTTCGACTAATGGCTGAGACAGCGCGTCTGAAACAAGCCTTCACCAGTCAGGGGCTCTGTTTGGATGGTGGAGGAACTTGGTTTCTTCCACGTTTGGTTGGACTTGGGCGTGCCCTGGAGATTGCGGCATTGGATGAATGGATCTCCGCAGAACAAGCCCTAAACTGGGGATTGGTCAACCGAGTTGTGCCTCCAGAACAGCTCACAGCAGAAACCCAGAGTTGGGCAATTCGTTTAGCTGAACGCTCCAGCCACGCCTTCGCAACTGTCAAACAACTACTCAACGAATCCTGGAACACCCCGCTCGAAACCCAACTGGAACACGAACGTCAGGGTTTGGTTCGCACTGTCGAGCATTCTGATGGCCAAGAAGGACTGTCTGCTTTCCTCGAAAAACGGTCCCCACGCTTTGCCTGAAATTCCCACAGATCTCCACGCACTTAGCACAGCCTTTCAGATTTCACCTCGTTTCACAGAACAACAGGAAGCCCTTCAACTAAAAATTGACCAGAAAACCAAGCCACTCAAGGCCCTGGGACAACTGGAGATATTGGCGCTACAGCTTGGTCAAATTCAGCAAACCCCAACCCCTCAAATCAAAAATCCTACCCTGTTTCTCTTCGCTGCAGATCATGGGATTGCCGAGAGTGGAGTCAGCGCCTATCCACAGGAAGTCACTCGCCAGATGGTCTTGAACTTCCTCGCTGGCGGAGCCGCGGTCAACGTATTTTGTCGACAAAACGGCTGGGACTGGAAAATCATTGATGCTGGGGTTTGCGGCGAGTTGCCTGCTGATGCAAATCTCATCTCAGCAAAAATTGCTCAAGGTACGCGCAATCTACTCACAGAAGCGGCCATGACACCCAACCAATGTACTCAAGCGATCTCGGTGGGAGCTCAGTTGATAAGGGATTACCATGCGCAGGGAGGAAACCTAATTGGTCTCGGAGAAATGGGAATTGGCAACACCTCTTCCGCCAGTCTGCTGACCAGCCGCTTACTCAATATACCCCTGAAAGATTGCCTTGGGCGCGGTACGGGTCTGGATGAATCAGGGCTAGCGCACAAGCAACGTCTCTTGCAGCAAGGCCTTGAATTCCATCAGGATATTCAGAATCTCTGGGAGGTTCTCGCTACTTTTGGGGGCTTTGAATTAGCGATGCTCTGTGGGGCTGCGTTGCAGGCAGCAGAATTGCAGATCACAATACTAGTGGATGGATTTATCGTCTCAGCTGCCCTTTTGCCGGCCCTGCTGAGCTATCCACACCTGGTTGACTACTGTATTTTTGCCCATTGTTCACGAGAACCGGGCCATCGCCATTTGCTGGATGCCATCGGCGCGACCCCCCTACTGGATTTGAACCTGGCCCTCGGAGAAGGTTCCGGTGCGGCCCTTGCGTTACCCTTGTTGGAGTCTGCAGTGCGCTTCCTCAACGAAATGGCTTCCTTCGAATCTGCTGGAGTCAGTCAGGCATGTCCCTGAATATCCCTGACTTGCTGGATCGCGAATGGCAAGCGTTCTGGCTCTCCGTCAAGTCCTTTACCCGCCTACCAACCCCTCACGTTGCCTATTCCACTGTTCAGATGCAACGGGCTTCCAGCTATCTGCCCTGGGTGGGCTGGGTGATCGGTGGTATCTGTGCGCTAGCCTTTCTTAGTCTACAAAGCTTGTGGGGCACTGGCTTGGCCATTTGGGCCACCTTGGCTCTTGGTATCTGGATCACTGGGGCTTTTCACGAGGATGGCTTCGCCGATTTCTGTGATGGGATGGGAGGAGGCTGGACTACGGATCAGGTGCTGCGAATCATGAAAGATTCGTATCTGGGCACTTTCGGTGTACTCGGTCTGATCACTAGTTTTCTGCTGAAGGGCAACGCACTTTTGTTGCTGGAGCCAAGTCAGATTCCTCTAGCCCTGGTGCTGATGCACAGCTATTCCCGCTTTGGAGCCGTGCTGTTACAGAATATCAGTAGTTACGTACAGCGCGATGAACACAGCAAGATGCGACTACTGGCCGCACCTCACTCTCCGTGGCGTCTGCTAGTTGCAGGCTTGGCCTCTGTTGTGTTGGCAGCTTTGCTGGTCGAAGGTATTTTCTTACTGAGTTTTCTGGTGGGAGGCTTCGTGATCGTACTGTTGATGCGTCGCTATCTCAACAAGCGACTCGGAGGCTACACTGGTGATTGCCTAGGAGCCCTCGAACAAATCTTGGAACTCTTCGTCGTGCTATGGCTAGCGCTCTTCTAGATTTCGCAACTGCGTAATGAAAGCTTGCACCCCTTTCTGCCTTGCCGCATCTTAATTTCCTGAGGAGACCTGCCCCAAATCCACTCGCCTGACTGGATCGAACGCAGCTTTTGTCACAAATCAATTCATCTTCATTTTGACCACTCATTGCTGCTATCCAAAAAGATCCTTCATCCTTTTCAGACGGCAAATCTCCGGCAGTCGATCCCTGTTTCAAAGACAACTAGAAAATTTCTGGGGAGGAATTTTGTCATCTCACTACCAAGGATGTCATGCGGCAGGAAGAATTCGTCTACCAGAAAATTAGTGAAGACTTCAGCTTTGTGATGGACTGTTTCAGCACAATGCTGGACGAGTTGGGTGAAACCGACTTAGCCCAGCAGATGCGAGCCCATCAACAGCGGCTAGATCCAGAGGCTGACTTCCACTTGGATCGGACCGCACAAGCCTACTCGATCGCCTTTCAACTGCTGAGCATGGTTGAGGAAAATGCCCAGGCCCAATACCGCCGAGTCGCAGAAACTCATCCAGAATACGAGCAAGAATCCGGTTTGTGGCGACGCATTCTGATATCTCTGAAAGAAGCAGGACTGACTGGGGAGCAGATTGCCACTCGGCTTCCGTACCTTTGGGTGGAACCCGTGCTGACCGCCCACCCAACAGAAGCCAAGCGCCCAACTGTGCTGGATCATCATCGGGAGTTTTACCTGCTACTGCTCCGGCGAGAAAATCAGATGTGGACTCCCAGTGAACAGGAGCGCATCCGCCAGGAAATCATCACGATCCTCGAGCGACTCTGGCGTACTGGTGAGATCTACCTTGAAAAACCAGGACTAGAGCAGGAACTCGATAACATCCTGCACTACCTGCGTAACGTCTTCCCCAATATATTGCCTACCCTGGACCAACGTCTCCGTGAAGCCTGGCGAGAGGTTGGGTTTGATCCAGCCCTGTTGGATGATCCCAGTCACTTTCCACGGCTGAGTTTTGGGAACTGGGTGGGTGGTGATCGTGATGGACACCCTCTCGTCACGGCAGAAGTGACTGAAATCTGCCTGAAACGTCTACGCACCACTGCTCTGGAACTACTGCAACAACAACTGGAGACATTGCGCAATACCCTCAGCCTTGCTGAGCACCGGCAGCCCGTTCCAACAATCCTACAGCAACGCATCACTGAATTGCAGAACGCCCTCGGACGTCGTGGAGACAAGGTTGTCTATCGTTTCCGCCGTGAGCCCTGGAG
>DJYX01000012.1:11611-12093 GCA_002450295.1 Deltaproteobacteria bacterium UBA6967
AATCGCAGTGAATTCAGCTACCAACGCTCTCAGGATTTGCTCCAGGATCTACGCTTACTACGAGAGTCTCTGCTGGAAGTAGGAGCCGGCCGAATGGCCCGGCAGGAAGTGGATCCGGTCATCCGGTTGGTACAGACCTTTGGCTTTCACTTAGCCGTTCTCGACATTCGTCAAAACAGTAGTTTCCATGACCAAGCTATTGAACAACTACTGGAAACTGCGGGATTTGCTGACACCAGCTTTGGTAGTTGGTCAGAAGAAGCACGTCTCAATTTCCTGGAACAGGAGCTAAAGACACATCGTCCCTTTGCCCTGAGCACCACACCAATCGGTCCACAAGCCACTGCCATTCGAGAGTGCTACGGAGTGCTACGTCAGTACATGGAAGCACATGGTGAGCAAGGAATCGGGAATTTCATCGTTAGTATGACCCGCAGCGCCTCAGATCTACTGTCTGTTTATCTTTTGGCCAACGAAGCCGG
>DJYX01000109.1:0-2609 GCA_002450295.1 Deltaproteobacteria bacterium UBA6967
AAATCTGAAGTTGATCAAAATTGAACGAAACAGTTATTTGGAAGAGAAAAATCCATGCAAAGTAAAATTCTTTTGAGCGTCATTGGAATTTTGACGCTCTGTATCCTTGGGCTCCTTGGATATCTATGGTTTCAAGAAATTTTTGATCCCTCGAAACACCCAGTATTATTACTAGGGATGTCAGCGGTTGCGGGTATGGGAATCATCGTTGGTATTCACGCCTATCGAGCTTCGGCTGATCATGAAGCTGAAGCCTATCGTGAATCGCTAAAAAGAAATCCTCTACCGGAAGGTCGGAGGCAGGGCATAGTTAAATGGTTCGATCCAAAAAAAGGGTTTGGTTTTATTGCCCAGGACAGTGGCGATGACCTGTTTGTACACCAATCAGAAATTCAACAGGACGGTTTCAGATTTCTTAATGAGAACGAAAGGGTAGAGTTTGAGGTGGGTTCTGGCAAGAAAGGTCCAGTTGCCCTCAAAGTGCTGCGCTTGGATCCACAGCCCCCAAAGGAATATTACGAAGCAGAATTGGTTCAGGAAGTTGTTTCAAAAGCGTCCTAGTTCTACCAATTAAATAGGGGTCTGCAAGGACCCTGCTCCACTAAACGTTCAGAAAAAAATATGAAAAGAGAAAAACTGGTACTCGCCTATTCAGGTGGATTGGATACTTCTGTTTTGGTTCATTGGCTCACATCAGAGGGATACGATGTTATCGCACTATGTCTAGATCTGGGACAGCAAGTTGAAAATTTGGAAGCGATTCGTGCCAAAGGTCACAAAGCTGGTGCAGTAGAAGTACTGCTTGAGAACGTTCAAGATGAATTCGTAAGGGACTTTGTGGTTCCTGCGATTCAGTGGAATGCGATCTACGAAGGTACCTACTTGTTAGGGACCTCACTAGCGAGACCACTGATTGCAAAGAAACAAATTGAAGTCGCCCAACAATATGGAGCTTCTGCAGTTGGCCATGGAGCAACTGGAAAAGGGAATGATCAGGTACGTTTCGAACTATCCTACTATTCCTTGCAACCAGATATTCAAGTGGTTGCACCATGGAAAATTCCTGAATTTTTCAAGAAATATCCTGGGCGTACGGAACTGTTGGCCTATGCACAACAAAATGGCATCCCCGTAAAAGCAACAGTGCAACAGCCTTGGAGTTCTGATGAAAACCTGATGCACATCAGTTTTGAATCCGGAATGCTAGAAGATCCCTGGCAGGCTCCGTTAGCAGAAATGTTTGAGTTGTCTAAATCTCCTCAGGATGCCCCTGATCAAAGCAGAGAAATCCTAATTGAATTTGAGCAAGGGATCCCAGTATCAGTGGATGGAGAGCGATTATCTCCGGCCGCCTTACTCGCTCGCTTGAATCAAATTGGTGGTGAAAATGGCATCGGTCGGGTTGACATGGTCGAATCTCGATTTGTTGGGATGAAATCCCGTGGCGTTTATGAAGCCCCAGGGGGCACCATTCTTCATGTTGCCCATCGTGCTGTTGAGTCTCTTACCCTCGACAGAAATGTCATCAATTTAAAAGACTCCCTGATGCCTCGTTTTGCACAGCTGGCCTACAATGGGTTTTGGTTCTGTCCAGAGATGGAGCTTTTGCTCTCGCTTGGAAAACAGAGTCAGGAGAGAGTCTCAGGGACAGCACGGTTGAAACTGTACAAGGGGAACTGCATGGTTACTGGTCGTAAGTCACCTTTCAGTCTTTATGATGAAGATATTGCGACAATGGAGAAGGATCAGGGTGCTTACAACCCGCAAGATGCTGATGGCTTCATACGATTACACGCCCTTCCTCTTCGAATCCAACGTAGGCTGCAGAACAAGTAATAAGTTGATATCTAGTTTCTAGATTTTTCCCAAGAAAAGGACTGGTGAGGTTGATAAGGCAGGAGTTGCAGAAAGTCAGGCGTCCTGTTTATTTAGGACGCCTTTTGTATGTGATTCTACGATTGAGTGGCGAGTTTACCAGATGGAACAGCTCTTGTTCCCTTTTCACCGCCGCCACTGCCATAATCGTATCCCGTCGACTGAACGAATTCCGGGTAGGCAGCAAGACCAAATTCTGGGATGTCCATTCCAGAAAATTCTTCTTCTTCAGATACTCTTAAGCCCATAATCAATTTCAGAGCAAACCAGACGACAAAGCTCGTTCCAAAAACAAAAGCTCCTACGCAAAGAATCCCCATAATCTGAGCTCCCAACGATGCATCTGGCTTGAAGATCCCGACAGCCAGAGTTCCCCAAATTCCATTCACCAAGTGAACTGACAGTGCTCCAACTGGGTCATCAATTTTGAGCTTGTCAAACATTGGTACAGCGTACACGACCAATGCTCCACCGATACCTCCAATCAACATTGCAAGGCCCATTGATGGATAATCAGGCCCAGCAGTAATCGCGACCAAACCTGAGAGTGCCCCATTCAAGACCATCGTCAGGTCTACTTTTTTATAAAGCAATTGTGTCAGAATCATAGCCACCACCGCTCCAGCACATGCGGCAATGTTCGTGTTAGCAAAAACAGCTGATATGGCGTCAGCGTCACCCTTAGAGCCCAGCGCTAATTGAGACCCGCCATTGAATCCAAACCAACCCAACCA
>DJYX01000109.1:2825-3417 GCA_002450295.1 Deltaproteobacteria bacterium UBA6967
CCAGCACATGCGGCAATGTTCGTGTTAGCAAAAACAGCTGATATGGCGTCAGCGTCACCCTTAGAGCCCAGCGCTAATTGAGACCCGCCATTGAATCCAAACCAACCCAACCAAAGGATGAAGGTGCCTAGCGTAGCCAGCGGAAGATTTGCTCCTGGAATAGCGTTCACCTTGCCATCAGGACCATATTTGCCTTTTCGGGCACCAAGTAGAATTGCTCCTGCCAAAGCTGCCCAACCCCCAACGGAATGGACGATGGTTGATCCCGCAAAGTCGCTGAAACCGTCCATCAAGCCACCTAAGGCTGTTCCACCCCAACTCCAGTGCCCCTGAATTGGGTAGATGAATGCCGTCAGAACTAGTGTGAAAGCTAGAAACGGCCAAAAGCGGATTCGCTCAGCTAGTGTTCCTGAAACAATTGAAGCCGCTGTTGCTACAAAAACCACTTGGAAGAAGAAATCGGAGAGTAGACTGTGACTCTCTGATGAAGTTCCCGACAGAGCGAAGCCTGAACCCATCACTGCGTTACCTTCGCCATACATCAAGTTGTATCCAACCAGGTAGAATGCGATACAAGCGACCGAGTATAACG
>DJYX01000233.1:0-4464 GCA_002450295.1 Deltaproteobacteria bacterium UBA6967
CTCCAGCAGGCGCTCTGCCAACCGAACTTCATCATAGTTGGACAAGGAAGACATGGAACCCAATTGAACTCGGCGTAGCACAGCGTTGTTCACATCAGCATCAGCGTATCCAAGTAGGCAGGAGAGCACCGCGTTGGAAGCCATGTCAAGAAAACGGTTTCCACTCTCATCAATTATCTCACAACCTGTTGCCTGGGTGTAGTAGGCAGGCCAGTAGCTGGGTGCCATCAACTCAGGTTTTTTGCTGAGCAGTTGAGTACCTCCAGGAATCATAGTTTTTGCCAATTCATATTGCTCCAGGTTGTGTTTGCTCTCATAGGACGCGCCTAAACCTAACAGGTGGGAGGCATTTTTGTAAAAGATATATTCTAGATCGGAATCTTTTAGCGAGCATAGCTGCGCGGCAACCTGCATTGCTAGCAAGGACTCAATGCCCACCAGCGTGAATTCTCCAAAAGAAGAATCCTGACCAGTTGACGAATTTTGGTTCAACCACCTGAAGCCATTGGCGAGGCTGATAGCTTTTCCTCGCATTTGGGAAACAGGATAATCCGAGCCGTACATCAGCCGAGTGATGCCGGTTGCGCGGATGATCGCTTCCATGGAGGTTGGTTCACAGACCGCAGAGCTATCAAAAAAGACGTTCTCAAACTGTCGTACTGCGTTCAGTCCCTCTATTGTATTCTTGGCAGCAAATCCCCGGGCACAGTGAGCCAGAACCAATTTGGCATTCTTGAAGCGAGATAGCCGATCGTGTAAGTAGCTCAGGTTGTTTGGATCACTCAGCGCCTGCGCTTTCACCAGGTGCAGCATGATGATCAGATTCTGTTGATCAGCGATCTCCCAGGCCCAGTCAGGTAGGAACTCTTCGATGTCTGCATCAAAGGTATCGCTGCGAGAGGCGTAGTGGTGGTAGCACTTGAAGCCACGGAAGGAATGCTGCTGTACAGTTTCACGTACTTGATCTGGATCATCAGTTGGTCTAATGATCATCAATCCATGAACAAAATCGTGCTTATGCGATTCCTGAAAAATGTGTTCATTGGCTGCAGCAAAAGGCAGGTCTTTCAGCGGAAATGGAAAAGAAAGGTACTGCTCTACTCGCTGCTCCAGCCAATGACTCATGGTTGAGCGAAGCGTCACGCCATCTGCTTCGACGGTTGTGGGTGTTTTTTGTGAATCAGTCAGGCTGTACAAGTGCGTGTGGATATCAATGATGCGATTCGGCAAAAAATCAGAGAGTGTCTGCACAACCTGCTGGTCTGTGGCAGTGAATACATGTTGACTCGGATCCAATAGCTGATGTTGTGCTGTAGAAAGCGCTACCATGCGGTCCAGCCTCCATCGATGACAAGATTTTGTCCGGTCATGTAACTGCTGGCTTGACTAGCCAGAAACACAACAGCTCCTTTCAATTCATCTGGTTTACCCATACGTTTCATTGGGCTTTTCTTTTCAAGGCGCTGCACCATCCCCCTGGGAGCACTGGGAGCTGGAAATGGACCAGGGCTCAGACTGTTGACCCGAACTCCCTTGGAAGCCCAATAGACTGCCAAGTGTCGCGTCATCTGCAGAATGCCTCCTTTCAAGGTGTGATAGGCCACAGGACTAGCTGGAGAAACACCCTCATACGCATCAGGATACGACCCCACGGAACCATACATGGAACCCAGCATAATGATCGAAGCCTGCCGTTGTTGGGCAACCGCCAAATCACAGATAGCCTTTGCCAGGAAAAAGTAGGCTGAAGCATTGGACAATTGAACCTTGAATTCTTCTTCTGTGACTGAATTCAGGTCGGCAGAAAGTGGGAAGTGACCGTTGTTGATCAACGTATCAATCCTTCCGTATTCTGCTTGAACTCTTTGAACCCCAGCCTGACGGGAAGTCTCATCCAATTGATCCAACTGAATTCCCAAGTGAGTCTGCTGCACTGGTCTTGGCAATTGCTGAGCAAATTGAACAGCTTTATCCTCCTCACGACTACTGACCACCACACTCGAACCAGCTTCGGCCAAGCCCTGCGCAAGAGCTTTCCCCAAGTGGCCACAGGCACCAGTCACCAAGCTCACGGTATCGGTGAGATCAAACAATTGTTGGATGGTTTTGCTTCCATTTTGGATGCTGCTCATTCAACAACCTCTGCCAAACGAAGCTCTTGTTGAATGAATGGTTTTGCACTTTGTTGATAGGCCTCAAATCTTTGCTGATTGCGCTGACAAGTGCTGGATTTAAACACCATCGCTAGAGCAGCTCGGTTTCGGTCTGTGGTTTGGTTACTGCCGGCCCAATGGATCGTCTCTGCGTGATGAATAACGGCATCTCCAGGATTTGCAGTGATGGCAACTCCAGTTCGTTGATCTTTTTCGGTGAAATCCACAATCGTTTGGGAGAATCCTAGATTGTTCGAGAGCCGATGGGGTCGGATACCCTGTAAATGAGAGCCTGGAATGAAGTGCAAGCATCCGGTCCGTTGGTCTGCATGGTCTAGGGCCAACCAGATTGTGAGTGCCTGAGGAGGCTCAAAACAAAAATAAAAATTATCCTGATGAGGTGGTGTCTCGTGAAAATAATTGGGTGGTTTGTTGAACCACTCCAACGCCAATGCAGGTTCAACTTTCTCATTTAGTAAAGTACTAGCTAAGGAACTCCACTTCGAGTTGGTTGAATAGCTTTTGAAAAAATCATCTTCTTCAATGCGATGGAGTTGCTTCAGCGAGCTTTTGTCATGCTTGTTGGCATAAAACGCATGCTCATAATTACGTTTTTGATGAGTGATTTCGATCAGCCTTTCAAGGTTTATTTGCACAGTTTTTAGTTCATTAGTGTCCAAAAAATTTGGAACGACAACATAACCGTTTTGTTGAAATGATTCTTTGAGTTGAGCAATATCTAAACTCATAGTGCTCTCACTTGGGCCACAGATGTGGGGTGATTAGCTGAAAATCCAAATCGTATGAGACTGCGTTGATTCTTTTTAGTATATCTCTATCTAAGGGACCTCGCTTGAACCAAGCTAAATTGTTCTGAAACTGCAGGAGTGATTCCGCACCAAGAACGACATAACTTGGTAAGTAAGATAGAATATATCGCAGGGCTAATTCATGAATACCCATTCCAAAATTTTGAGCAATCTGATTGAGTTGCTCAAGTAAGGATCTCAACGGTCTATGAAATACAGAGAGAACCTGCGGCATAATTGAAAATAGTCCCTGTAGATAAATGCTCCGAACAATGATTTGCTTTTCTGCAGTGTTATCCAGAATATTTGGAACAAGATTTCTACGATCCAAAAGATTCGCTGGTATTTGAAGCAACCCTAAATTCTCGTTTTTCAAGATTTCACTATTGAATGAAGGATCATGTCCAGTGGATAACCCAATGTGCTTGCAAAGACCTGCTTCTTTGATTTTTCTCAATTCTTCCAAATACAAATAATCTGATTCATTGTGTAGTAGAAGGCCAAATAAATGATCTGTTTTTAGCCTGTTAATTGATTTTTTTACAGAATCATCAATTGATGCTTGTGAATCTGTTTTTGTTCGTTTTGGAATTTTGGTAAAGACCTTAACTTGCTGATGAATTCCCAACTCACCAAAAATCTTTCCTAAGACTTCTTCACTACTCCCATAAGAAATCGCTGTATCATAGTAGAGAATTTCATTTGTTGTTGCACATTCAATGATTTCTCTAATTGTTTTCTCACTTGGTTGACCTGTTGAATTGGCAATACCGTAGTTCATACCGAATTGGGCTGTACCAATGATGAGTTGGGTCATTTTATTTAGCGCAGTATGGTTCTGTTTACTTGTTTGATGTCAGAGCCATATTTTGAGCAGGGATAATGTTAGAAATATTTTATCCAGAACTAAGCTACTCACCAAAAATCTGACCAAGTTGCTTTGCTCGACTACGCAGCCCGTCCATGATCAGTTCAAAATCTCCAGCAAATGGGAAGATCTGGCAACCTAACGCCAGAGCTCTCTTGGCGTCTTCTTCGTTACGGATAGGACGACCCCAATGGATACCATATTTTTTTGCAGCCTTACTGATGATGATGTCAACTTCGTCCAGGGTGTTCGGATTCTCCATGTGTTTGTAGCGTAGACCCAGATCTCCAATACCGATGAAGAGAGCATCCACACCCTTGACAGAAGCGATCGTATCGATGTTTTCGACTGCAGCTGGAGTTTCAATCTGAACCACTAAAAAAGTCTCTTGGTTGACCAGATTGGTATAGTCGAAATTTTCTTGTTCATGAAAATCTACCATGAATCCACAGTCCAAGCCGGCTCCATCAATCCCACGATCACCCAGTGGGGGGAATTTTACAGCATTGACCAGATTTTGCGCTTTTTCTGCGTCAGAAACGTGGGGAATCATTAGCCCTGCGGCCCCATCCTCCAGATAGCGGTACAACTTACTTTTCTCCAGCGTGCTGGGTCGCACCATCACATCAATATC
>DJYX01000233.1:4851-7917 GCA_002450295.1 Deltaproteobacteria bacterium UBA6967
CGGTGCTCCAGATCTAGCCAGATGCAGTCATAGCCAAAAACGGCAGCATGTTTCAAGAATGAAGGCACGTAGTGCTGCAGTGCACAAAATTTGGCAGGCTGTTGATTCTTCCACTTCGCGAGAGTTTTGCTTTTTCTCATAAGGGGCTCTTTTCAAAAGAAGGATGGATGATTGATCTTTAAGGTCATTGGAAGAATCTCAGATCTTGTTCTCCTCGCGGAGGTCATTGGCGAGTTGTTGTTGATAGGCAGCATGGGCTACCTCATCCACTTTCGCACTCGCTGCGTAGTAGATGAATCCGATGGCTTTCCTGGTACGGGTAGACCGATTCTTGTCCGCTGAATGAATCGTCATGGCGTCGTGTACTAGTAAATCGCCCGGTTGAGCTTTGATTTTCACTAGTTGGGCTTGGTCTTCAGGACTGGGGAAGTCAGCAATTCCCTGGCTGAATCCCAAGGTTTTGGTACGCTGATGCTTCCTCACTCCAAGCCGGTGAGATGACCTCACATAACTGATACAGCCATTTGATTCATCTACTTCCTCCAGAGCCAGCCACATGGTCAGAGCCCGACAAGGGTTGAGCATGAAATAATAGCCATCTTGATGTGCAGGAGTGGCCGAACTGTGCTTTGGTGGTTTGTTGAAATACTGAATATTTTTTGGAATCGGCTCTTCTTGGAGAAGCTCTTGGGCTAGCTCATAGACTGTTCCTACGGAAATCAATTGCTGAAAGAACTCTTCCTTGTTTTCCAGATGCTGGATTTGCTTCAGTGAGGTTGGGTCTGCCTTGTCCTCATAATAGATTTCTTCACTGCGAAAGGTGTTGATCTTATCCATCACCTTCTTGAGCGCCTGCTTGGTAGCGTCGAGCGCTGATTCTTCCAAATAGCGAGGTAAGTGAAGATACCCATCTGCTTTGAATGACTCGATTTGCTCTTCAGAAATAGCCCTCATCCTTATTCAACCGATGGAACTTGAAGTCGGATTTTATAGGAACGATGGAGATGCTGGTTCATAACCACCATTGCGGCCTCTGCGTCTTTCCTGAGGATCGCTTCATAAATGCTTTTGTGCTCCTGATAAACCATTGTGTCGTGTTCATTCTGGTTACTGACAGGCGGTCGGCTGAATAATAAATTACGAATGAACATATCGTGTAGGTTCAGCATGATGGGATTGTCCACCACTTTGACAATCGCTCGGTGAAACGCAATATCGGCTTCTGCAAAAGTCTTCTGATTACCAATTGCATGATGGCACTCAACCAGGGCCTTATGAATGCGAGCCAGGTTCACCTCGGAGGAACTTTCAATAACAGTTCGTAGGGCTCCCACCTCAATGAATTGGCGCATTTGCTCCAGGTAGGCTTGGCTGTCGGTATCATCAAGAATCTCTTTCAAGTTTTCGGCGGTGTACTTCAGAATTTTCTGAATGGTCGGTTTTTCAGCGACAGGGCGTTTATTGGAAGCTTGTCGTAGGTATCCCTTGAATTCCATGATACGCAGAGCTTCCCGAATGGTGGGACGAGACGCACTAAAACGATCACAAAGTTCCCGCTCTGTTGGGAGGGTCGCACCAATCGCGAGGTAGTTTCCTTTGATCTCCTTAATCAGTGAATCTGCTACTACCTCTGACGTTCTCTCTGATTCCATTCTCCTTTAAGCCTTTAATTTTCGTTTGACACGCACTGACTGATTCATACAAACCTTGGTGTTTATCCTCAAGAATATATCATTTACTACTGATTTTTGAGTTACCAAAAATAAATTTTTGTCAAACAAGATTAGAAAATTTAGGGAATATCATTTTTGTAATACCAAATTTCAAGTTAATTTATTTTCTTCCTGAAAGAAGCAGGTACTCCTCATGTTAACAAACGAAACTATTGATATTTTTTAATTAATAGGATTGAGTATGCCGCTTCTCGTAGGGATTTTCCCTAGTAAAAGTGGCAGGCCTTGTTGAAGCTTTCTGGTTGCGATCTGCCGGCTGCTGTGCGAAGTTCACTTTCTAAAGTGAGCACATTCTTGGGAAGCTTTATCTGTTGATCTTAGGTGTTGTTGATGGACTATGTTTGGGAGTTTGGAGTAGTTTTCAACCAGTTGGATCTGTTACTAGCAGGTCTGCTGAACACATTGAAGATCACCGGTGGGGCACTTCTATTTGGGATTCCACTCGGTCTGCTTGCAGCAATTCTTCGGTTGAGTACATACAAGTGGCTCAGGGTCTCTGTGGGGGTACTGATTGAGTTCTTTCGAACCACACCACCGATCGTTCAGTTGTTTTGGTTTTTCTTTGCCTTGCCGATGCTCTCCGGTATTGAGATGGATCCCTTTCGAGCTTCTTTGGTGACCTTCTCAATTCAATCCTCTGCTTTTTTTGCTGAAGTGTTCCGTGGTGGAATTGTTTCCATTGAAAGTGGACAGTGGGAAGCAGCCCGGGCTATCGGAATGAGCTATCTGGAGTCGATGCGCAGAATCATTCTCCCCCAGGCAGTCAAACGTATGATCCCTGCGTTTTTGGAACGTGTGATTGAATTGATGAAGACTACGACGTTGGTTGCCACGGTATCTTATGCAGATCTCCTTTATCAGGCGAATAACATTGCTCAGTCAACCTATCGACCATTAGAGGTCTTCACAGTGGCGGCCGGACTCTATTTCATTGTTTTGTTTCCCACCTCTCTGCTGGTCAAGCACATTGAGCGTCAGCTGGGCAAGACTGGCGAAGGCACAGTGCACTGATGGATCATGTTTGGGACTTCCAGACCGTATTTGCTAGTTGGCCACTGCTATCACAGGGCTTACTCAATACGTTGAAGCTGGGTCTACTTACTCTGATAACTGGCCTATTTTTTGGTTTTTTTGTTGGATTGGGACGTTATTCCCATAATCGCTGGGTCAACTTTCCGGCGAGTGTCTTTGTGGAAATCTTTCGCAATACCCCGGCACTCGTCCAGATCATGTGGTTCTACTTTGCTTTCCCAATCATCTCGCCATTTGATATTGATGCGTTCGCAGCAGCAGCGCTGGGATTGGGTTTGAACACCACAGCTTTCTGTGCAGA
>DJYX01000138.1 GCA_002450295.1 Deltaproteobacteria bacterium UBA6967
AGTGATTGGGTTTCTTCGTCCCAGCGGAACAAGTAACCGGGTAGGAAGCCCCAGTCCCATTGGTAGACCAACACGGTGTTGACCCGGTAGCCGATGAAACCAAAAAACCCAATAATTCCCAACAGAACGACTGAGTCCACCCAAGACCAGCGATAGCGCGAGGTAGATCGAGACATGCGATCAAATACACTGGCGGGAGAAGCTTTCTATAGGATCTTCCCCCACCAGAGTTCAATAAATTACTGTTGATCGACTTGATCTGCCCAGTCCATCGTCTTGAACCAGTAGTGATGGCGCTTTTCGAGCCACCCGTTACTGGTGTTGACCATGATCCAGTTGGAGAAGAAGTTCATCGCATCGGGATCTCCCTTGCGAATACCAAATGCCTCGTCTCCACGGGACAGATTTTCTGTGGTCGGCATATAGAGTGCGTCAGGATAACGATAAGTAAACTTTACTGGCTTTGGATGGCTGGAGAGCGTGGCGTGAGCGTTCCCGTTCACAACTTCCTGAAAGGCCATCGTATCGTCGTCAAACTGCCGAATCTTGGCTTTCGGCCATATTTTCTCAACTGCATCTGTACATGGCGTGACCCCACGTCGACAAACAAAGATCACATCAGAGCGATTGAACCCTTCTGGCCAAGCAAAATCACCAGCTAGTTTCTTACTGGCAGCAATCCCCATCCCAGAGTGAGCATAGGGAGCGGTGAAGTTGATGGTGAGATTACGCTGAGGAGTGACACTCATTCCACCAATGATCACATCGAATTTTCCAGCAATTAGTGCGGGAATAATACCGGACCACTGCGTGGGTACAAACTCAATGTCAACGCCCATGTCTTCAGCAACCTTCTTGGCAACATCAATCTCAAAACCGATCAAATCACCCTGCTTGTTGCGCATCGCCCAAGGCACAAAGGTGGACATGCCAACCATTAACTTGCCGCGCTTCTTGATCGTCTCGATAACGCTTTCAGAAGTCAGCTGTTGTTGAGTCTCTCCAGCCAAAGCACCTGTATATGCAGGTAGCATCAGCAATAGGCCTAACAGAAGAGTTAGTGAAGTTTTCAAGACTTTCATTCGTCCTCTTTTAAAAGAGTGGTTAAATCGTTGTCAGGCAATCTGTCAACGAATCTGGAGGTAGGCTACTCTCCCCAGGAAGCCCGCTACAAAAACGCTTTCGCAACGTACGAAAGCTCTCAGGAAGCTTGTTAAACCCCAAGCCGCCTGGGTTCAGTGACGACCACGAACTCTCCATTCGAGAATGCTCACCAACAGAGAGAGCACAATCGTGATTCCCAGATACATCGCAGCTACCGTTAGCCAGATCTCAAAGCTCATGAAGGTATCTGCAATGATGTCCAGTCCCTGGGTCGTCAAATCAAAGACAGCAATCACACTGACGATGGCTGAATGTTTGATAAGGTTGATCAGCACTCCAGTTAATGGAGGCAACATCAATGGCACTGCTTGCGGCAGTACAATGTATCGATAGGTGTTCCAGCGGGATAATCCAACGCTGGTACTGGCCTCCCATTGTCCTCTTTGCACACTCAGGATACCCGCTCGGATGATTTCTGAAGCGAAGGTTCCCTCAAAAAAAGAGATGCAGAGAACTCCAACCCAAAATCTGGGAATCTCCAGAATCGGCGCAAAGACAAAGTAGAACACATACATTTGCACAAGTAACGGCGTGTTGCGAATCACCTCCAGATAGACTTGTGCAACCAGATTCCCAATCCTGGATTGGGACATGCGCAACATGGCGGTCGTTAGTCCGATCAGCAAAGTAATGATGATTCCGTAGAGCCCAATCTCCAGGGTTACGAAGAGACCATCCATCAGAGGTCCCCAGATCAACTCGCCGTCAATGACCTTCCAAAAATACTTGGGCAGCCGATACCACTGCCAGTTGTATCCCATCTGGGCGGCACCATTGAGCGTGAGCCAGATCAAGGCACCGAAGAATAGTACTAACTGACTGACGTCAAACCAACGAGAATTCCACCATTTGACCGAACGGGAGGGCGGTTTACGAAGTTCGCTCATGCTGACTCCGCTGCCTTTCTGTAGCTGAAGGACGCATCGAATCGCGACAACACATAATCTCCGCATTGTACAGGTTCATACTGTACCGACTCTGATTCCGGAAAAACCTCTGCTGGATCAACCAGTGTTTCGAAGTTTGGATCCCAAGCAATCGCCATTGAGTAGCGCTCTACATTTTTTCGGTTGATCACTCGATGCAGAGTTGACTGAAAGGCGTTGTTCGTCCAACGAGAAAGCAGATCTCCCACGTTGACCACCAGAGTATCTTCTAATGGATGAGCTGTGACCCACTCTCCTTGCCTAGTCTGCACTTCCAAACCACCCACTGAATCCTGCCAGAGTAAAGTCAGACATCCGTAATCTGTGTGGGGTGCCACGCCAAACTGAGTTTCACCAAGGTCTGACGATTGAGGTGGATAGTAAATCACGGAACTACGGGCGATTGGTTGATTAGTCGCTTGCAGAAAAACTTCTTCTGGTAGATCAAGACTCAGGGCAAAAGCCCGCATCATCTCTTTCCCACATTCTAGACCTGCTTCAAAAAAAGGATAAACAGATGCTCTGAATTCAGGCATTTGTGAAGGCCATTGGTTTCTGCCCAAAAAAGGATTTTCCTCCGTCAGATCGGGGTGTTCAGATGGTAGATCTAATCCCCAAACGAAGCTCTCTTTCAAATCTACTCTTGTGGCTTTTTCCATCTTAGCTTGGCCGACTGCTAGGAATCCATGGTGGTTATGGTTGATCTTCAGCTGGTTTTTCCAATCTTTCGGCTGTTGAAACAACTGTTTTGTCGCTGCATATGCCTGCTGGATCACCTGAGAAGGAATGCAATGATTGCGGATGTAAAAAAAGCCAATCCCCTCTGCCGCTTGGCGAAGTTGTCGAGCAACCTCCTGCATCGCTTGACGGTTGCCAGAACGCAAGGGGTGTACGTCAATTACCGGGATTTCGTCAATTGTGATCGTTTTAGCTGCTGCGTAGCTCATAGAGACGTAGAGATTGGTTTTAAATTACAGGAGAGTGATCTTGTCGATACAGTTGCTGGATTAATTTTCGATGGCTGAACAAGTATCCCTGATCAACATTTTCCAAATGTGATTTTAGATGTTGATGCAGAGCTGGCAGTGCGTGAAATGGAATGTTGGGAAACGCGTGATGTTCCGCGTGAAAGGTCATGTTCCAAGCGAGCCAGCGTATCGGATGCAGAGTCAATGTTGTCCGAGTATTCCGTAACAGATCAGCAATCCAAGGACAGCCTCCATGCTCTGAAATCCGCATCAAGCGCATCACAGGCTCTGCAAGAATTCTCGGTAAAAGCCAGTACCAGAACAGTAGAGCGCTGCCTGAAAGCAAGCTTCCACCCAGCAGCAAGAGATAGAACAGTAGCATCCCTTGTGCTTCGCGCTGAACTTTCTCGCGAAGACGCTCTGGAATGAAAGACTGTTCCAGCTCAGAAAATTGACCTTGTGGATGACGTACTAGATTTTTTAACACTCCCTTGAAGTAGGGGATTGCCGTGAGGTAGTACCAATATCCCCAGAAGGTCCGCGCTTGTGGGATGCTTTCCGGATCTTTTTCAGGATGCTGGGTATAGGTGTGATGAGCTGCATGCTCCAGCTTGAAGTACAGCGGAGGGATCATAATCACCAGTCCTGTAAACCAAGCCACTACCTGATTCAGCCAACGAGTCAAAAACGCACTTTGATGAGTTGCCTCATGGAAGGGAGCGAAAAGGTGAACCAGAACAACGCCATGGAGCACCAATCCAAAAATCAGCCACGGGGTTTCCATCGTTAGTTGAAGAACGTACCCCGTCAGGACAAGCAATCCCAGGTGCACAATTAAAAAAAGCAACCCCTGATTATCCTGTCGCTTCTGGAGTGGTTTGAGAATTTCGAGGCTAATCAACTGGCTTGGACGACGTTGAGAATTCCCAAGGCTCCATTCGTTGATCGGATTAGTTTCCGACATAAATATTGAGAATGAGGCAGAAATTGTAGAGAGATTATTTTGGGTGAGTGTAGTCTGATCGTTTTTCAGAGAACAAGATAAATTCTGAAACTCTACGGAAGGTAGACGGGATCAAATAAGGAAAAATCATCGTGTTTCCTACCGCATAGATGTTTCAAATTTCTAAAGGAGAAAGTGATTCGTCTTATTTCTGGAGACCCTATATCCCTTAAAGATTGAAGAAAAACATCTTGGTCGCTATCATTTTTGTGAAAACTGTTCCGTACTCTAACGCAGCAGAACTGGTACATCGCAGGAAGTCATAGATTTTGGCCTTCGATGACCCAAACCTAGTCACCTCAACGCAAGGAGCGTCATGGCAGAATCGAAACACACACAATCATGGGCAGAACTGGCAATTGATCTATACGACAAGTTGACCGGTCGCAACGCAGAGATCACCTATGAGTTTGAGAATATGGAAGTCTGGGCTCCTAGCGGAGTGGGCAAAGATGCAGAGCATGGACACTGGAAAATCAATGGAACCCTGAAAATCCGTACCCGTGATGTGAAGCAATGAGTCATCTGGAGTTTGAAGGCCGGATCGAAATCGTGGAAAGTGAACAGGATCAGTTGATTCTTGTCGGCGAAGGGTCTGGGATTCATCTCCAGTTCACAAGGTTGGCTACTCTTCGTAAACTTCAGCCTTCCTGGAAGTTCCTGATGCAACACCGTCAGGCAATGGCGCTTAACTTGGACATACTTAGACTACCAATTCGGGTCTCGATTGCTCAGCAAGAAATTGCTTCTCTATCTCCAGAGGAACAACCAAATTGGCTGGCTCGACTGATTGGACTACCTTATGGGAAGATTCGCTGGCAGGGACTAGTCAAATCACTCCTTGGTTGAAGAATACTATCGGTGTGGCCTCAGAGTTTCTTGGGCCACATATGGTAGGCGAGTAAATTCACCAACTTTAGTCTGGAAGCACCATACGATCTCGATTTTGGAAGGTTTCCATCCAAGCGGGATATTCAACGGGGAGTGCACTGGCAGAGTCCAGAATCTCCAGTTCTGCTGAAGTCAGAGTGAGATCAGCTGCCTGTAAATTATCCTCAAGCTGCTCCATGGTCTTGGCGCCAATGATGACACTTGTGATGCCTGGTTGTTGAAGCAACCAAGCTTGAGCAATGCGAGCTACGCTACAATCATGGGCCTCAGCAATTGGTCGCATCACATCCACTACATTGAACGCACGCTCCCGATCCACGGGTGGAAAATCAAAACTAGTCCGTCGGGCTCCTTCCGGACCATCGCTGTTTCTGTCAAACTTACCACTGAGCAAACCTCCAGCGAGAGGACTCCAGACCATTACCCCAAGTGATTCTTCGCGGCACATGGGTAAAACCTCACGTTCCAGGTCCCGTCCTGCCAAAGTGTAGTAGGCTTGCACTGACTCAAATCGACTCCAGCGATTGGCTCTGGCAATCTCATTGGCTTTAGCAATGCGCCAAGCTGCCTGATTGGAAATTCCAATGTAGCGGACCTTGCCACTTCGCACCAAGTCATCCAAAGCACACAACGTCTCATCAATAGGTGTCAGTGGGTCTAGTCCATGAATTTGGTAGAGATCAATGTGATCCAAGCCGAGCCTTCGTAAGGAAGCGTCTACCTCATGATGAATATGGACCCGTGTCAATCCCATGCCATTGATACCAGATCGCATACGTCCCCGAACCTTGGTGGCAATCACTAGGTCTTCGCGAGAAATGCCGGTATCCCGAATAGCTTGACCCAGTAGCTCTTCACTCCAGCCTTCATGGTAGACATTGGCGGTATCGATGAAATTAACACCAGCCTCAACCGCACGTTTTAGTTGATCGTTAACTTCGTCCTGACCAACACGCCCAATGGCTTCCCAACGACCTCGACCACCCCAAGTCATGGTTCCCAGGCAGATCGTTGAAACATGAAGACCTGTTCGGCCCAAAGGACGATATTCCATTTGATGACTCCTTTCAAAGGATGTTGTGGATGCCTTGCTTCAGCGCTGAGTCAATTTTTGAGATCAAATATTCTGATTAGCGATTGCTCAGCACACAACCACTATACTCCGCAGCACCATTTGGGAGAATAGTGTTGCAGAGTTTGGCCCCGAGCATTAGCGCCCCAGTGAGTTTTGCTCTTTCCAAGTTGGCACCATCAAAGTTTGCCCCTTGAAGATTGGCACCTTGTAAATCAGCTCCACGTAGATCGGCTCCCTGAAAATTTGCATTCTGCAGATCGGCTCCCATCAGCTTGGCACCTTGCAAATAACTCTTCTGAAAGTTCACTCGTTGGAGGAAAGCAATCTGCAAATCCACATCCCATAGGTTTGCGCGCTGCAGGTTGCTATCAACCAGCACGGCACCCTTCAGATTCTCATTTCTCAAATTCAGGTCTGAAAGATCACATTCCAGGCAGCGTTTGGTCTGCATCAACCGATCAAAGTGCGCCTGATTGAAGGCCCAGGCTATCGTACCTAGCCAAAAGCTAAGGAAAACAAGGATTGTCCTTTTCATGAGGTGTCCTGTTGAATGGATAAATTGTTGGATTGCACCGCGTCAGAAATCCACGCTTTTAGTTCTACGGTAAGCGAGCAAAGAACAAACCGATCTCCCCCGGAATGGCAGAGCAATGCTGATTTTAAGATCAGTAATCCTTTCAAGCTTCAGGCATCTGGTAACTGGGAGTAGACTTTGAAAGAGCCTCCTCCTCCTCCGTCATATCTTCGCTGATCCCTTCAAAAAGTGGAGACGAGAGATACCGCTCTCCAGTATCTGCTAGCATGCAGAGAATGACAGATCCAGGCTCTGCTTGCTGAGCAATCTGAATCGCAACGGCAAAAGATGAACCGCCCGAAATCCCAGTGAAGATTCCCTCCTGGGCAGCTAGCTTACGAGACCATTCAATGCCTGCTGCCCCAGCAACAGGAATCAATTCATCAAACAGTTTATTATCGATCGATTCTTGTAGTACCAGTGGGATGAAGTCTGGTGTCCAACCTTGGATTGGATGTGGTTCAAAGTGAGGGTGACTCACAGCAGGAGAACCATCTGCTTCACGTTGTTGAACATGCCCACTACCAACAATCTGAGCGTTGGCCGGCTCACTGAGGATGATTTTTGTTTCTGGACGTTCCCGGCGCAGTACCCGAGCAACACCAGTGACCGTTCCACCGGTACCATACCCAGTGACCCAATAGTCCAGGCGCTCTCCAACAAAATCAGCCATGATCTCTTGGGCCGTCGTATTTTCATGGATATCAGCGTTGTCCTTGGTCTCAAACTGGTGAGCCAAGAACCATCCGTTGGCTTCTGCGAGTTCCACTGCTTTCTTGTACATCCCGAAGCCTTTTTGCGCTCTCGGTGTAAGAACAACTTTTGCTCCCAGAAAACGCATCAACTTTCGTCTTTCGATTGAGAAGCTATCCGCCATTGTCACTACCAAGGGATAGCCTTTGGCCGCACACACCATCGCAAGGCCAATCCCAGTATTCCCGCTGGTTGCCTCCACCACAGTCTGTCCTGGCTTCAGCTCACCCCGCTTTTCAGCTTCTTCGATTATACTGATCGCCAAGCGATCCTTAACGGAAGCAGCTGGATTGAAGGCTTCCGCTTTTACATAGAGCCGCACTCCTTCCGGAGCTAGTTTGTTGATTTGAATACAGGGAGTATTGCCGATCGTGTCAACAATCGAATCATAGAGCCGTCCCTGACCGTTAGTACTTCGCTTATTATTAATTGCCATGAAATTTTCCCTCTCAATGAAAGTAATGAAGCTTTATTAAGCCAATTTGGTAACAACAAGACGAACGGGAAGCAAGCACAATTCTTAACACCTCCATGAAAAACCATCTCCTCTGGTGGCAAAAGAAGAACTAGCTGGATTTGGCTGGACTTTCCGCAGGGCCTCTTCATCTTGGATTTTTCTTCCTGCAAGAAATTTTGCTCCTCCTTTTCACACACCGCGCTTTTACAAATCAGTTGAGTTCGAGTTTTAGCTCTTATGAACGCTACT
>DJYX01000189.1 GCA_002450295.1 Deltaproteobacteria bacterium UBA6967
CCCTTGCCTAGCAACATTCAAGGGGTTCTGAGGCAACGAGGTATTCGTTTGAAAGAGGGAATTATGGTGGAGGAGAGTAAACGCCTGCTTGAAAAATATGTGACCACGGGTGGATTAGTTTACAACGCAACCAGAACTCATAAGTGAACCCTGTTCTGGAACTTCAGAAAATCCATAAAGAATTTCCAGGAATTGTTGCAAACGATCAAATCGACCTTACTTTAAATCGTGGTGAAATACACACGATTCTCGGTGAAAATGGTGCTGGAAAATCAACGCTGATGAATATTATCAGCGGTCTTTACATTCCAGATTCCGGTTCCATGTTTCTTGAGGGAAAACCTCTCCACCTTAAAAATCCAGCCCAAGCCATCGCAAAGGGTGTGGGGATGGTGCATCAGCATTTTATGCTGATTCCAAATCACAGTGTCTCCGAAAATATTATTTTAGGGACTCCTCAAGCGTTTCGCTTACAGAAATCAAAAGTTAGACAACAGATTGAGGAATTGGGAAGACGTTATGGTCTGGAATTTAACCCAGATCTGCGCGTTCAAGACCTTTCAGTGGGGGAACAACAAAAAGTTGAAATCCTCAAGGTCCTGTTTAGGGGAGCCAAGATTTTGATCCTCGATGAACCCACTGCTGTATTGACTCCCCAAGAATCAGAGGCGCTTTACAAAATCCTTCGCCAAATGAAAAAGGATGGACAATCCATTCTTTTTATCTCACACAAGATGAGAGAGGTCATCGAACTCTCCGATCGAATCACGGTTCTGCGTCACGGGAAGGTTAAGGCTACTCGAAATAGAGGCGAGACCAGTCCTTCAGAATTAGCCCGTTTGATGATGGGAGAAAGCACAATTCAAACGGGTGAGGTCCAAACAAAAACTTCAAAAGCTTCATCAGATCAATCTCAAAATAAAACTATCGTCAGGTTGAAAAACGCTGGATTGCGTCATGAACTTGGTCATTGGTTGCTGCAAAATATCAATTTGGAAGTTCGTGCTGGACAAATTGTAGGCTTGGCTGGAGTCGCTGGAAGTGGACAGGCACCTCTTGCAGAAGTTCTTGTTGGCTTGAGAGGTTTGGATACTGGAGAATACCAGTTTGCTGGCGAGGAGCAAAAAGGTGCATCGGTTTCAGAACTGATTCATAAAGGTGTGGGCTATATCCCAGAGGACCGAAAACGTTATGGTATTGCTCCTCATCTTGAAGTCGCAGAAAATTTTCTTTTGAGGGATTTGCACAACAACCGATTTCAAAGCAGAGGATGGTTACAGCGAGACAAGGTCACTGCTTTTGGCCGAGATCGAATGAGAGCTTTTGATGTCAGAGCAGCGTCTGAAAGAACTCCCATTGGCCAGCTATCTGGTGGAAATATGCAAAAAGTCATTTTGGCCCGAGAAACTTCCAGGCCTTTGAAATTTTTGCTGGCCGCCCAGCCTGTGCGAGGACTCGATATTCATGCGACCGCTTTTCTGCAGAATCAATTGCTTCAAGCGCGTGCGGATGGATTGGCTATTTTGCTTATTTCAGAGGATCTTGAAGAATTACTGTTAATGAGTGATTACCTCTATGTGATTAGCCGAGGGAGTATTGTGGGTGAAATGCCAAAAGAAGAAGCTGAGATTGAGAAAATTGGTCTGCTTATGACAGGCGAAAGGGCCTAATCGATCGTGTTTGAACTTGAACGTAGGCTGGAGACGCCATTGAGCGTTCAAGTTACAGTTACAGTTGGCTCAATTGTGCTTGCCTTGATATTGGGTAGCGTTCTGCTTGCGATGGTGGGGGTAAACCCCATGGAGGCCTATCCAAGTGTGGGTGCCCTAATGTTCTTTGATCAATGGGGTTGGCAGGATCTGTTTCTCAAAATGACCCCTTTACTCCTGACAGGATTGGGGGTCGCCATTGCGGCTCAACTGAATCTTTGGAACATCGGAGCGGAGGGACAGCTTTACCTGGGAGCCATCGCCACTACTTGGCTAGCACTGGAGTTCAGCGAATCACTTGATGCCCATTTCATGTTGCCGATTCTTCTGATTGGGACATTCGTTGCTGGGGGCATGTGGGCTGCCATTCCAGCTGGGTTGCGATCATGGTTTGGGGTGAATGAAATCATCACAACCTTGTTATTAAATTATGTAGCCATCAGCCTTGCTGATTATCTTTTATACGGAGCATGGCGAGATCCGAGTACCTTGAATTTCCCAATGACTCGGTCTTTTGGGGAGTCTTCCTACTTACCAATGATTGGTTCCACAACGGTTCATTGGGGTTTGCCTCTTGGAATTCTTCTCGCAGTTTTGACATGGATCTTACTCAGGTCGACCACAATTGGCTTCCAAATCAGGGTGGCTGGAGACAATCTTTCGGCAGCAGATTATTCTGGTTTCAATACAAAGAATCTTTTGTTCATTGTCCTTGTTTTAAGTGGAGCCGTTGCAGCTCTTGCGGGTATGACTGAGGTAGCAGGAATTCACCATAGGTTGCAGCAGAATTTCTCTATCAATTATGGCTACACAGGCATAATTGTCTCCCGTCTGGCGAGAAATCATCCAATCGGAGTCATTGGAACTGCATTTCTGCTAGCAGTAATCTTTGTTGGAGGAGAGTTACTTCAAGTTGAATATCAACTCCCGATTGCGGTGGTCTATCTTTTTGAGGGGTTATTACTCTTCACCGTGATTGGTTCAGAACTTTTTTTGAGCTATCGACTTCGTAGAAGAGTTGCCTTGTGACAACTCCAGAGATATTGACCATTATTCTGACCACAGCAGTTACCATGGGAACCCCTTTGTTATTTGCAACATTGGGTGGTGTACTTAGTGAGAGAGCAGGAGTAATCCACCTTGGCATGGAAGGCATAATGCTTGTTAGTGCCTTGGTTACTTTTGTAGTGGATCTTCAGACAGGTTCCAAAGTCTTAGCTCTGATAGGAGCGATGATGGCCGCTGGAGCACTATCGGGTCTTCATGGTTTTGTCTGCATCAGCCTTCGAGGGAATCAAATAGCTTCCGGATTGGCTTTAGCCCTTTTTGGAACGGGCCTAAGTGGACTTTTTGGAGATGCTCTGATTGGAAGTACAGTCACTTCATTAGATAGAATTCCGATTCCAGGATTGGAATTGATACCAATATTGGGAAGTGCCTTCTTTAATCAGGATTGGATGGTCTACCTGTCTTATGTTTTGGTAGCTGGATTGTGGTTTATGCTTTTTCACACAAACTGGGGACTGCAGATTCGCTCTGTTGGTGAAGCTCCGATCGTATGTGATGCACTCGGCTTATCAGTAGCAAAGATCCGCTTCCTATGTGTGATTTTTGGCGGGATGCTGATTGGTCTTGGTGGGGCTTATTTTCCGATGGTGCTTACTTCGTTTTGGGTAGATGATCTTACGGCTGGTCGTGGTTGGATTGCAGTGGCATTAGTCATCTTTGCATTCTGGCATCCAGGTAAGGCCTTGTGGGGAGCTTACCTTTTTGGGGCTGCAATTGCTTTCCAACTTCAAGCCCAGGTCATGGGTTTGAAGATTCCATCGTATATATTGGAAATGTTCCCTTATTTGTTGACCATCGTTGTGTTGACGGTGGTCACAGTGCGCAATCGCCGGGCGGGGCAGACTTTTATGCCAGCAGCACTGGGATTGCCATTCTTTCGTGGCGACAAGCACTAGCTTTCGTCATCCAACATTGTGCAATGGAGAAGTGCCTCATGATCAAGCATTTACTGACCATATTGGTTACCCTCATGCTCTGGGTTCCGAATTTTGCCTCTGCGGCTGATCCCAAAGTGGCTTTCATCTATGTTGGACCTGTAGGAGATGGAGGCTGGACTTACGCACACGATTTGGGTCGTCGGCATCTGGAGAAAATGGGTGTAGAAACCACCTATGTCGAAAGCGTTCCAGAAACAGATTCCGAACGTGTATTGAGAAACCTAGCTCGTCGGGGATACGATATTATCTTCACTACGAGTTTTGGTTATATGGATCCTACCCTGAATGTTGCCAAGCAATTCCCCGACACAATTTTCATGCATGCCAGTGGATTTAGGACCCATGATAATATGGGTAACTACTTTGCTCGCATGTACCAAGCAAGGTATCTAGTAGGGATGGTTGCAGGAATGATGACTAAGAGTGACAAGATTGGGATCATCGGTTCTCATCCCATTCCGGAAATCATTCGGCATATCAATGCATTCACCTTGGGGGTTCGGTCAGTAAATCCAAAAGCTACTACTCAGGTAATCTGGGTGAACTCTTGGTTTGATCCCGCCAAAGAGGGGGCAGCTGCAAATAGCTTGATGGACAACGGAGCTGATATCGTCACCATCACTACAGATTCAGCTGCAGCGACACAGACAGCTGCAAAGAGAGGTCTTTATTCAATTGGCAATGATTCCGATATGACTCTTTATGGCCCAGAAGCTCACTTAACAGCCAATATCTTCAATTGGGGAATTTATTACGAGCACATTTATAACCAAGTAAAAAATGGGACTTGGAAGCCCTCCAGCGATTGGTGGGGAATTGAGACAGGAGCTGTCGACTTGGCACCATTTGGGAAAATGGTCCCAAAGAACGTTCAAGATATGGTTATGGCCAAGAAAGCTGAGATTGTCAGTGGTGAGTTTGTTGTCTTTAAAGGACCTATCAAAGGACAGGACGGCTCCACAGCAATTGCGGCAGGTGCATTTCCATCGGATCAAGACCTACTCAGCATGATGTATTATGTTGAAGGGGTGGTGGGAGATATCCCTCAATAATGAGACGATCAGATTCTGTTTTTGAGGAAAAAGCGAATCGCCTGGGCTACAGGCTTTGGATTGTCTAGGTGAAGATGATGTCCTCCATGGAGGAGGACATCCTGCAAATCAGGTACGTACTCGCAGCGTGCCCGCATTCTCTGCTGCCAGTCAGGATTTTCTTGGAAGTAAAAGTCCCCATGAATCATAAGGGTGGGGCAGCGAATTTGCTTCAAAAACTCAATGATCTGCTCCTCTGAAAAATAAGTTCTAGAGCCTACACGGAGTCTAGAATCTGACGCCCAAGTCACGCCATTTTCTACCATCCTGACACCACGTTGAACCAGAGTCCTCACGGAGTCTAACTTCATCCCACCAACCTTGTAACGAGCCTGAACTGCAGCCTCCAAATCTGGATACAAAGGCATGCTCTTCCGTTCTACACTTTTCATACCTTCTATTGAGAGTCTGAGGGCCCTTGGACCAAAGCTATCGCGCCTTGAGAAAGGTCCCAATCCCTCAATCAAAATCATGTTTTGAACTCTTTCAGGAATCACCCCAGCCATCAAAGCTGCCACTGCCGCACCCATGCTGTGTCCAATTAAATTGAACTTTTCCCAACCAAGTTGATCTGCAACACGGAACATCAAATCAACCGAATCTGCAAAATGATAAGCGATGCCAGGAGGTAGGTGATCTGAAAAACCATGACCGTGAAAATCCAGTGATACTAGTCGCAGTTCCGGTAGAAGGGGGGCAATGTGATCATAGGTGGCGGCATTGTCCAGCCATCCATGCATTCCTAGGAATGGGATTCCATTCTCTGGACCCCAGCAGCGTGCTGCAAATCGTAAATGTGGAAGCCGAATATCAATTTCGCGAAAGGGAGTCTTACTGGTGACCAAAGGCCTTAGCTC
>DJYX01000092.1:0-3172 GCA_002450295.1 Deltaproteobacteria bacterium UBA6967
GCCGGTCCCCCCTCTCCCGATGGGCGAGGGTTTATGATATCAAACGAAGCATTTGGTTGATCTTGCCCAAAATCAAACCGCAGGACCCAGCACGATATCAGGCAGTCCGGTAGCCAGCCAGGGAAACAGGCACAGGATGATGATCGCTACCACCATGCAGAGTACATAGGGGATTGAGCCTACAAGAATGGTCTTCAGCTTGATGTCGGGTGCGATGCCATTAATCACGTAAAGATTTAAGCCAACCGGGGGAGAGATCAAGCCGATCTCCATGTTGATGGTCAGCACAACGGCGAACCAGTACGGATCAAATCCTGCGGAGATGACAATCGGGAGCAGGATCGGAGCTGCCATCAGGATCACGGCAACCGGAGGGAGGAAGAAACCAGCAATCAACAAGAAGATATTGATGAAAAACATCAATACCCAGCGGTTGACATCAAGGGTGCCGATCCACGACGCGATGGATTGAGTAATGAAGAGGCTCGAGAGCATGTAGGAAAACACCCCCGCCGCCGCAATGATGAAGAGGATCATCACGCTCTCACGGGTGGAATCACGACAAACCACCCAGAGGGCTTTGAGGTCCCAAAGTCGATAGATGATGATAGCTACTGCCAGACAGAGAAGTGCACCAACTGCAGCGGTCTCCGAAGGAGTTGCGTAGCCGCCGTACATCGCAACCAAAACCCCCAGAATAATCAACAAGAAGGGAACTACTCGGGGCAATACTTCTAACTTCTGACGTAAGCTAAAGGAAGAGTTAGTGTTGAGGATGGCGTGATTCCCACTGCGCCAGGTTCCGTAAAGCGACCAGGCCATGAACAAGCCTACCAGCAACAGCCCTGGGAAGACTCCAGCCAAGAACAGCCGTCCGATCGAGGTCTCTGTGGAGATGCCATAGACAATCATGGTGACCGAGGGAGGAATCAGAATTCCGAGTGTTCCTCCAGCGGCAATTGAACCGGCTGCTACTCCTTCTGGATAACCACGTTGTCGCATTTCTGGAATGCCCATTTTCCCGATGGCAGCACAAGTTGCCGGAGAGGAGCCTGAGAGAGCTGCAAACAACGCACAGGCCCCCAGGTTAGAGATCACAAGACCTCCGGGTACTCGTGTCAGCCAGCGGTCGAGGGCTTCATAGAGGTCGGCCCCAGCCCGGGTGGAAGCGATTGAGGCTCCCATAATGATGAACATCGGGATGGACAACAGCGCAAAGTTATCGAGCTTGCCAAAGAAGATCTCCGGTAACAACTCGAGTGACCGAATACCATCAAAAGCCAGCAGGAAGCCAGCGGAGATCACCAATAGGCCATTGGCTACAGAAATCCCAGAGAACAATACTGCGATCGTGACAAAGGCTACCAGTAGCCCGAGAACAAGAGGATCCATCAGCTGTGTCCTTTCAGTTCAAGGCTATCATCGGCTCCAGAGAGAACCCCATAGAGGTCGATCAGCAGTTGGATGAGAAAGACCGCAAAGCCCACAGGCAAAGCCAGGTAGGGAATCCAGAGTCGCACCCCCCATACGGTATCTGATTTCCAGTTGCGTTCATAAGCAACGTACCACTGTTCAAAGCCATAGAACAACATGATGCCAGTCACGATGATGCTGGCGATCAGGGTTAGGGCAATCAATGATTTTCGCATGTTGGGAGGAAGCAGCATTGGTAGCAGGTCTACCGACACATGGCCACGGAGTCGCTGAACATAGGGTAGCCCCAACAATGTGGCTCCGACCATGAGGTAAACCACTGCTTCGGTTTGCCAGATCGTAGATTCATTGAGAATGGCGCGGACAAAGATCATTTGACAGGTGATCAAGACAGCGAGCACAATCATTGTTGCAGAGCAGACTCCACAGATCGTAGACAGTAGATATGAGAAGCGAACCAGTGGCGCAGGCTGAGAAGATGGGTTACTGGTAGCAGTAGAAGACATCAGCTTGGTTTCCAGACTATGGGGAGGAAGTAAACAGTTGGTAGTCGCAGCTCACAGAAATCTCCACAACATGAGCTGCGACTCCTAAAGTCAGGAATGCTTATTCGACAGCTAAGGCCATATCCAACAGTCTCTGGCCGTTGGGGACATCGGAGACAAATTTGCTGTAGGAGGAAGCCTTGGCAATCTCTCGCCAAGCATTAAACTCACTCATGCTCATGTTAGCAATCTCCACCCCAGCTTTTTCGAAGACCTTGACGGATTCAGCATCCTGCTTCTTGGCTTCTGCCAGATAGTAGGCTTCAGCCTTGGCAGCTCCAGCATCAATCGCAGCTTTCTGTGCTGATGTTAGATCGTCATAGGTGGATTTATTCATCAGCAGTGGCTGGTACATAAACCACAAGGCAACATCACTCGCTGGCGTGTAGCACTTCACTTGCTCATAGATCCGATATGAAACGAAGGAGGAAGAGGACGTGTTGGCTGCTTGCAGTACCCCAGTTTGGATAGCGTTGTAAATTTCAGAAGAAGCCATTGAGGCAATTGAAGCTCCAGCCGAAGCTAGCATCTGCTCAAAAGCTTTCCCAGCAGCTCGGGTTTGCAATCCCACTACGTCATCTGGTGAGGTGATGCACTTATCCTTGCCTACGAAACCTCCTGCCAAGTAGCCGTGTACCACGACTCGCACGTCGTCTTCTGCCATTAAGTTTTCCAATTCGCCCATGAAGTCGGAACGATTTAGACGAGCTGCATGATCATGGTTTTTGACCAGCCCTGGCATCAGTGTCAGGTTGAATTCAGGACGCTGACCACCAGCATAGGATAGAGGGAAGACTGTCATGTCCAGTTGACCACGGGAGAGAGGTCGGTACTGCTCACGGGGTTTGAAAAGAGATTTGGTTGGAAAAATCTTGATCTCCAGATCGACGTTGGCCTTGGCAACTTCATCGGCAACAATTTGGGCGACCTTGTGTCGTACATCAGAGGTAGACCACTGATGGGAGAGACGCAACTCTTTGGCAGAAGCAAGACTCGCGGTTCCTGCAATTAGAAGGGCCGCAACAGCAGCACCAAATAGTTTTTTCATGGCTATCTCCTTTTGGTAATAATGCGACGCCGAAGAGACGCCACTGGAAACCCCAATTATAGGGTAGGACATCCAGTTAAAGTCCTTTCTTATTTATGATCAAGGGGCAATTTTGTCGAATTGTAATTTTTGTCAAAAAAAGTAG
>DJYX01000092.1:3509-8890 GCA_002450295.1 Deltaproteobacteria bacterium UBA6967
TTTGTCAAAAAAAGTAGACGATTCTTTTTAGAGAGAATAGATTTTAAATTTTTAGAAAGTAATGGGAGGGCTATGGGGCTAGCTGTCCAGAAAGTTCAAAACGAACATTCGCAGACTATGTCAAGGCAGCGGTATGAATTCCAGCAGGGAAACGCTATGAGTTTTCAGGACCAACTCCAGCGATATGGCACCCTCTTCAGTTTCATATTTTCCCAAGCTGATCGCTTGAGGTTGGGCTGCGGCCTTGAGCGGAGTCAATTGTTCTTCGCTGGGCTGCTGAGGGCTCTCGAGTGTAGTCCACTTTTGAAAAGAATTGGCATTTGTCTGATCAATGAGCCATTGCCGAAGATGGTATTTGTGGGCGGTCAGGTTACGAATTTGGAGATGCACCGTAGACTTGGTCTGTTGGTTCCAGTCATCGTGATGACAACTCAGGAACACACCCACGATTCCGGAACCGTCGATACTGGCAAGTCCTGAAAGGTCGGGAGGTGTTTCAGGCAGATCGGGGCCATCTGTAATTTGAGGATTCCTTTACCCAGAACTGGTGAACGGATGAAATACGGACCATCCGGCAACTTTCCCAACTTCCCCAGCAGTTCTCTTCCCCGCTCAGTGTAAGGGTAGTTGGGTTCATCATAACCAACATAGGTCCAGATGCGCCGCAGAGGTTCCTGTTCGGTTACCTCTACGTTGACTTGATGGATGGTGTTCAAAGGGTTCCCAGCGCTTGAATAACGGCCTTCGTGCAACTCTCTGTAGAAGCAGTCCCTCCAAGATCCTTGGTTCGAGCTTCTGGGCCAGAGGTCAGCACCGTTTCCATGGCGGTTTCACAGGCTTGGGCGGCCTCACTTTCACCGAGATGATCGAGCATCATCGCCAGGGTCCAGATGGTAGCGGTGGGGTTGGCAATGCCCTGACCCGCAATGTCTGGGGCGGACCCATGAACAGGTTCAAACATCGAGGGATAGGTCCCTTGCGGATTGATGTTTGCTGAGGGGGCGATGCCGATCGAACCAGCGATTGCTGGTCCTAGGTCACTGAGGATGTCCCCGAACAGGTTGGAACCCACAACGACATCAAACCAGTCCGGGTGGAGGACAAAGTGGGCGGTGAGGATGTCAATGTGGAACTGGTTCACCTCAATCTCTAGATACTCGCTGGAAATTGCTTTGACCCGTTCATCCCAGAAGGGCATCGAGTGAATGATGCCATTCGACTTGGTGGCGGAAGTCAGTTTACCAGCCCGTTTTTTTGCAAGTTCGAAGGCATAGCGCAGAATTCGATCAGTTCCATGACGGGTGAAAATGGACTCCTGCAGCACGATCTCCTGCTCCGTTCCGGCATAGATCCGTCCTCCTGATTCCGAGTACTCTCCCTCACAATTCTCTCGGACAATCACAAAATCAATGTCTTCAGGGCCCCGCCCGGCCAGTGGAGATTGGATGCCCTTGAGCAGGCGAACGGGGCGGATGTTGACATACTGGTCAAAGTGGCGACGAATCGGAATCAACAAGCCCCAGAGCGAGACATGATCCGGGACACTTGGCCAGCCAACGGCTCCGAGAAAGATCGCGTCAAAGGACTGCAATTGCTCGAGTCCATCCTTGGGCATCATGGTCCCCGTGTTCAGGTAGGTTTGGCAGGACCAGTCGAAGTGCTTGAATTCGATGCTGAAGCCAAAACGCTTGGCGAGCACCTCGGCAACTTGGATTCCGGCTGGAATGACTTCCTGGCCAATGCCGTCCCCTGGAATGGAAGCAATGCGATAGTGTGACATAAGGTATTTTTAGAGTGGTGAGTTAGCTTTTGGCTTATTCTGCAATAATCTTCTGGATCAATTCCTCGGGGATGTCATCAAAGGACGCATAGTTCAGCGAATAGAGTCGTGCATAGAGTCCCCCGAGTGCAAGAAGTTCTTGGTGATTTCCTGTCTCAATGATGCGTCCTTCCTGGAGAACAATGATCTTATCAGCCTTGCGGATGGTTGCCAGTCGATGAGCGATGATCACCGCGGTACGGTTTTCCAACAAGCGATTGAGAGCTTCCTGCAAGAGTTTTTCACTCTGGGAATCGATGGAGGCGGTCGCTTCATCGAGGATCAGCAAGGGACTGTTGGCTACCAGTGCCCGAGCGAAGGAGATCAACTGTCGTTGACCCAGCGACAGGTTGGAACCACGCTCCTCGATCATCGTGTCATAGCCTTTGGGCAGACGAGAGATGAATTCGTGAGCGCCGACAATCTTGGAAGCTTGAATCACTTCTTCGTTTGTAGCTGTGGTTTTATTGTAGCGAATGTTCTCCAAGATCGTGGTGGAGAACAGGTAGGGGTCCTGGAGAACCATCGCGATTTGGTCACTTAGGCACTGCTGAGTTAGGCTGCGGGTGTCGTGTCCGCCAATCAGGACTCTTCCCTGGTAACTGTCGTAGAAGCGGTGGATCAGCGAAGCAATGGAGGACTTGCCACAACCGGTTGGTCCGACCAGTGCCACTGTCTGACCAGCCGGAATCTCCAGGTTGATATCGTGCAGAACAGGATAGTTGGGATTGTAGCCGAAGTTGACCTTTTCAAAGCGTACGGATCCATCGGAGCGCCCAATCTCCTTGGCGTCTGGCTGATCTTGGATGCCGATTGGCACATCCAGCACTTCAAAAATCCGCTCTCCAGAGGCCATTGCTCGCAGGAAGGCGTTGTAGTGCAGGGTGAGAGCGCGAATTGGATCAAAGAAACGTTGCACATAAAGGATGTAGGCGATCATCACCCCAGCGGTCAATTCTCCCTGAAGCACGAGGTTCCCTCCGACCAGAGCAATGATACCCAAGGCCAGTCCGGTCAGCGTGTCGACCGTGGGCAGCATCAACTGGGCGATGGCAGCAGCTCGGACGGTAGAGCGGAAGTGATCGTTGGCCTTGGTTTCATAGAGGTTGCGATTGACTCGCTCTCGGGTCATTCCCTGAACCACGCGGATTCCTCGAATGTTTTCACACATCGTCGCAGTGACGATTGAAGAGGTGATTCGAGCCCGAGTGAAGGCCTTGCGCGCATGTGGCAACCAATACACTCGAATGATCAACAGCACCGGCATCAGAGCGAGGGTCATTGCTCCTAAACGCAGATCCATCGCCAGCAACACGAAGATGATGCCAATTAGTAGAACCAAATCACCGATCGCATAGACCAGGGCCTCGAGGAATTCCTGCAAAGCCCCGACATCCCCCTGTAGACGGGACATCAGACGCCCGGTTTCGGTCTTGTCCATGAAAGAAAGAGACACTCGCTGAAGATGTTCAAACATTCCCCGGCGCATATCGAATAGTAGCCGTTGAGCAACCCTGGACACCAGCCACTCGCTGCAGAACTGGCTACTGAAGTTGACCACAACCACCCCGGCAAACAGAAGGACTCCCAGTTCCAGGGAATCCAAATTCTCAAAGTAGGTCAATTCACCGTCGAGGGTCATTTGAATGATCAGGGGGAAGAGAACCTGCGTCAGGGTAAAGACCATCAGCGCACTGACCGCCAGGATCACTGAGCGGCGGTAGGGTTTCATGAAACCCAAAAAACGCTTGGTCACCTCGTGATTGATGCCAGCTCCAAACATATCTTCTTCGCTGACCTCGGGAGGAGGGGCGGCTGCTCCAGGAGGCAGAGGGTCCTGAGCAAGGTAGCGATTCATCCACAGCAGCGCTTTTTGGCTCATAGCATCCACTCAGTCCAGGGTTTGTAATTCATAGAGCCGCGCATAGTTGCCCTGCTGCTTCATCAATTCCTCGTGATTCCCTTTCTCGATGATTCTTCCCTCTTCCACATAGACAATCTGGTCTGCATGCATCAGTGAGGCAACCCGGTGGGAAATGATGATGGTCAATCGCTCATCGGCACCCTGCTTGAGAGCTTCGCGGATCTTCTTCTCTGTGCCGGCATCAACCGCAGAGGTAGAGTCATCAAGTACAAGGATCCGAGATCCAAGCAGTAGAGATCGGGAGATGTTCAACCGCTGGCGCTGCCCTCCAGAGAGTGCCAGACCTCGTTCACCGATCAACGTGTCGTATTCCTGCGGCAACTTGGCGATGTGTTCATGTAGTTGGGCTCGCTCTGCTGCAGAGACCACATCAGGTTTAGCTGCCCAGGGGTTTCCATAGAGCACATTATTGCTGACGGATGAGGTGAACAGGAAGGTGTCCTGCTGAACAAGGCTGATAGATTTTCGGAGCGATTTCAGGGAGTACTCTCTCAAGGGATGACCGTTGTAGAAAATCTCTCCCTGGGTTGGTTCATGAAAGCGGGGGATCAACTGTACCAGGGTACTCTTGCCGCAACCTTGTGGTCCCACAATTCCAAGAGTCTGGCCAGGCTGGAGTTTCAAAGAAATATCATGAATGACTTCTGGCTGATTTTCTCCCGGATAGTGGAAAGAGACATTGCGGAATTCCAAGGCCCCGAGTTCATTCATCTCCAGCAAAGAGTTTGGTTCCTGAACATACTCTGCCGAATCCAACACTCGAAACAGCCGCTCTCCACAGGAACTCGCCCGAGAAAAGGAGTTGATCAACATCCCAATCTGCCGCACTGGTTGCTGGAGAATCGTCATGAAAGCTAGAAAGGCGGTAAGCATCCCCAGGCTGATTTCTCCGTCACGGACCTGCTGTCCCCCGAACCAAAGCACAAGCGTCATCGAGATGAGAAAAGCCAGCGACATCATCGAGTCGTTGGAGGTGCGGATAAAAATTTGTCGATCAAACAATTCCAGCGCCTTGGCTGCGGCTTCGTCATATTTCTTCAACTCATGGTCCCTCGCATGAAAAGCACGCACAACTCTGATGCCGTTTAGGTTCTCATCCATCACCTTGGTCAACAGCGAGAGACGATCTTGAATCTGCAGCCAGTTTTTTCGGAGTCCTAGACTCGAGAGTGTTCCTCGCCAAACTAGAAAAGGTACAAAGGTCAAAGATATCATGGTCAGAAAGGGGTTGGCGCCCAGCATCAGGGTTAGACCACCACCGAGTAGCGTCAGCAAAAAGAAGATTCTCAGTAGGCCTGTGTTGATGAAGATGCGGATGCCTTCGATATCCAGAATTCCCAGAGTGATCAGGTCACCCGTGTGAACATGATCGTGATAGCCGAAGGAGAGCTTGGAGAGCTGCTCAAAATACTTCATTCGCAATTCGTAGCCCATGTGCTGGCCAATGGCTTCTCCTAGGAAAGAATGGAGAAAACCAAAAATACCGCGCACGGATGCAATTGCGAAGAGAACGAAGGCGGTCCAGTAGAGTGGGCTCAGGTCCGCAGAGGAATCTGTGTTGACCGCCTCAAAAAGTGCGCTGGCTTGATCAACTGCCTGGCCCAGAAACTCTGGAATCATCAGCTGTAGAGCAGCTCC
>DJYX01000283.1:0-5951 GCA_002450295.1 Deltaproteobacteria bacterium UBA6967
CGTCAGGCGCTTCAAGAGGGTGTTGAATTCAAGTTCTTCAAGGATTTGATGAAACTCGACATTATCAGAAAGCTTCATTTCACTTGGCTTCAAATCCTCGAGTTTAATGTTCAAGGGGACTTCTCTGAAAATTGTAGCCAACTCTCGTGAAAAAAAGGCAGCCTCGCGATCGGTCTCCAATTTTGCGCGGAGGGAAGCACTCTTGATGTTAGTTAAATTCTCATACACGGAAGGAATAGATCCAAATTCTTGAATTAGTTTAATAGCAGTTTTCTCACCTACTCCTTTCACACCAGGAATGTTATCGGAGCTATCACCCATTAGTCCTAAAACTTCGATGACTTGCTCGGGTGTACACCCAAATTTTTCAAAAACACCGGCTTTGCCCACCCGATCACCGTTATGGTTGAGTAATGTGATTTTATCAGTGATTAACTGCATGTAGTCTTTGTCACTGGTGACCATGACACCTTCCAAATCGGCATTGGAACACCATTGCATCAAGGTGCCAATGATGTCATCAGCTTCGTAGCCAGGTAGGATCAGGTAGGGTAAATGTAAGGCTTCAACGAGTCTGGGTAGATATGGCAGTTGCTCCACCAAATCTTCTGGCATTTTTTCACGGGTCGCCTTGTAGGCCGGAAATCTCTCATGTCGGAATGTTGGTTCGCTTGAGTCAGAAGCAACCGCCAAGTATTCAGGTTTGTCTTCCTCTAATATTTTGAGAATTTGCTGAATGACTCCCCTCAACCCGCTTGTATTCAGACCTCTTGAGTTGATCAAGGGGTTCCGAATCATTGCAAAATAACTACGGTAGAAGATTGCCATCGAGTCAATGGCGAAGAGGCGTGAAGATGCTGACATCTGTTATGCTTCAGTAATAGCGGAGACGTGAATCAGTTGTGACGATTGGAATTTAACTCCTTCAAAAGTGCGTATTTGAGGAAGGTGTAAAAAAATGTACTAAAGCCTGCAATCAGTCCCGGAAAACCATCTCGGAATCCTTGTCTCAGAAAATAAAGACGAATAAAGGCAACAAGCGGATTCAGAAATAGGTTCCAGTAGTGGAATTTCTTGTTTTTTTGAGAATAGTCTTCTGCTGAAAGTTTCGCATAATTCAGTGTTTTTTCGAAGTGATGGTTTATATTTCTGTAGGAATAATGGATGAGGGGTGACTCAAGAGTAAGGATTGAAACCCCAGAATTTTTCAAAATCAAATCCTCATGAACAATTTCTCCCACCCATTCTGGATTAGAACCACGATTGACTAGTCGTGTTTTAACATCCGGGTACCATGCATAATTCAACAGGCGGCCTAGATAGAAAGTTTTGCGTTTTAACGCAAAGGCTTTTGACGGATCTGATGAGCGGACTACTAATTCGATTTCTCTTGACAGCTCTTTTGACAATTCCTCGTCAGCATCCAGAAAAAGTAGCCAATCTCCTGAAGTGATTGTCAGGGCATGGTTTTTTTGCTTTGAGTATCCTAGCCAGTTTTGAATAGCAAATTTAGCCCCTGATTCTTTTGCAATCGACTCGGTTCTATCTGTTGAGCCTGAATCCAAAACCAAAACCTCCATTTCGAGCTTCGACTGTTTAAGTTCTCTTAAGCTTTCAAGTGTTCTGGGTAAATTTTTCTCCTCATTTAAAGTGATAATAATGACACTTAAATGCATTGGTGGCTGGGTGTGAAGGTCAAAGGGGTTAAATTTTATTGAATCGTATGGTTTGTCTTGGATAGACAGACTAGACCGCTGAAGAGAAATTACCCAAACAAATTTTTTCCAGTAAATTTTGGAAATGAGGCCTTACGTGTTGTTGTTGGAACTTGATGCTCAAATCTATCTCAGCAAGATAGACTTGAATATTCTCGAGTTCGGTTAGAGTGAAGCCTTTCGTATTTTGGAGGAGTTGTCGTCCAAGAAACGGATGGATACGCAGTTTGGAAAAAATTTCTGTTTCAGAAAGCCGTTCATTCAAAAAATATTTAACTCGTAGAAGTCGGCGCACCTGAGAAGTCAGAACACCAAAAAGCTTTACACCATCTCTTGGATTTTCCTTGAGATGAGTTTCAAGAAATTCAAGAGATTGAGCGAGTTCTTTCTTTGAAATGCTCTCGCTTAGAGCATACACAGAATAGTGTTTATGACCCTTGACAAACTTACGAACTTGATTTGCCTCAACGACAGAATCAGTCCCGAACAAGAGGTGAAGCTTTTCTAACTCATGGTCCAAATCATTAAGATTGTTACCAACTAATTGAATTAGTTCGATAGCTACATTTTCAGGAATCCGCAGTCCTTTAACAAGCGCGCGTTGACGCGTCCATTCAATTGGTTGCTCGTTATCATAGGCTACAAATTTACGAACCCTGCCACTTTTCTTACAAGCGTTTAAAAGAGGTTTGCTGAAGTCATTTTCGCGAGTTGCCTGACTACAAAGGACTAAAAACGTTTTCTCCAAGGGTGAGTTGAGAAAATTTAAAACAGCATGAAATAGCCTTGTTTCCTTGCTTTTGTCACTTTGACTTCTTGGAGCCTTTATCCTTTCAATATTGTCCAGGCGCACCACTCGGCTCTCTTCTAAGAAAGGAAGCGACTCAAGACTTTGAATCAACTCGCTAAGTTGGCCTTCATTTTCACTTCCCTTCAAAATTTCTTCAACACTGAAGCGCTGGAAACCAAGATCACGTGTGTCACTTGGTAAGATTTTATTGGTGAGTTCAAGTACCTGCTCATTTATAAGGAGGTCTTGATTACCATAAAATAAGAATACCTGTGGATGCTCTCTCATTGGGTTTACCGCCTATGAAATCGAGCAATTTTCTGTCTTACGTCCATGGCTGACGCCGCTTCATGCAAAGCAAAATCTGCAATCTCTTCTGCATCAGAGAGAGTAAACATTGACATCCGTTCCTTAACTAAAGGAATCAGAGATGCGCTCATTGAAAGTTGGCGTAATCCCAAGCCCACGAGAATGACACTACCGTCTGGGTCTGAAGCCATCTCTCCGCATAACTCCAAGGGCATATTTACTTCTGCACAATTCTTGACCAGATGTTTAATCATTTGGAGAACTGCTGGGTGCAGTGGATCATAAATATTTGATACATTTGTATTATTTCGATCTACTGCCAATACATATTGTGTTAGGTCGTTTGAACCAATTGAACAGAAATCTATTTCTGGCATCATTTTATGGCTAATGAAAATTGCAGCGGGTACCTCAAACATCACCCCAATTTTTAGCTGCGGCGCATGATATCCCTCTTCTATCAATTCTTGCCGACACTCCTCATAAATGCCTTTGACAGACTTAACTTCTTGTAGATCTGTAATCATTGGGAACAACAGTCGAACATTCTCACGCCCTTCTGAAGCTAGGAGAATCGCCTTTATTTGAGTTTTCAGAACCGCTGGGTGTTTCAACTGTCTACGAATAGCTCGAAAGCCCAAAAATGGATTATCTTCTTTTTGAAATCCCATGTATGGAGCAGCTTTGTCCGCTCCTAAATCAAGAGTTCGAATAACAACTGGGAAATCATTCGGCACCCTTTCAATGATTTTTCGATAAGTTTCACATTGATTTTCAAGCGATGGGTAGCTGTCTAGAGATAAAAAATAAATTTCAGAACGATATAACCCGATGCCCTCAGCTCCAAAGTGTTTTAACTGTAGAGTCTCACTTTCTAGGGCAACATTAGCCAAAATGTTTACACGTTCTCCGTCCCTGGTTAAGCAGGGGAGAGTTCGAAATCTTTCCAGTTGGCTTCGATGGCGATCTTGAGCTACTAGTAATGCGGAGAAGTCCTCTATAGTTTCCTCACTCGGTCGTATAACGATTGAGCCATCTCCTGCATCCACAGCAAGCATATCTCCCTCATGAATTTCATGAAGAGACGCTTCACTAACGCAGATTGCAGGGATCAAAAGAGATCGTGCAAGGATAGCAGCATGTGATACAACCCCACCGCTAGAAGTAATGATCCCTTTAATCTTTGTACTATCGATGCGGGCGATATCACTTGGTAGAACCTGCTTTGCTACCAGGATTCCCTCTTTGTCTGTGATCTCCCCAAAGCTATGACCCAAGTGGTGTAGTAAACGAATCCCGACATCTTTAAGATCCTGGCTTTTCTCTCGGAGATAAGAATCTTCTATGTTGTTAAAAGCGATCAGGTATTCGTGGATGACTTGATAGATAGCCCATGCCGCACTATTGCCCTGGCCAATGTACCCTTCAATCTTTTCCTGAAAGGCAGAGTCTTCCATAAACATAATGTGAGCATGGAAGATTGCGGCCTCATCAGGACTCACTAAACCTGAGAGTCGGTCAATCAAGCCTAAGACATCTTTGATTGTTTGGTCCAGGGCAGTACGAAAAGCTTTGTTCTCTTCATGAATGCTCCATGGAGACATCCGCACTGGCTCTTCCATTGAACCTTGCTCAAGAACAAGCGCTTTCCCTAACCCAACGCCTTCGGCTACTCCTTGACCTTGAAGCGTATGTGTTTGCGGCGCTGGGCGAGAGAAACCAACGGAAGTGTTGCTATCCAATTCCTTAATCAACAAAGCCTTGGAGACAAGACCCGCAATTTGGGAGGCAATGGTTGTCATCAAACGCTCTTCATTTTCTGAAAAACTTCGACGTTTGAAGGTATGAACCGTAAGTACACCGATGGCACGGCGGTAGATCAGAAGTGGGACTCCGAGAAAAGACTGGTAGACTCCCTCACCAATATTCGGGAATAACTTGAATCGAGGATGTCGATGCATCTCGAGTACTTGTAGAGGTCGAGATTCCTGCAGAACAAGCCCGGTGAGTCCTTCGTCAGGTCTCATGGTGACTGCATCGATTGCTTCTGGCACTAAGCCGATTGTGGACTTCAGCCGTAGTTGATTTTCTTGTGCATCGTAGGCGTAGATCGCGCAGGCATCGACCCTCATGCGCTCCGCGATCATTTTGGAAGTTTGTTGAAGTGTTTCGTCTGCGTTATGGGAAGTAGTGATGATTTGGCTGACGTCAGCCAAAATTTGTAAGGCAGCGTCCTGGGATAGTTGGGTCTGATTCATTGCATACTAACTTGAAATCATAAGGCATTCTCATCAACCTCACCGGTTCGAATGCGAAGTACCTTGTTCAGTTCATAAACAAAAATTTTCCCGTCCCCAATTTTCCCAGTCTTGGCTTTGTCTTGGATCACATGGAGAACTTGTTCAAAATTTTCGTCTGACACTGCCACTTCTACCTTGATTTTCGGTAGAAAATCAATCTCGTATTCTGCTCCACGGTAAAGTTCTGTGTGGCCCTTTTGTCTCCCAAAACCCTTGATTTCTGAAACGGTGAGACCTTTGATTCCAATTGCGGCTAAGCCATCTTTCACCTCATCAAGCTTGAAAGGCTTAATGATCGCTTCAATCTTTTTCATCGCCTACTCCTGTTGTTAAACTTAGCAATTGCCCTCCCCGGACTTGAATTTTATTTTCTTCAACGCTTGTGCCAGTGCATTAATTCTCAGCATTTATCAGGCGTGATAGAGAAGAATGAGTGTAGGATCTTGCCTAAAATTTAGACAGAATGCTCAAATTCTTGAAGATCTCACCTTGTTTTTCGACTTAATCGGTCTTGTTTAGCTTTAATTTCCAATCTAACAAAAATCCTTCGTTTTCAGGCAGAGGATATTGTTTTTCATCCAGCCTGATTTGAACTACTTCGGTATTACCAATGGAAAGGGTATAAAATTCTTTAGCTGTTTCCCAACTTAGAAATTCGCCAGCCTTCAGATAATGAAGGGAAGGTTGTTCTTCATCAGATTGGACAGCTATCCAAACAGATTCCTCTGCTCGCAATTCAAGGATTGGAAAAGTGGAATGACTTTCTGTGGGAGCTAAATTATTAGCTGATGATTCTGCCGGAATAGTTGGTTTGATTTCTTCAGTTTCAACACCTTG
>DJYX01000283.1:6339-37061 GCA_002450295.1 Deltaproteobacteria bacterium UBA6967
GTTTTCCTGTTCACCAGAAAAACTCTCATCAACTTTTGATTCAGTGATTTTCTCGCTTGCCGCACCAATGGTTGCTTCAGTTTGTGGTGCATCCTTCTGCTGGTTCTGGTTTTCAGAAATTGAGTTTTCTTTCTCAGAGACACTAGTTTCAGTGCTATTTTCGATATTCTGAACTGAATCCCAAGAATTGAGTTGCCAAATAAGTAGAAGAGCAGCCCCCAATCCTAACCCAGAGATCCATTTGCGAAGATTGATACTCTTTGCTTTGCTTTCTAACGGATCCAAACGAACAGGCGTAATTTTTTCTTCTGATATGGGTCTTTGCTCAACAACATCTTTGAATAATTCCAATTCTGAGGGAGGTATCTGTAAAAACTGAAGATAGATTCTCAAAAAACCTCTCATGAAAACCTTGCCTGGTGGGGCTTCCAGATTCCCTTCTTCCAAATGCCGAAGCACTAGTACGTCTAACCTAGTTTGACTAGATACATCTTCTAGAGACCATTCTTGGGAAATCCTGTGATTTCTGAGAAGCTGTCCTAATTGCTGTTGATTGGAGATATTTTCGGATGAGTTAGCCATTCAGGTTCTTTTGTCAACTTTCATGACTTGTTCGTAAATCAGACGGACTTTATCAGAGGTTTTGCCTAAAGTACTGGGGATATTATCAAATTGCCCTTGGCGACGGAGAAGAGCTTCTAAATGCAACGTTTGATCTTCATTGAGATTTAGGGTGTTTACTGACTGATCAAACAAGAGACGAAGTGCCGTTTCAATTTGCCTAATCCAGCGATAAGCCTCTTGTAAAAAAGTGGCCTCATCTGAAGAAATCAGCGCTTCCTTTTTAATAACTTCCAAAGCTTTCAAAGTCTCTGGTGTACGTAGTTTTGGAAATTTTTGAACAAATTTTAACTGAAGATATTGTGTCAGAAATTCAATGTCTAGCAAGCCACCCCTCCCCTCCTTCAAGTTTTTTTGTTGAAAAGTCTCTCCTGAGAGTTCTTCTTCTTTGCGTCCTCTCAGATGGGCGATTTTCAGATGCAGATCATCGGGAATTTTCCATTCATAAGCTGATTTTGATAACAACTTGTCTACAGATTCTCTCCACTTTTCATCTACGTTCCCTCCTACTACCCTAGCTTTAATAAGTGCCTGATGTTCCCAAGGCTTTGATTGTTGATGGTAAGCAGCGAATGAACTGATCGTCGTTACAAGCACACCTGCGTTACCAGAGGGTCTCAATCGTGTATCTAATTTGTATGCGTACCCACAACTAGTGACTGAGGACAAAAAAGATATGATGCGCTGAATCAGTTTAGCGTAAAAGAGTTGATTTGTTACTTGTAGTTGCCCATCAGTTTCTCCCACACCTGAATACAGAAAAATAAGATCTAAATCAGAATGATAGGTTAACTCCTTCCCCCCAAGCTTCCCCATGCCAACAATACTAAATTTTGCTGGCTCCCCATTCTCATCTCTCGGTATGCCATGGCGCTGAATAAGGTCACGAAAACAAACTTCATGAGCCTTTTGAAGAACAATTTCAGCAAGTATCGTCAACCCTTGACGTGCCTGATTGTATTCAAGAAGACCATCTAATTCTGCACTGCCTAAGAGGAAGGTCTGGGTATGCTTGAAGCGTCGGATAGCATCCAATTCCTCTTCCTGATGAACGCATTTACCGAAAGCTCTTTCAACTTCTTCCTTCAAAAGTTCAGCATCAATTCGTAGTTCTTTTGGTTCAAGTTTGTTCAGCAAATCTGTGTTTGTCAGTAGGTGGTTCCACAAGGTGTCGCTGGTTGCAGCAATCGAAGCTAAGCGACTCCAAGAGGCTGGATGATTGCAGAGTGGGCGGTATTGCTCGAGCTGCGCACCTATGATTTCGAAAAAACGATAGAATCGCTTTTCTAGAAGATCTTGTCCCGATTGACGAAGGATAGGAGTGAGTTGTCTCGCAAGGGACTCAAGCAGTTGAGCTTCTTCTGGTCTGAAATTTCGGAGTCTTGTGCTATTACGAAGTGCTGCTTCCACTTCAAGATGCTTCTTGTCAAACAAACCTCCAAAGATGCTGCGAACTTTGGCCATGGTGTTACGAAGGTGATGTAACATGCTCTGCCGATCCGCCTCTGCATTTGCAGAGTAGAATCCGATCATCCTTGCAAAGCATTGCTGCTCAGATTGATTACTTGGCAAAGTGTGAATTTGCTTTTCGTCGATCATCTGCAATCGATGCTCATATTTTCGTAAGATGAGGTAGCACTCTCTAAGTATGTTCCCATCTTCGACAGAAAGAATATCTGCTTGGGTTAGGGCAGATAAGGCCTTCAAGGTGTTTTGTTCTCGTAACTCAGAACGGATCCCTCCATAAAGCAATTGAAAAATTTGAACAAAAAATTCGACCTCTCGAATTCCACCAACACCTAACTTAACATTGAGTTGACTCTCCCGAAGATGCTCTTTTTCAATCTTTTCTTTGATCTCAACAACGCCTTCTAAAAGATTTTCGTCAACACTTTTTCGGTAAATATAGGGGTTAATTGACCTGAAAAAAATCTCAGCAATCTCTTGGTCTCCAGCAACATAAGATGCCTTAATCAGGGCTTGTTGCTCCCAAAGTGCTGCTCGTGACCAGTAGTAGGCTTCTACCTGTTGTAATGGCAAAACTAGAGCTGAGGTATCACCCCCAGGACGTAAGCGCATGTCAACTCGAGCTAAAAAACCTTCTCCCGTAAGCTCGGTGCACCACTCAATAAAGGTTCTGGCAATTTTTTGACGCAGCTTCTGATCTTTTGCTTCATCGCCTGTGATGGGATTTTCATCGTGCAAAAATATCAGATCAACATCTGATGAATAATTTATTTCTTGGCCACCCAACTTGCCCATTCCTAGGATGAGAAAAGGCGGTCGTATTCCATTTGCCAACAAATTTTTGCTAGAAAGTTCAAACTGTTGAGCCTCCAAAGTGGCTGCACGAAATGCACAGTCAAGGATGATTTTAGTCAACGATGAAAGTTCTGCTAAAATTACTTCGTCTGTAGCAATATTTAGTAAATCACGGACTGTAATTCGGTAATATTCTTGGTATTTGAATCTTCTGAGTAGATCTCTTAGCTCTTTAGAATGCCAGATAGTTTGAGCGTTAATTCTGCCAATCAAACTATTTGATAAATCATCATTGAATCTGGGTTGGTCTAAATTGTTTGATTCCCGTAGCTCTTTTACCCAACTTGGATGGCGAATTAGTCTTCTTGAGAGGAAATGACTGTAACCCAGGACAGCTAAAGATTGATTAACAACTGTTTCATCGCCTTCAAGGCAATTGGGAAAATATTTCAGAAGATTATCTAGATCAGCTACTGCCTGTTGTGGGAATGGGGAACACAGAATCCAAGACTCTAATTCGGGGGAGATTTTTAACCCTCTTATAGAAATTGATTCAAATCGAGAACTTAGCTGTTCGTCATTTGTAGGTTCGGTCATGAATTTGGTGGGGTCTTCATTTGGATCTTGTGAGCCCACTTTTTCCTAAGGTTTTAACTTTGCTTGTTTCAAGGGTAAGGAGTCTAAAAAAAGCTTTGTGCACTTTTTGCACACCGACCCTGAGCTAATAAAATTTTTGCAAATTCACTGTAGGATATGAACAAATTTAAGCTCCAAACAGCGCTAAAAGTTCGCGAGAGGCTCGAGAAACTATACCAAAAATCCTTTGCTGAACAAGTACAGGTCACCCAGAGATTGACGGATCAATTAAATATTTTGGAAGAAGCACTCGAAGAGAACAATTCTGCTGTGGATCTTGCTAAGCGAAACGGATTCACGATTGCAGATCTTGTGAGAGCGAACGGATTCGGACAGCGACTGAAATATCATCAATCTGTCGTGCAAGATCAAATGATCGAACAGCAAGAGTTGATGGAACGTCGAAGGCAAGAACTGGTTTCGGCAACTCAACAGAAGCGTGTTCTGGAGATCTTGCGTGAAAAGCACGAACTCAAAGAGAGTGAGAGGCTTCAAAAAGAGGAAACTTTTGAGTTAGACGAAATTTCACTGAACTTAAGACGTTATCGTCAGGAATCCTAATTTGAAATAGAACACTTTAGCCAATGTTTCTTTATTCACATCGTATTTCCCTTACGCTCATGATGCCCTTGCTGGTTGGCTCTCTTCTGGTGGCAAGGCCCGCTTATAGCATTCCGACGACTCTTGAAGAAGGGCAGCAGTGGATTGGGGAGCTGTGTGCAGATTTCGGGATTGAATTCTGTGCGTATGTCCCTCAGGAAGATGAGGCGGACGCAAAAAAACCTCTGAGGCTGACAGCCACAGAGCGTCAGGTCCTCACTAGATTAGTTGAGCAGCAGGAAAATCTAGAGAGAAGAGGGCGTGATCTTGATCGCCGCGAAACCCAATTACAAGCCCTCCAGGAAGACGTTCAACGACAGATAGTTCAACTGGAGCGAATACAACAAGATATTGAACAGTCGATTGAAACGAAAAAAGCTCAGGATATTGAGCAGCTTGAAAAAGCTGTTTCTTTCTACACCAGGATGGATCCTGCAGCAGCAGCTTTATCAATAGCAAATTTAGATCAAAAAACTGCTGTTAACATCTTGATGAGAATGAAAGACAAGCAAGCATCTGCAGTACTTGAAAGTATGACTGCAGAGCGTTCCTCAGAACTGATAGACTCAATTGCGCGTAAGCGCTGAAAACTAGGAGCCCTAAAGATGATTGATGCCTTACAATTAGCTCCCACAGCCAACAAATCTCTGTTGGCAAAGAAGCCAGAGCCGTACAGTAGCTCTTTCAAAGAAACTTTGCGGCAGGCGGATGGTTCAGATAAAGAATATTTGGAAACAAGTTCAAATGTCCGTGATCGTGAGGAAACCAGACCAGATAGCCGAGAAGAGATTCGTAGAAAGATAGCCGAAGGTAAGGAGAGCAAAGGTGATCATCGTATCAAGATTGTTGATTCAGATGAAGAGATGCCAAGGGGGCCAGAAGAAATCGCTGTTCTCGAAAGAGCCTTGCGAGCGCTTGATGAAAAAGCCAAAGAACTTGAATTTAACGAAGGTGAAATCGTTGGCGAACTTACAGAAGAACAATCTGCTGAACTGGCTAGATTGCGATCAATGATTGAAGGTGTATTAAATGGTGAAGAACCTTTTCAAGAGTTAATCGCTGAAGATCACGAAGCCTTTGCTTCACTTCTAGCCACCTTGAACCTAGAAGAAGGTGATGCAGCCAGACTAGAGCGCGATCTTGGATTTACTGGATTCGGAGAGCCGACTGGGGAGGAAGTACGCAATGACGGTAGTATCGTAGTAAACGGTTTTGGTAGTGGTTCTAGATCTCTCGCTGATGATCCAAATCTTGGAAGGTTGCAAGCGAAAGTTGGGGATAATCCAGAAAGTGGGAATCCTGATCTTGAACTGGTAGCTCTCAAAGAACGTAAAAATTTAATGAATTTGACAGAAGTGCAGGAAGCTGAAGATCTTGATCCCAATGATCCTAGATTCAATTCCGGCACAATTGATTCTGAACGCGCTGAAATGAGTATCGAAGAACAAATTCAGATAGCTAAAGCAAATCGGCTGGTGAATCAAGAATTAGAAGCTACTACAAAAGCAGCTTTCTCTAAGCAGGAAATCTTAAAAAATTCTTCATCAGAATTAGCGATTCAGAAAGATTTGACGCAGCAACAAAAGCTAGAAGAAATCTTGATGCACCAGCATGTCGAGGGAAAGAATCTTGAGGCAGAACAAACTTTAGAATCTCTGAAAGCTCAACAAATGATTCTTGGAGGAAATGCTTCAACTAATTCCAATTCCATCGACCATGCTCGCTTAGCCACATCAATGAATGGATTGAATGCCATTACTTTGGAAATGCAGCAACAGAGGGAGAACGCTAGTGTGAGAGATTTTCTCAACAACGGTGAACAGGAATCAAATAATTCTGGAAATCTCCCCCAAAGCCAACTCTCTAAGATTGCATCGGCGTCCGACGCCAAATCCGCAAGTGGTATGACCTTTGCGCAGATCCAAGATTTGTTGGCAGAATCTCCGTTTGATATGTCTCAACTGACACGCAATCTTCGGAAAGGTAGAGAAGGAGAATCCCAAGAAGTGACCTTGCGTTTGCGCCCTGATGAATTGGGGACATTGACGATGAAAGTAAGGCAGATTGGCGATCGATTGCAGGTTGAGATGCAGGTCGAAAATCCTCACGTGAAGCAACTTGTTGAATCAGATCTGGAACAACTTCGAAATCGTTTCCTTGATAAAGAATTTAATTTCTCTGAAATGGAACTCACTGTGAATATTGACGCACGTTCAGATGCAGATTCACAGGCGTTTGCGAATCAGGGCCGTTATCAGGAGGATACAACGGCAGTTAGTCAGAAACAGAGAATGAACGCTGCTCAGGAGACTGCTTCAGCAGTTCGTCAACAAACTCGCTCAGATGGCAGCTTGAACCTCTATGCTTGATGCAAAAAGGAGATTTTGATGAATATCAATGATGTCAATCAAACTATTAATGTTGCGCAGACATCTCAACGTCAACTAGCAACCAGCAATTCAAAAGATGGCAAAGAACTTGGTAAGCAGGACTTTCTGAATTTGCTCATGACTCAAATGTCCCACCAAGATCCGATGGATCCAATGAACACGGACAGCATGATGCAGCAGATGGCTTCGCTAGGAACGGTGGAACAACTTCAAAATCTAAATGCTAAGACCGATTCGTTGCTAAATTATCAAGAACAATTGATGCGTTCAGGTTCTGCTGGTTTCTTAGGTAAGGATGTAGAGGTTCAAGCAAATGAAATTCAACTGATGAATGGAGCATCTGCCCCAGTCTCTTATGAACTGGTGGGTGATGCGGATGAGGTGGTTATTCAGATTATGAATGAAGTAGGTGATGTAGTTCGTCAAATCCCTCAAGAAGCAAGGAGCCAAGGTCATCACAATGTGCTTTGGGATGGCATGGATAACGAAGGTGATCCTCTCTCCGATGGTACTTACTCAGTTAACGTAATTGCAAGAACACAAGAAGGAGCACTTGTTGATACTTTGCTATCAAAGTCAGGACAAGTTCAGGATATTCGTTTTGAAGGTGGAGGTGCACAAATAAAAGTGAATAATGAGTGGATCTCAACAGGAGACATCAAAGGATTGGGCGATAAGACGGATCGGAGATTCGCACAAGCGCAACCGATGCCGCTACACACAGAACTGCAACTTCGTCAGGCATATGGCCGCTTAAGAGATCAAGAATAAATTCTTTCCCCGTAGCCAATAATTAGGAGCAATTCATGGCACTACTTGGATCATTGCAAACAGGCGCCAGTGGCGTTCGAACTCATGGAAAAGCGATGGCTGTCGTTGGTAACAACATCGCAAATGTGAACACCTTTGGCTTCAAAAGAAATGAAGTTGCCTTCGAAGATGTAATGGGGAACGAGTATCCTCAGGGAGCATCTTTTACTCAGGTTACTAATGGAGTAAAAATCGGTGCAGTGAAGCAAGATTTCACTCAGGGAACCTTTGAAAATACAAGTTCTCATACGGATATGGCTATTGGAGGGAATGGGTTCTTCACTCTAATCAACCCCAGATCAGGCCAGGAAATTTATAGCCGAAATGGTCAATTTACTTTTGACAAAGAGGGGTTTCTTTCAACAGAACGCGGAATGCGTGTACAAGCAATTGAAGTTGACCGAAACACCAAAGAAAGCAAAGGACTTCCTGGATCTTTGAAAGTGTTAGGACTAGTCGATCCTCCTCAGGTAACAGGAAATGGAGCTGACGGTACAGGAATTCGAGTTTCAGCAAATTTGGATTCGAATGCAGTGATCAAAGATGTTCCTTTTGATCCTACCAATGTCCGTGATTCGATGTACAATTTTTCTACATCGGTAACGGTCTATGATCGATATGGTGATCCACATACATCCACAGTCGCCTTCCGGAAACGTCCTGACTTGCCAGAGCAAATTGACCCAGCTACGGGCCAACCAATTCCTGGAACAGGCGTAATCAATCAATGGGAATACTATCTAATGTTTGATGGTGGTTCCATTGGGCAAATGCCTGGAAACCAAATAGCTGTTGGTGGTGGCTTTCTGCAGTTTACTGAAGATGGAAAGTTGATCGCTGCAACTAGTGGCAGCTTTGAAGCTCAACCTGGAGGAGTCGATGCTCAAGGGAATCCTCTTCCATCAGGCCCCCCTAGATTAGTTCCCCAGCCTGTTGACCCGGAGACTGGAGTTCCCCAATTCGCAGTGCCGTTCAATGGTGAAACACCTGTCGTGATTGGTGTTCACTTGGGAGATGGTTACAACCCTGATGATCCCACAGATCCGAGAACTGGACTAGATGGCTTGACTCAGTTCGCAGGTCAATACTCAGTTAGCAAAGCCAATGCAGATGGTAATCCTTCTGGGCAACTTGAAAATATCTTTGTGGAACCAGATGGCACGGTAAATGGAGTATTTGATACAGGCTACAGTAGGCCAATTGGTAGACTGATCCTAACAAAATTTGATAATCCCGGTAAGTTGATGCAGGTTGGCGACAACATGCTCCAGGAGTCTCTTGGAGCAGGTAAGAAAGTCGCAGGTGAACCGGGGACACCAGGATTCGGAGAAGTGCGTAGCAAGAGTCTGGAGCAATCCAATGTGGATCTGTCTCTAGAATTTGTGAAAATGATCGAATCGCAAAGAGCTTTCCAAGCTAATGCGAAGACCGTCACCGCTACTGATGAAATGATCACGGATCTGGTGAATATGAAGAGATAATTTTTGAGGCCTTTCTTAGGCCATCAACACATATTTTGAAGCCATGCTGAAACTTTCCATGGAATTTAATCTCCTGAGAAAGCCATTATTAGTGGCTACTACTCTAATTGGGCTGCATACCGGAGTCATGGGACAGACAACGGAAACCCAAAATCAGGTAGATCAATTTTCCGCTGTAAGCATGGAAGCACAACGGTTAATTTTCGAAATGTCGCAGATTGAAGGTGACAGGGCCAAGGGCATAGCACTTAAAAGACCAATTAGGAAAAATGTAGGGCGATTTGGCAATACGATTGAATACAAATCGCCTCGAAGAAGACCGAGTTCGTCACGCAAATTGATAATTGGGCGTTCCCAGTCTTACATGTCCGCAATACCCTGATTAGTAAGGCTAATCTCGTTCAAAATGTGTCTAGCCGCATTCAAATAATCCATCCTCCCAACAATCGGCCTCCCTACTACCAACAGATTCGCTCCATCTGACACGGCCTCTGCAGGGGCCATTGTACGTTTTTGGTCCCCTGTGTCGTCTTTCAATCCTCGAATACCAGGGCAAACTCTTAACAAAGTTTTTTCAGGATCAATTTGATCTAGCAAATGTAAGTCCTTTGGAGAACAGACAACACCAGTAATTCCAGTTTCGCGAGCTTCTCGAAAGAGCTTGTGGAGGGTTTCAGCAGGTGAACCTCCATAAATCCTTTTACATTCATCCGGGATTGCAGAAGTTAAGAGAGAAACTCCTAGAATTCCCACCCCTTTGTCAGAAATCTTTTCTAATGTTGATCGACCCATTGAAAGATGCACAGTTGCCAAGTCAACATTCAAATTTGAAAGCCAAACGACAGCATTTTCGACCGTGTTCGGAATATCATACAGTTTGAGGTCGACAAAGACTTTCCCAAGTTTTTTCAATTCAGCAACCCATTCAACTCCTGCAAAAGTCAGTGAGTGCCCAATTTTAAAACCCCACAACCCATTTGTTTGTAAATGGGACAAGTCACTTGCTACCTGTAAAGCCTTGTCAGGGGTCATGCCATCCAGTGCTACAATCAATTCACTCATAAGCGGGCAGCTTTGATTGATGAATGAAATTCTCTAGCCTCCTGCAATGTGGTCAGAGAATAGACAGGTACGTTTTTTACAGCTAACCCACTAGGAGAACGTCTGTCAACTCCCACGACAATAGCTGCAAATTTAACATCAAAAGCCTTCAGGACTTTTTCCATTCCAGTGATTTTTGTCGATGCACTCGTAATCACATCATCTACAAAGACTATAACATTTTCATTTGTGGGAACCTTTCCGACAAAGCTTCCTCCGTCTCCATGTTTCTTCTCCTCCTTCCGATCGAATAGATAACCAACGTCTCGACTTCGAAGTTCCGCCAATTCTACGGACACAGCACAAGCCAAAGGAATCCCCTTGTAAGCGCTACCATAGATCAAATTACATTCTGGAATTTCTAGCTGAATGACTTTAGCCAAAAATCTGGAAAGCTTTCTGAGTTTGTTTCCTGAGTTGAATGATGACGAGTCAAAAAAAACATCTGAATTGCTTCCATTTTTTAGCGTAAATTCTCCGAATTTGAAGGCCTGACACTCGACTGCAAACTTCAAGAATTCTTGCCCTAAATCCTTCTGCAACGTATTCATAACACTCGATTATCCTAATAAATAATTTGGAGAGCGAATCATATTTACTTCAGTAATTTTCAATCATCCACTATAATAGCTTCTTCTAGTGCTTTCAGTAACTTGATTTCTTTTATCTGGGGCAGATTCGAAACTGCACCTTGAGGATACATTCTTATAGCCAGAGGAAAATGATGAGCCAACATCGTTTCGAAACTCTTCAATTACATGCCGGCCAAGCACCTGATCCTACCACAAAATCACGTGCAGTCCCGATCTACCAAACTACATCTTATACTTTTGACAATGCAGAGCACGGAGCAAACCTATTTGCTTTAAAAGAATTTGGAAACATCTACACACGGATCATGAATCCTACTACAGATGTTTTCGAGAAGAGAGTCGCAGCGCTAGAGGGAGGGGTTGCTGCTTTAGCAACGGCATCTGGGCAATCAGCTCAATTTCTCGCACTAACAAATATTATGGAGACTGGTGACAACATTGTCAGCACATCCTTTCTTTATGGGGGAACATACAATCAGTTCAAAGTTTCCTTCAAGCATCTTGGATTGGGTGTTCGGTTTGCCGATGGTGACGGAGTAGATAGCTTTGCGGAGAAGATTGATGATAAGACAAAAGCAATTTATATCGAAACGATGGGTAATCCGAGGTTCAATATTCCTGATTTTGAGGGCTTGGCTCGACTTGCAGAAAAGAATGGCATCCCTCTAATTGTGGATAATACTTTGGGTGCTTGTGGTGCTCTGTTTCGACCAATAGATTATGGTGTGAACGTTGTGGTCGAATCTGCAACCAAGTGGATTGGGGGCCATGGAACCAGTATCGGTGGAGTAATCGTAGATGCCGGAAATTTCAACTGGGGGAATGGTCGCTTCCCATTGTTTACAGAACCATCTGAGGGTTACCATGGTATGAAATTCTGGGAGGTCTTCGGAACAGGTGGCCCAGTTTGTCAAATGCTTGGATTGCCTGCTGAGTTAAATATTGCATATATCACAAGAGCCCGAGTAGAAGGTCTGAGAGATTATGGATCAGCTTTGAGCCCATTCAATTCCTTTATGTTGCTCCAGGGCTTGGAAACATTATCTCTACGTGTGGAACGACATAATGAAAACGCTCAGTCTTTGGCAGAGTGGCTTGAAGCTCACCCAGCAGTAGACTCTGTTAGCTATCCTGGATTGAAAAGTAGTCCTTACCATGAACTGGCTAAAAAATACATGAGCCAGCGTGGTCACGGAATGATGCTCTCCTTCACCATGAAAGGTGGCTATGAGAAGGCGATTCAATTTATCGATGGACTCGAATTAGCCAGTCACCTTGCCAATGTAGGTGATGCAAAGACATTAGTAATTCATCCTGCTTCAACGACCCATCAGCAACTGAGTGAGCAGGAACAAAGATCTGCCGGTGTAGAGCCGACAATGGTGCGGGTATCGGTTGGCCTCGAGCATATCGATGACATTCGTGAAGACTTCCAACAAGCCTTTGATAAAGCTGCTGCGTAGCCACTAGATAAATGGAGGTGAGGTTCATTGCGATCTCGCTCTCCATCTATCCCCTTCAAATATTCCGATAGTAACTTTCATAAATGACCCTAGTCATCGATCGGTCAAATCATACTCTTCCGCTCATTCGACAGGAACGTATTTCTTGGATTACACCAGAGGATGCGGAACGGCAGGATATTCGTCCATTGCGGATAGGTATTTTGAATATCATGCCCTTTGGTAAGGATTACGAGTTCAATCTCCTCCATCCACTGGGATTGTCTATTCTTCAAGTTGAGCCGGTTTGGATTCGTTTGGAATCACACGAGTATTCGTCAGGCGATCAACAGCACATGTCTGACCTCTATCAGACTTATGAAAAGGCGACTCAGTTATCCCGGTTGGATGGCCTGATTGTTACGGGTGCCCCAGTTGAAAAAATTCATTTCCATGAAGTACGTTACTGGAGTGAGATTTCAAAGATTATTCAAGACTCTCGATTGAATTGTCCAAGTACTTTGGGGATTTGTTGGGGGGCTTTTGCTCTGGCTTTTCTGCTTGGAGTGGACAAGTTGACCTACGACAACAAACTATTTGGTCTTTTTAAACTGCAGAATCTTGATTCTGGACACCCTATCACAGGGGAACTGGACGATGAATTCTGGTGTCCACAAAGTAGATATGCGGGCATTGATGATAGCCTGATGGAAGGAGCACAAAGGGATGGCAAATTAAATCTGCTAGCCTATGGGGAAAGGGCTGGTTATTCAATTTTTGAAACTCCTGATCATCGATTCGTGATGCACAGTGGTCATCCAGAGTACAATTCAAGGCGCATTGTGTACGAGGCTGAACGCGATAAGCTAGCAGGAGATGTTTTGCCACCAGAGAACTTCGATCTTAGTAATCCAATAAATTGCTGGCGAGGACACCGCAATACCTTTTTTACCCAATGGTTGAAGTTCTGTTATCAGCAGATCAGTATGCCTCGGTGAATGTTGAACAGAGATATCAACTTAGAGGAAATTATTCATCGTCGAAAGATGACCCAGAGCGCTCCACTACCCCCCCAGCGAGGTGGAGCTTCTCGGACCTGTGCGATATACTTCCCCCCATTTTTTATCAGCCACTGCTCTACGGTCTGCTTAAGCACAGGGCCAGCTTGTGAACGGTTGCCTTTACCAGTAACAATCAATAATGAGTCAAGTCCATGCAAAGCACCGTAATGAACGTAATTCTCCACAAGCATTAAAGCTTCTTGTCGGTTTTTACCATGGAGATCGAGAGTTTCGTCTGGAGCGGTATGGCTTTGAAAAGCTTTGCGAGAAGTCTTTATTTTGGCTGGTTTTGATTTCTGATCAGGCAATAAACTTGGGTCTGAATCTTCCTCTTTTCCAGGGATTTCGCCAATACTAGTAAAAATTTGATCCATCCAATTGGATTCAGTCGTTGAATCATCAAAAGAAAGGCTGGATTTTTTTGGATTATGAGGTGGGTTGGTTTTGGACTTCAATGAGACCTCCTGACCAGCAAGGTAAGGGAGACAGGGACAGTTGCCCCTGATCAGATGTCTCAGAAATAATAGCGGGCAGCGAGTGCGTTGTAAAATCCTTGTTCTGTGCTTCCGAGGCCTTGCTGCCGTCGGAGCCCAAGTTCTGCTGACAAGCCAACATTGGGGTAGTTGATAGGGAAAAATTCAGAACCAGTGAATAGTCTGAAAAGAGTGCCTCGTTCATCTTCTTCGCTTTCGAAGCCGGCTCCTGCACCGAGGAAGAGATTATGTCCGCCTTCATTCAGAACTACTCGAGCGAATCGGCCTTCTAATGAGAAATGAGTGATATCCATTTCTTCATGGTAGCCAATTAACAATTCCAGAGAATCAATAGGGCTAAGCCAGTTCTTCAAACTAACTCGTTCTTCTGGGACCGCAGATGGTCGGTAATGAAGGCCAATTCCGAGTTTGCGAGCAAGATTTCTTTCGGCAGCTTCAAATTCAATCAAGCGAATGTCCACTCTTTCAACCTTGAGTACACCGAACCCTCGATCTGACTCAAGGTAAAGCATTTGCTCGTCCATACCCTGAATGCGGCCACTCAGTGATTCCCCGCTGTTGAGGTGAACCACGGCTCCGTATGCTGTGGCTGTCAAGGTCCATCCGATGAGCAAGACCAGCAGCAATCGTAGTTTTGAGAACATTCTACCTCTCTGAATGATCGTAACAAACCGATGAATCCAACACCGGCGCAGTGACAGATTTTCCGACTCATGCAATAGATGCACCGCCTTTTTTCCGCGCCTTGACACTCTGTGCCATTGGGGCAATTTTGGGAAGTTTCCTTCAAGCTGTGTTGGATCGTAAAAGAATTCGTCAAAAAAAATTCCAACTCGATGGCGGCGATCAAGTTGCTCAAAGATTGAAAAAATTGAATAGCTTGTCTCCGTCTAGATCTTTCTGTTTTGCTTGTGGGTCGCAACTAGCTTGGTACGACAATATCCCGATTTGGTCTTATTGCTGGTTACAAGGTCGATGTCGTCTCTGTAGAGTACCATTCAGTAATAAATCATTTCGTATGGAACTTGGGTTGGGTTTGGGGCTTGGCCTTTTGGGCTGGAGCATCAAGATAAGCTGGTTGCTTGGAGCCCTCACATTTTTATGGGTGATTTGCTGGACCGTTTTTTTAAATGCACCAACTAGTTGTGTGGAGAAATCGAAGTAAAGTTTTGCATAAGAATTTATTGGAGATGTTTTAGTGAAGATCATTCCTGCGATTGACTTAAAAAATGGCCGCTGTGTTCGTTTGCTTCAAGGGAAAGAGGATCAGGAAACAGTGTATGGGGAAGACCCGGTTGAAACAGCTCTAAGTTTTGAAGAGCAGGGTGCTGAACAAATTCATCTAGTAGACTTGGACGGTGCTTTTCGAGGTGAATCCAAAAACTTGGAGCAAGTAGAACGTATTGCTCAAGCAGTCAAAGTCCCCTTAGAACTTGGTGGCGGTATTCGAAGTTTAAATGACATTTCAAGAGTTTTCGACTTGGGAGTGAGTTTCATTATTATCGGAACGATTGCGGTGAAAAATCCGAAGATTTTAGAGGAAGCAATCCAAAAGTTTGAGAATCAACTAATCTTGGGTCTTGATGCTAAAGATGGAAAAGTGGCGGTATCAGGTTGGGTAGAGGTCACAGAATTCAGTGATGAGGAATTCGCAAACCAGTGGAAGCAACATGGGATCAATAGGGTGATTTATACTGATATTGCCCGTGATGGTATGTTGACAGGTCCAAATTTGAGTTCACTCCGCAGGATGGCGATATCGACTGGGCTGAAAGTAACAGCCTCAGGGGGAGTGTCTTCACTTGATGATTTAAAACAATTGGTGGAGTTAGAGCGAGACGGAGTGGATGAAGTGATCGTGGGCAAGGCGATCTATGAAAGACAGTTGGATTTGAGAGAAGCGTGTTTGTGGCTCAATCAACGTGCGGCTTGAAGTGTTTCAGTTTGGAAAGGGGAATTGATTTTTTTGAAGAGTTATCATTTCAAATATTTTGATGATTCCAATTTGGTCTTTTGAGGAATAGTCTCTAACAGATCAATTTGATCAATCGTTTTGGGTTGTTCAGGATCAGTAAATTTCGAAATCAGGAGTTAGTGGATGGAGATGCAATATAGAAGGTTGGGTCAAGCAGGAATCAAAGTGAGTGTTTTGTCTTTTGGATCCTGGGTTACTTTTGCCAAACAGCTCCCCTTGGATAATGCCCTCGCGTGTATGCAAGCAGCTCATGATGCAGGAGTGAACTTCTTCGACAACGCGGAGGCTTATGAAAAGGGAGAGTCCGAAAAATTGATGGGACAAGCTCTGAAAGAACTTGGCTGGGCCCGTGAAACTTATCTGGTCTCCACAAAGTTTTTCTGGGGAATCGTGCCGGGGGTCAATACGAAAAACACCTTGAATCGCAAGTATCTCAGACAAGCCATGGAACGTTCGCTCGAACGCTTTGGTCTGGATTTCATTGATCTTGTTTTCTGTCATCGCCCTGACCCCGAAACTCCTATTGAAGAAACCGTTTTTACCATGTCAGAAATGGTTAGTTCCGGGAAAGCTCACTATTGGGGCACTTCCGAATGGTCAGCACAGGAATTGTTGGAGGCCTATGAAATCGCTGAAAGATATCACCTTCACAAACCAACGATGGAACAGCCTCAATACCATCTATTCCATCGTGAAAGATTGGAGGAAGAATATGATCCACTTTTCAAAAAATATCAGATGGGCACCACAATTTGGAGTCCCCTTGCCTCAGGTATGTTAAGTGGAAAATATCTTGAGGGTATTCCAGCTGATAGCCGAGCCAACCTTCCTGGATATGAATGGCTCCGAGAGAAACTAACGGATCAAACTACCTTGAATAAGGTGAAGAACCTGAAAGTCATCTCCGATCGACTAGGCTGTTCTCTCTCCCAATTAGCCCTGGCTTGGTGTGCAAGTAATCCAAATGTTTCCACCGTAATTACTGGGGCAAGTCGAGTGGAGCAAGTTCATGAAAATATGAAATCTTTGGGGGTGTTGGAATTGCTAACTCCCAGTTTACTTCAAGATATTGAAGGAGCAATCGCCTGAAAAAGTTTTACCTTTAGATTTCAAAATAATTTATTTTGGATAAAGTAAGTGATAGATCACAAACTAAGAATTATATTAGGACTTGGTTAAGTTTTGTGGATGACCTGCAATCTACTACTTTTTCAAACTAACTAAGCTATGATTAAAAAAGTTCAAATGATTTCACTAACTATTCATAGTTAGTTTCGATTTTCTTATTCTCCAATCGAAGACACCATTCATTGGGAATTCAACATTCTTAGGTTTCAAAAATGAAAAAACTCCTATTTTTCACAAAATTAATTTTTCTTATAATTTTAACAGGTTATGCTCAGGCATACGAATTGACAATACTGCATATGAATGACCATCACTCTCATCTATCTGCCGATACTAGCATGGATCTCAAGCTTGCAGGCAAAATGACTCGAGTACGGTCCGGCGGATTCCCAGCTGTTGTTCAGAAGTTCAAAACTTTAGAATCTCAAAATAGAAATGTGATTAAATTGCACGCTGGAGACGCTATCACTGGAGATCTTTATTTTACACTTTTCGAAGGTGAGGCTGATGCTGCTTTAATGAATGAAGTTTGTTTCGACGCTCTCGCAATTGGAAATCATGAATTTGATTTTGGAGATACTGGATTAGCTAAATTTTTGGACTTCCTAAATGATGGTGAATGCAAAACAACTTTTTTAGCAGCTAACGTCATACCTGAACTAGGTGCCTCAGCTCTCGCCAAGAAAAGTGTAAATGATTATTTACTGCCTTATGTAATATTAGAAAGAGGAGGTGTCGAAATTGGAATCATCGGCATCGACATCGTTAGCAAAACAACCATTTCATCCAGTCCTGATTCCACGACGAAGTTTTTAGATGAAAAAAAAACTGCCCAAAAATATGTTAAGGAGTTACAAGATAAAGGAGTCAAACACATAATTCTATTAACCCATTATCAATACAAAAATGACCTCGAACTCGCAAAATCACTGGATGGAGTCGATGTCATTGTTGGTGGTGATTCACATTCTCTTTTAGGGAATTTTTCCGAACTCGGGCTTAATTCTGTGGGGCCCTACCCGACTATCTCCTCAGATAAGTCAGGTCAACCAGTGTGTATTGTTCAGGCATGGCAATTTTCACAAATTGTGGGCGAGCTGATTGTTCAATTTGACGAATTAGGTAATGTTAAGGAGTGTTCAGGAACTCCGCATATGATGTTGGCAGATAGTTTTAAGCGCAAAAATAGTGAAGGGGATCGAGTGGAGTTGGCAGGTAATGTTCGGAAGGATGTGATGTTGGCAGTTGAAGAAAACCCCCTTTTGAGTGTTGTTTCAGAGGACCCCGAAGCAGCTGCTAAACTTGCGACCTTTACTGAAGCAGTTTCCGAAAAGAAAGCTATTAAAGTAGCAGTTGTTGCAGAGAACTTATGCTTTGAGCGTATACCAGGACAAGGCAGGTCCAAGTTATGTGATGTGTCAGTAACGTCCGTAATGGGCTCAGACATATCAAATCTCGTTGCACATGCATTTCGAGACATGGCAAAGGCCAGTCAAATTGCAATTCAAAATGGCGGAGGTGTCCGCATTGACATTGGTAAAGGTGATCTGAGCATTGGTGATGCCTACCAATTACTTCCTTTCGCAAATACATTAGTTGAATTGGATATGTCTGGTGCAGAAATCCACGAAGTTCTCGAGGACGCTTTGGACTTGGCACTCAAACCAGATGGGTCATCAGGGGCTTATCCATACGCTGCTGGTTTAAGATGGGATGTTGATGCAAGAAAACAAAAAGGAATGCGAATTTTAAACCTTGAATTCAAAGGCCCAAAAGACAACGAATGGGTCCCTATTTCCAAAACTCGTATGTTTAAAGTTGTGACTAACAATTATATAGCCTCCGGGAAAGACGGCTATCTTACATTCGGTAAGGTTAGCAAGGAAGGCCGTGTTGTTGATACCTATTTGGATTATGCACAAAGTTTTGTTGATTACGCAAGGAAAGTAGGAACACTTAAGAAGTTGCCAGCATCTGAATATTCAACTCAGTCTTTCCAAAAATAGATTTCAATGGATTTGCAAAGCGCGTTCAAGTGATTTGTTGAACAAGCTTACACTTTATCGATCACACTAAATTCAATTAAGCTTTTGGTGAAATAAAACTTGAATTAAGTTCACCTAGAACTTTTTTTAAATCTAAAATTCACTAGAAGTCACATATTACCTCACAGAACCTATAAATTTAACCTGCATCCTAACTGTATCGACTAGTCAATCGTTGCCCCCCCATCAATAACGAGGTGGGCACCTGTCACGAAAGAGGCTTCATCTGAAGCAAGAAACAGAATGCCATTGGCTATCTCGACAGGCTCTCCCATGCGTTTCATAGGGGAACCTTGCCCGAATAATTTTCGGCCCTCCTCGACACTAACTCCAATATATTTCATATGATTTTCACTGGCTTGTGTAAAGATCGCGCCTGGGCAAACCCCATTTACACGAATGTTTTCCAAAGCCAGATCTAGAGCGAGGCAGCGAGTCATTTGCATGATCCCACCCTTGGATGTGTTGTAGGGTACAAAAGCAGGTTGTGCAATGAAAGAGCTCACAGAAGCAACATTGACGATCGCCCCACCACCATTTGCTCGCAGATGTGGTAAGACTGCCTGAACCATGTTAGCGTATCCAATGATGTTGACCCCCAAAACTTTTTGCCAGTCCTTTGCGGTAGTCTCTTCAATTTTTCCAAAAACAAATGCTGCTGCGTTATTGACAAGGATCTGAAGACTTCCAAAGGACGAGATTGTGGCCTGCACGACTCTTTCAACAGATTTGGAATCAGATACATCAGCTTGCTGATACTCTGCCTGGCCCCCTGCGTCTCGAAGCATCTGTGCCGTCTTCTTGGCATCCTCTCCGTTGACATCAACAACCATTACTCTGGCACCTTCTTCCACAAATCGAAGGGCAGTTGCTTTGCCGATTCCTGCACCTGAACCGGTGATGATCGCGTTCTTATCCTTTAACCTCATAGCTACCTCTGTGCTAATACCTTCGCTTAAGCTCTGTAAATTCGCATTGCATTTAAAGCAAAGAGAGCTTCTTGTTCCTCTTGGCTTCGATGATCCACTAACTTCTGAAATTCTTGATACATGCTTTGAGTATCCCAGCCCTCCAGTTTTTCTACAGGATAGTTTGAAGCAAAGATGCAGCGCTGGACTCCGAACAAATCAATCACCTTATTGACCGTCTCCTTAATGAGGGAGTCCTGATGCCAATGCTTGTTTGGATATGTCAGCATTGAGAGTTTTATCGATACCTGGTCAAGATTTGCCAATGCTTGCAATCCTTCCCAGTATTTTTGCCCTTCCAAAAGATCATCTCTTTTGGGAGTGCCCAGATGATTTAGAATCACCGGAATTTTAGGATTTCTTTGAAAAATCTCAGCAGCTTTTTTGTATTGGTGTGGATTGCATTGTAAGTCAAATGAATAACCTGCTTCAGCTAATGTGCTAAAACCCTGTTGCCAGTTGTGCAAATCTAACAAGTTTCCGAGTCGACTGTTTCTGGGCCAGGATGGCTCATGGTTCAGGATCTGACGAATCCCACAGACGTTCGGAATTTTTTGGAGTTGAGCTAAGAGTGACGGCCATTCTGAACTTTCCAGAGGTCCTGTTGCGACAATCTGATAAGATAGTTTTGATTGAGAACATTGATCAGCAACCCACTTGGCTTCTGCTAAACATGCATTTTCAAACAGAGGCCCATCGTGTTCAATATGGCATACGCTGACTGCCTCGACAAACGTTCCACCGATCAACTCAAAACCTTCCATGCGAAGATCAGCTTCATAGCGTTGAATCGTATAGATCGGATCGTCGTCGGGAGCAAACAATTGGGCTGAATCATGACCACTAGGGCTGTTTGGTCGTACATCCCAAATATGAAAATGTGGATCCCAGACTTTCATCCTTCCTCACTGTTGAGGTTAAAGATACTAGCGAACAAAGGCTTCGTGCAAACCACCATCAACGTTGATGAGTTGCCCAGTTGTTCGGCAGAGACGCTCTGAGGCGAGCAGAAAAATTGCCTCTGCCTGGTGTTCTGGTGAGATCTGTGATTTGAGAAGAGTCCGCTGGGCATAGAAATCTGCCAGACGCTTTCTCAGACTTTCAGTATCCTCCTGCTCGTCGAAAGGTAATTGATATTTGGAGAGTGAGGAGATCACTCGTTCTCTTGGGAACATGCTACTTCCTTCCACCACTGTCGCAGGTGCTAATGCATTGACCCTTACCAGAGGAGCCATTTGAATCGCTAATTCTCTGACTAAATGGTTCAAAGCAGCCTTCGAACTGTCATATGCCAGGCTGCCCACTTTACTGACGGTTGCGTTGACGGAGGAGGTTAAGATAAGGTTCGCAGACAATCCTTGTCTAAGCCAAACTGTGTGAGCCTCTTCAGCAACCATCGCAGGGCCAATCACATTCACATCGTAAGTCTGACGCCACTGGCTATCCGATATGCGACCAGAGGAATCGGGTGGAAAGAACACTCCAGCAGTAATAATCAAAGTGTCCATCCCTCCGTAAGCCAACACTACATCCTCAAACAGCCTACTCAGACTCTCACGATTGGTCATGTCTGCTGAGCGAGCGAGGGTGGGACCACAAGCACTCAGCCCAATGCCAGCTACTCCAATACCCACTCCTACCTTTTTCATTAACTCTTCAGCAGTAGCTTCTGCGGCCAGAGAATTAGCATCTGCGCAGACAACGTGGGATCCCTCTTTGAGTAAGCGATGGCAAACGGATTTACCAATCCCAGAGCCAGCTCCAATCACAACAGCCACTTGTCTGGACATCTCCTGCTCCGGAGGCATTCGCCGAAGTTTTGCTTCCTCCAGTAGCCAATACTCTATATCAAAGGCTTCTTGCTGATCGATGGCAACATATTCATCCACTGCTTCAGCTCCGCGCATTACTTCAAGTGCACAATTATAGAATTCAGCAGTAACTCGGCTCTCACTCTTGTTTTTACCCCAGGCAATCATCCCCAGTCCAGGGATGAGCACAACGCTGGGGTTGGTGTTCCGGAGTGCAGGAGAATCATCATGCTTACAACGCTCATAGTAAGCAGAATAATCTTGTCGATAGCGATCAAGCCCCTCCAGAATCAGCTCTTTCAAATCAGCTAGACTCTGATGGTGAGGATCCCACGGTACATACATCGGTTTGATTTTGGTTCGCAGAAAGTGATCCGGACAACTTGTCCCCAATTCTGACAAACGAACGACATCTTCTGAGTTGACGAAATACCTCATCATTTCATTATCCTGCACTGTCGCAACCAGTCGCTTATCGCTGGATACTTGACCACGAAGCCACGGCAGAATCTCAACAAGTGTAGATCTGCGTGCGGATTCGTTTAGCTCGGAATAACGTATTCCTCCGAAAGTCAACTCACCTTTATCGTGCTGGGCCAAGTACTCATCAGCTTTTTGGATGATCTCCACGGTCCATTCATAACACTCCTGATCGCTTTCAGCCCAGTTGATCACACCATGTCCGCCAAGCAATACTCCTCGTGCACTGGGATTTTCTTGGCAAATCTTCTGTAATTGAAGTCCCAGGTCAAAACCTGGTCGTTGCCAGGGAAACCAGACCAAATCCTCTCCCCAGATCTTTTTCGTCAGTTCCTCAGATCGTTTGGAAGCTGCAATAGCGATTACTGAGTTTGGATGCATATGATCGACATGCTTATGAGGGATGAAGGCATGTAAAGGAGTATCAATCGAAGCGGCCCTCGGATTCAGATTGAAGGTGCAGTGAGGATACATGCCAACCATCTGATCTTCGATGCTGGTCTTGTAGCCCTTTACTGGTGCAGAGGTATATTTGGGAATGAGGTCAAGTAGTTTCTGCTGGTACAGAGATGAGAAATTCTCTCGCTTGGAGGTGCGTAGATCTCCGCCAGAACCTTTGACCCATAGAACCTCGGTTTGCTCACCGCAGAGAGGATCAATTTCTTGAAGTTTTGCAGAGGTATTCCCTCCACCAGTGTTGGTAATCCGTTGGTCGGAACCCAGCAAATTAGAGCGATAAATCAGTTTGCCAACTGGATCAAGTGTACTTGCATAGTCAGCATCCCATTTCGGGTAGAGTCGATTCGTGGATGTGGGGTATTTCATGGTAATTTCAGGAAGCGTTGATAGGCCTTATCCCAGATAGGCTGATCCTGGGGAAGATATTCTTCAATTTCAAAAGAGTTTCGGACGGTGTCGCGTATTTCTGAGAGGGAACTCAAATGTCCTAAAGCGAGACTTTGAATCAGAACGTTCCCAATTGCTGTTGCTTCGGACGGACCACTGAGGACTCTACGTCCAGTAGCATTGGCAGCTAGCTGATTCAGGAGTTTGTTCTTGGATCCACCGCCAACAATGTGGAGTGTTCTGAGGGTTTCACCAGTTGTCTCTTCAAGTTCGTCCAAAACCTTTCGATAGGAGAGCGCAAGACTTTCCAGGGAACTGCGGACGAAGGCTCCATGGCTCTCAGGGACAAGTTGTTTCGATTCAATGCAGTAGGCTGCTATTTTTTCAGGCATTTCACCGATTGTAGTAAACCGAGGATCGTTAGGGTTGATTAGGGATTGTAGAGAGGATGCGGCCGATGCCATTTCAGTGAGAGTAGAATAATCATAAGAATACCCCTCACTTTCCCACTTGCGCCGACACTCCTGTACAACCCACAATCCACTGATATTTTTCAGTAAACGAATACTATGGTTTAAACCAACCTCATTAGTGAAGTTGTATTGTCGGCTCTTGGGGGTGATCACGGGTGCATCCAATTCAACCCCTAATAAGGACCATGTACCAGAGCTAAGATACGCCCAATCTTTTTGTCCACTTCGAGCAGGAGTACCAACGACAGCTGCCCCGGTGTCATGCGAACAACTTGCAATGACCTTGGTGTTGCTGGCTAAGCCTGTGCTCTCAGCAACTTGTTCAGTGATTGGGCCTAGTATCGAGCCACATGGTACAATTTCGGGGAAGAGATCATGGGGCAGTCCAAGGGCATCAATCAGAGGCCTGGACCATTCCTGCCTGCGGGGATTATAGAGCTGAGTTGTGCTCACCATGGAAGCATCACCTACTGCTACTCCAGAGAACATGTAGTTGAACCAATCACCCATTGTGATCAGTTTGTTAGCAAAGGTCAGTAATTCAGGGGACTCATCTTGGGCAGCAGCGAGTTGATAGATTGTATTGATTGGCATGAACTGAATGCCAGTTTCATCAAAAATAAAATCTTCGCCAAGTTGCTTACGAACCTTCTCGTAGTAGACCAGATTTCGTGGATCTCGATAGTGCCTGGGTGGGGTGAGGATGGGTTCTTGGTCACGAATAAGAACAAAATCAAGTCCCCATGAATCAGCGCTCAAACTTGCAATTGGCAAGTTGAGCTGAACTGCTTTGCGTACACCAATCCGTAGCTCTTCAAAGATTTGTAGGACATCCCAACGAAGAGACTCTCCTACGGAAATGCCGCCTGTTGGAAAACGATGAATTTCCTCCAGTTGCAGTTGTCCTTGTTGGAGTATTCCAACCATGACACGGGCGCTTTCAGCACCACAATCCAGCGCAATATAAGCTTGTTTTTGAATCATTTGGGAAAGATTGGAGTAAGGCCTGAACTTATTTGATTACTGGGGCATCATTGGTTGAAATTTCAACCAATATTTAGGAGGCAGCTTTATAAACTCTTCTAGCATTTTCAGAAAAGAGTTTTCTTTGATCGTCCGGACTGAACAATTTGACTAGATCTCTAAATGCGTCAAAGAGCTTTTCCGATGGCCAATCCTCATTTAGTTCCACAGGAAAATTTGAAGCAAAAAAACAGCGGTCAACCCCGAAGGTATCAATAATTTTTAATACGGTTTCTTTAACCAGAAAATTATTTTGCCAATCTTTATCAATGTAGGACAGCATGGAAAGCTTGACAGAGTTTTGTGGACAATCAGCTAGAGCTTGGATTCCCTCCCAATAGAATTTTTCATCTTTTAAGTCTTGCAAGGTTGGACTTCCCAGGTGTCCAAGTACTAACGGGATTTCAGGGTTTCTTTCGGATAACTTTGCTGCTTGTTTGAATTGATGAGGGTTGATCTGTAAATCAAAGATGAGTTGAAAATCTTTGAGTTTTTCAAATCCATCACACCATGCTGGGTTTTCAAGCAAATTCCCTAGGCGTTGATTCCTTGGCCACGAAGGTTGATAATTGAGAATTTGTCGAATGCCTCTCACTTTGTTGTGATAAGTGATCTTGGCAAGCAGGTCCGCTACATTGGGATTCTCAAGGGCCAACGTTGCGACGATATAATAGTCTCTTGTTGAATTACTAATTTGCTCTGCGACCCACTTGGTTTCGGCAAGGCAGTGATCTGCATACTCATCACCGTTCATCTCAACATGGCAGACACTGACTGCTTCGACAAAGACTCCTCCTGTGAGATCAAAACCAGAATGGTCTAAATCTTTCTCAAAATCCTGAATTCCGTAGATTTCCTTTCCATGTGGAGCAAAAAGAACACTTGGGTCGTGTCCACTTGGAGTTTCCGATGAAATATCCCAAATATGAAAATGCGGATCCCAAAATTCCATGTTTAGTTTTCCATAATTAACAGTTGTTAACGCAGAAAGTTTTGCTAGGTAGGATATTGGAAGATTAATCTACTTTGAAATGTGTTTAGAAGGTCGGGGGTTCGCCCCGACCAAAAAAACTACTTGGAGGCTGCCTCCACATTTGATTTGTCATAGACTGCGAAAGGCCCCATCAAAACCCGGAGCCCCTCGGCACGAGTTGGGTCTTTCTCGACGGTGAAATAGCCCATTCGACCCGCCTTAAATGTCTCACCTGGAATGCCTTCCATTTGACCTGTTGCAATCAGATAGGTTGCATAATAGGAGAGGTATCCTAAATCCACAAAGCTCCAGAGGGCAAATTCTGGTGCGCAATCATTCATTGTGTAGCTTACCATTTCAGCTGGTAACCCAAGACCGCTTGTTTTTACTTGGTCACACAACCCCTCATCCTGCATCGCCTTAGCAGCAGCAGCAATTCCAACGGTTGTTGGAGCCATGATCAATTTCAGATTAGGATACTTGTCAACCAGAGCCAGTGCTTGATTGTAACTTTTTTCAGATTGATCATCGCCGTAAACAACATCTACCAAGTTCAGTGATGAATATTTTGGGGCCTTTAGGGCCTCTTTCATTGCAGCAATCCAAGCATTCTGATTGGCCGCATCTGGAGATGCAGATAAGACTGCAAAATCACCACCTGCATTACCCATGATGTTCATAGCCATATCAGCCATCACAGTTCCAGTTTCGTTGAAATCAACTTGAGCTATGAAAAGTTGTTCTCCCTCAGCGGATGGAATTGGAGAGTCCCATGTTACAACTGTCATTCCCTTGTCGCGAGCTGATTTGGCTGCTGGTGCGAGTTGGTCCCCAGCATTATTAGAGATCATGATTCCGTCTTGTCCTTGGGTAGTTGCTGTGGTGAGAATCTCAATCTGGCCGGCCACACTATTTTCAGGCGTAGGTCCTAAAAATTCTAATTTCCCAGGGTTTTGCAACTCTTTATGAGCTTCTTGAGCACCCTGATTCGCCTGATCAAAAACCAAAATTCCCAAGAACTTAGGCATCAGGACAAGATCGGCCTTCATTCCTTTCTTTGCGACAGTGTGTGCCATCAGAATTCCGCTGGAGACCATCATTGCAACAGCAGCGACAGCTAGAAATTTTTTCATCATGTGATTATCCCTTACTAGTAGGATTAATTAAATTTCCAATTGAGTAAATTAAAAGTCTGTGCATCAAAAATACTTGATATCAAATCATAGGCAAACCTCCTTAAAGATTCATTATGAGCGAGATGTCCGGAGAGATTCCCAATAATTTTTCAGATTGGGAACCATCGCAGAGAATATTAGTAACATACCGATTACACCAGTCTGAAGATGTCCTGTTATGTTACTTAAAGACATTCCGTTTCTCAGATAGAGTACTATCAGAATAGAGAGGATTACACCATAGATTGATCCAGAACCACCGAAAATACTGACACCACCGAGCAGTACCATCGTTATGATGTCAAGCTCAAAACCAAGTCCCATATCTCCCCGAACTGAGCCCAGTCGAGCAGCAAAAAGAATCCCAGCCAAAGCAGATATGAGACCTGACAAAGTGAAGAGAATCAATTTGACAGCAGTGACATTAATCCCAGAATAGCGAGCCATGTCTTTATTAATTCCAATTACATAAACATATCGACCGAAGCCTGTGAAGCGGAGTACCATAACGGCAAGGATCAGCAGAAGAAAAAAAATAATCACAGCTAACGGAAGAGGACCTAAAATTGGCTGCTGACCAAGTTCTTCAAACCAGCTTGGAAAAACACGAATTGATCGATCTTCTACTAAAACTCTGGCCAGGCCTCGGAAGCCAATTAGCATCGCAAGAGTGACGACGAGGGAGGGCAAGTTCATGAAAGTCACCCAAAAGCCGTTGAACAAGCCTCCTAGCATGCCGATCAGTAAGCAAATAGCTAATGCTGTTGGCATTGAAGCTCCTGCATCCACCAGCCATCCCAGGGCACATGCTGCAAGTCCCATCATTGAGGCAACCGAGAGATCAATCTCTGCGTTAATGATGATGAATGCCATGATCAAGGCGATGATGACCTTTTCAATCGCAAGCGTAAATAGATTAATCTGGTTGTCAATACTCAGAAAAGCATCGGAATTTACTGCATTGACGCTAATAGTTAGAATCAGAACTAAACAGAGAAAGCTTTCCCAACTTCTTAGATACTTCCAAACATTCGTCATCGATTTCCTAGGTTTCTGGAGAACTTCGGGCCTGTTTTCTAGCCCAATACAATTGAAAGCGCTTCATAATAACGCTGTCAGTTGCAACAGAAATTAAAATCAAGAGTCCCAACAAGGCATCTCGCCAGAATTCACTAATCTGCAACCAGCGGATCAGACTGTTTTCTAACAAATCGATAAGAACTGCGCCTAAGAATGCTCCAAAGGCGCTCCCTGAACCGCCAAAGATATTCACACCCCCGACGACGACAGCAGCAACAGATTTAAGTTCAAAGCCAATTCCGGCCACAACGGTAATGTTTCCAAAGCGAGCCAGGAACATGAATCCAGTTAAACCCGCAAGAGCGCCACAGAGCAGGAATGCTGTCAGGACCATCTTCTGATTTGCAAAACCGGCCATTTTTGCGGCTTCTGGATTTGAGCCGATTGCATAAAGCTTTCGACCAAAGGTTGTGTATTTGAGCACTATTTGGAATAGAATCACGACCACAACCATCCCAACGACTAGAACTCGTAGATGTAATCGGTCAAAGCTAATGAGGTTCAAGCTTGGGAGATCAAGCAGCCACCTCGGAAGGTTGACTGTCAATACGGTTTGAGCGTCTGAATACTCCACCAACAAAGTACGGTAAAGAGCCATTGTGCCCAAGGTGACAATGATGGATGGTATCCGGCAATAGGCTACTAAGATCCCATTGATTCCACCCATCAATGTTCCAACTCCCACTGCGAGAAAGATTGCCAGCAATGGGTGCATATCACCATATTGTGATAGCTGATACCCCACAAAATAAGCTGTGAATCCAACAATTGAACCGACAGACAAATCAATATTGCGTGTTAAAACAACCATGGTTTGCCCGATTGCCAAGACTGCCATCAGGGCTACACTGGCAGAAACCCTGTTGAAAAGTCGGGCATTCAAGTAGTTTTCTATCACTGAACTGAATACGATCAGAACTAGTGCAATCAAGACCAGAAGGACCAACTCTCTCAGTTTTTCGGGTCGCAGTCCTTGAATGGCGTTCATGCAGTCTCCTGTAGTTCTCCCATAGCGAGTGACATGATAGACTCTTGAGTGGCCTGAGAACCATCCAAAATACCCATCTGTCTGCCCTCTCGCATCACCAATACCCGATCACTCATTGCTAGTACCTCTGGGAGATCTGAGGAAATACAGAGAATCGCCATGCCTTGGTCAGCCAGTTCACGAATCATGTTGTGTACTTCTGCCTTAGCTCCGACATCAATACCTCTGGTCGGTTCGTCCAGAATGAAAACTTTTGGTTGCGTATTGAGCCATTTGCTGAACATTACTTTTTGTTGATTGCCTCCGGACAGTTTGCCGACCTCGTGTGCTAAATTTGGAGTCTTGATTTGAAGCCGGTTCTTGAATTCTTCAGCAGTTGATTTTTCTGACTCTGTACGGATCAAGCCCAGTCTTCCCAAGTATCTTTTCAAAGCTGGTAAGGTTATGTTTGAAGTGATGGAAAGTGGCATTGCCAATCCCAACTTTCTTCGATCCTCAGTCATGTACGCAATACCAAGATTTTGTGCAGCTTGAGGACTTCGAATACTTACGTTCTGCCCATCTAAATCAATGACTCCTGAGTCATTGGGTTGGATTCCGAACAAAGCCAGTCCAACATCAGTTCTTCTTGAACCAACTAATCCTGCAAAACCTAAAACTTCTCCCTCGTGCAGATCGAACTCTATTCCTGAAAAAACTGCCTCCTTGCTTAGATTTTGGACTGACAACACGCACTTGCCGTAGTTTTTCTTTTGCCTAGTTGCATAGAATTGATCGACTTCCCGGCCAACCATCTCCCTAATTAACTGTTCCCGGCTAAATTCCTCAACAGATCTGGTAGAAATGTGCTCGCCATCTCGAAGTACCGTGATTCTATCTGCAATCTCAAAAACTTCATCTAATCGGTGACTGATAAATAAAACAGCCACGTTTTCTTGTTTGAGTTTTCTAGCAACCTTGAAAAGTTGTTCCACCTCGTGGTTTGAAAGAGAAGCAGTGGGCTCGTCCATGATCAAAACTTTGACATTCAATGAAATTGCTTTTGCGATTTCTACGGCTTGCTGAGATGCCAAGGTAAGTCCACTGGCTGGTGCCCGTACATCCAATATCATCCCGAGATCTGAAAGGATTTTATGAGCGTCTTCATACATTTTTTTCCACTGAACCCAAATCCCTCTGGCTCGGTGGCTGATGAAAATGTTCTCAGCAACATCTAGATCTGGAAAGACCATTGGCTCTTGGTAAATGGCCGCAATCCCGAGAGCCTGAGCCTCCTGTGAGCTGCTAAGTTGGACGCCATTCCCAGAAAAAAACATTTCGCCGTCATCAGGTTGCTGGATGCCGGTTAGAATTTTGATCAAAGTGGATTTCCCTGCCCCATTTTCTCCTACTAGTGCATGGATTTCACCCGGAAAGAGTTCGAGAGACACCTCTTTGAGAGCTTGTGTCATATCAAACCGCTTAGAAAGATTACTAACCTTAAGAATAGGAGATGGTTTGGAATTCACTTATTATTCATTAATTAATAGTCAGTCCATATGCCACTGAAGCGGCAGCAAGAAGGGGAAGTTTTTCTGAGAATCTATTTCGATCTTCATAATTGGAGTCATATACTCACCCCAGCGCCTATTCACATCACTAGCATTGATCGCTGCAATTGTTTGCTCCAAGTCTTTCGTTTCAAAGTAGCCAAAAAGAGTAAGTCCATGCCGAAAAATCGAGTAGTTTTGAACTCCCGCCTTTCGAAGCATGTCAACCATTTCTGGCCATATTTCATCATGACGCTTTTTGTATTCATCCTCATAGCCAGGACGTACTTCTAAAACCCATGCAAATTGCTGGTTCATACAACTTCCGGTTGAAGTTCAGTTGTTGGTGATGAAGACTGCCTTCTAAACTCCTGAATCCGATAAATCGAATCAGGATTCGGCGGGCGTGGAAACGGCATGATGATATGTTCAGGCTCGCTCCTGGGGTGCAGGGTACTTCTCCCTAGTACAATCTTTTCTTCAAACTCTTGAAAGTCTCCGTAAACTTCAAAATCAACCAGAGGCCAGGCATCTGCAGAAGCGTATTCAAAAAGAAGTAGTCGACGTGGACGATTTGAAAAATTTGGACTAGACCCATGTAATGCTTTCACATGATGGAAACTTGCTGAACCAGCCGAACCTGTCAATTTTACTGCTGTGGAAAGATCAATGTTCTCAGAATCAGGATTAACTGATCCACTGAACACCCCTTGGAAGTGATGGTTCAGAGTTTTGCC
>DJYX01000283.1:37463-40234 GCA_002450295.1 Deltaproteobacteria bacterium UBA6967
AGAGATCGGCATTGGTATGCGGATAAAAAGCCCAGTCTTGATGCCAGTCAACAGCTGCACCTCCATTAGCCTCTTTTATGTTGAGCTTGCTGTTTCTGAAGCGGATGTTTTCGCCAATTAATTTGCTCAGAATCTCTAGTATCTTAGGTTTTCTGACAGCTGCTGCAAAAACAGGGTGTTGTTTGTGAGGCACCTTGATTCTTTGTACCCTCGGATTCTGGCTAGAGTGATTTTGCTCCAAATCAAATTTTTCATCAGAGGTTATGTGATTCCTTGATTCTTCAATCAATTCATCTGTGGCTAGTTGAAGATCATGCACTTCTTCTTTGTTAAACAGGCCCTCAATACAGGTAAAGCCCGCTTGCTGATACTCCTCGATCATACTCATGATTTGCTCAATTACAGATGATGGTTTCTTCTGATTTGGCGGATTTGTAGAGGGCTTCCAGAACCTGGACAGTTTTGAGACCTACCTCATGATTTCCACAATTTCTCCGACTTTTCCCTCTACAGATATCGATGAATCGATTCATCGATTCTTGTGTAGAATAAGAACCAAATCCACCATTCTTGTCAATCTGAACGAAGATGTCTTGTTTATCGAATCGTCTGATTTGCAAACGTTCCCGCTCTGGTTCTACATCTAAGAGCATCATTCCTTCACTGCCATAGATTTTTAGATCCAGTTGAGGTGGACAATGCTTTGGTAGTCCTGCTGCACCTGATAAGACAGCAGAGGCACCGTTGCCAAAACTAATAATTGCTGAGTCGTAATAATCTGCACCTGTCTTAGAATTTACTGTGCGAGCAAATACACTGACTGGTTCCAAAGATGTCACAAAAAAAAGCGCTGCAAGAGCATGTGAAAGCTGACCCCATCCATAGCCTCCAGCACGATTTGGATCTGCCCAAGTGGATGAATGAGGTCGGTACATGTGCTTTTCTGTTTCAGCCATGGGCTCACCACCAAAAAGATCCATTAATGCAGAAGACATATGTAAGGCAACGTGTTGGATTTTACCAATACTTCCCATTTCAACTTGGTCGGCAGCTGACTCCATGTAGTGGGTATGATTCAGCCCATAAGGTGTCATCAAAGTTTTTCCAGTTTTGCGCGCAATTGAACAAAGTGCTTCTGCATCTTCTGTCGAGGTTGCCATTGGCTTTTCCACCAAAACATGGCAGCCCTTTTCTAGGGCGTACTTCGCATGCTCTGCATGGAAAACATGCGGTGAAGCTACGATTACACCATCTGGGTTGAGTGCATATAGCTCCGTATGATCTTCACTGACGAATGGAGTCTCAAAGTGTTTTTGGATTTGTTGCAGTTCAGTTGGGCCAATTCTAGAAACCCCAACAAGCTCTGCGTTTGGATTGGCGAGGATATGAGGAAGATGAAACTCACAGGCCCACCATCCAGCTCCAACCACAATAATTTTTGATTTTTTACTCATTGGGAATTACGGGATCAAATCATTCAAAAAAAATTGACCTCAATTTTTCAAAGAGAACTTTGCAATCAATTTTTGGTGGAAAAACTGAACGAATCACCAGATTATTTCAGGTTTTTTTCTAATTATGGGTTCAAAAATCTTGAACTAACCTGAATGATATATGATATAGCTTGTAATACCTATAGCACTCCTTTGATTTGTTCAATAGAAAACTTGGGAGGTCAAAATCATGATCACTTGGCAGGAATCTAATATAGAGCGACCCAAATCATTGGTTCAGATCGCTGCGGATGCAATCAGGGGGGGGATTATACTTCGTGAGTTGGTCTTGGGGCAGCCTCTCACGGAGGCTGGTTTGGCAAAAACGCTTGGTATCAGTAAAACTCCGGTCAGAGAAGGCCTATCTCTATTGCGTTCAGAAGGCCTTGTAGTCGCTGAGCCTCATCGTGGCTACCGAGTTTTCAGTATGACACAAGAGGAACTAGTCGATTTTTGTGAATTGCGTTTTGCCTTGGAATCCCAGGCATTACGGTATGCGATGCGACGTCAACCAGGAAAGCTTTCCAAACAGCTCCAGCAAATCTTGACCGAAATGGAGGACAACTTTAGTCCAGAGAATCGTGAGAAGTACTTAGAGTTGGACACAAACTTCCACAAGAGCTTTTTCAGCTGTGCCGAAAGTAGATTCCTGCTTCAACATTACGAAAATATCAATGCCATCATTGAGACGGTACGCCACTATATTTCTGGGACCGATGAAGCAACGGGAAATGCTTATGAGGATCACAAAAAGATTACGGAATGCCTCATTAATAGTGATCTTGTAGGTGCACTTGAACATTTGGAAGCGCACATTGTCAACTGGTCCAAACGCAGTAATTTGAAAGCAAATCTCTCGGAGGCCATCAAGTAAACGAAAGAAGATTGTTTTCACTTCCTGCCAATTTTCTCTTGCCATCCTCTCCTTCCAAGAGTACCAAATTTGCTAAATATCTGATCAAGTCCGTCCTATTTCCAAGAACCCGAGTAACGAATCTGCATGAGTGCCGCAACCCGACAGCCCATCCGATTGAAAGACTACAAGGTCCCTCCCTACTTGATTCCAAAAACAAAACTACGATTTGAATTGGGAGAAGATAGCACCGAAGTTCGGTCGATTCTGAGTTTACAAAGAAACCCTCTCGCCAAAGATGAAGATCGCCAGTTGCGCCTTCACGGAGAAGGCATTGAGCTTCTGGAGTTGAAACTCAATGGCGCTACATTGAGTGAAGATGATTACCAAAAAGACGAAGAATTTCTGACAATCCCAAACTTTCC
>DJYX01000283.1:40611-52347 GCA_002450295.1 Deltaproteobacteria bacterium UBA6967
ACTCTGGAAGGTCTTTACAAGTCGAATGAACTCTTCTGCACACAGTGCGAGGCCGAAGGCTTCCGTCACATCACCTACTTCCTTGATCGTCCTGACGTCCTTTCCAGATACACGACTACAATCGTGGGAGATCAGCAGACTTATCCCACCTTGCTTTCCAATGGGAACCCCATCGACTCAGGAAGCTTGTCAGATGGGCGCCACTATGTCACCTGGGAAGATCCATTTCCAAAACCAAGTTACTTGTTTGCCCTTGTTGCAGGAAATCTGGAATGTCTGGAAGACTCCTTTCAGACACTTTCAGGCAAACAGGTAGCTTTGAAAATTTATACCGAGCATGGTTACAAGGAGCAGTGTCATCATGCGATGGAATCATTGAAGAAGGCGATGCGTTGGGATGAGGAGCGGTTTGGTCTAGAGTACGACCTCGAAATCTACATGATTGTCGCAGTTCAAGACTTTAACTTCGGAGCAATGGAAAACAAGGGACTGAACATTTTCAATGCTCGTTACATCCTCTCACGGTTTGACACTGCAACTGATGAAGATTTTGAAAACATCGAGAGTGTGGTTGCTCATGAGTACTTCCACAATTACACGGGTAACAGGGTCACTTGTCGTGATTGGTTTCAGCTGAGCTTAAAAGAGGGGTTGACCGTCTTTCGTGATCAGGAATTTACTTCGGACTTGAACTCTCGTCCCGTCAAACGAATTCAAGATGTCAGATTTTTACGAGATTACCAATTTCCGGAAGATGCAGGACCAACAGCCCATCCTGTCCGTCCAGAAAGTTTCCTCGAAATCAATAATTTTTACACCGTCACCGTCTACGAAAAGGGCAGCGAATTAATTCGAATGTTGCAAACCCTGATCGGACGTGAGGTCTTCACCCAAGGTGTGCAGCACTATCTAAAAAAGCATGATGGACAAGCAGCCACGGTAGAGAATTTTCTGGAAGCCATTGCAGAGAGTGCCAAGACGGATCTGGAACCTTTCCGAGCTTGGTATCGTCAGGCAGGCACTCCAAGAGTTTCTGTTCGAGGGGAGTACTCTGCAAATAAGCAAGAATATGAGCTCCATTTCGAGCAATCCTACCCCCAACTGAACGTTGCAGGGGACAGGCAGGCTGTGCCGATCCCAATTCAAATCGGTTTGTTGAACAAAGCCGGTGGAAGTATCTCATCGACAGAATCGGACGTATTTTTACTTGAGAAGCCCAAAGATCGTCTGGTGCTCACTGGAATTTCAGAGCAGCCCATTCCGTCGTTGCTTCGGCAGTTCTCAGCCCCAGTGCGCTTGGAATATGACTACTCAGCTGAAGAGTTGGCCTTGCTGTACCAAAGGGATGCTGATGAGTTCAATCGCTGGGATGCAGGACAGCGTTTGGCAACGATGGTGATTTGGCAGAGCCTTCAAAGTCTGCAACAAGGGCAACCTCCATCTGAACCAACTTTGCTTTTGGAAAGCTTCGAGGCGATCTTGCGGTCGGGACATTCTGACCTCTCCTTCTTGAGTCAATTATTGACCTTACCCTCTGAAGGTTACTTGAGCGCTCAGTTCCAACCCATCTCACCGAATCAACTAAGGGAGGCTCTCTGGGGATTGCACGATTCATTGAGCAACCAACTTTGTAAAATTTGGCAGCAGAAATACGAAGAGATCGGGCAACCTCCTGCTGAAAGTTTAACTGCAGAGGCTATTGGAAAGCGTCGCTTCCGCAATCTTTGCTTGAGTTACCTTGGAAGAAGTCAGGAAACTATTGGGGAAGAATTGGCTTTCCAACAATTTCAGCAAAGCCAGAGTATGACTGAGGCCATGGGTGCTCTGAATGTGTTGACTCATCAATCAGGCCCATTTCGTAATCAGGCATTGGAGTCTTTTTATCAAAAGTGGCAGGACGACGCGTTGGTGCTGGACAAGTGGTTCAGGATTCAAGCCGCCTCACGCAGAGAAGACATTCTTGATGAGGTTGAGGGTTTACTGAAACATGAAAAGTTTAGTTATCGCACTCCAAACCGTGTGAGAGCCTTGGTTGGTGGATTCAGTCAGGGTAATTTTTTCCGTTTTCATCAAGAAGATGGCAGAGGCTATCAATGGTTGGCCTCCCAAATTCAAGCGTTGGATAAGAGCAATCCCCAAGTCGCCGCAAGGTTGCTCACCCCACTAGTACGCTGGCAACAGTTCGCTGAACCATTTCAAAGCAAAATGCATCAAGCACTTCAGCAAATCGCGAATACTACAGAGCTGTCAAAGGATGTGTTTGAGATTGTCAGCAAGAGCCTGGGTGAATCAGCATGAGTTTCCAAGAAGAACCATCCTTACCAACTAGGTTACTATTGATCCGGCATGCCCAGACAGAGTGGAATATCCAACGACGATTTCAGGGGCATGGAGATAGTCCTATCACTGAAGAGGGCCAGATGCAGCTTCAACGCCTGAAATCCAGACTCGCTGGAATAGAATTTGATGTCGTCTATTCCAGTGATCTCGGGCGTACCATGGAAACGTCCCAAATGCTTTCTGGTAAAAAGATGGTCGAGGAACCACGTCTGAGAGAGCGAGGAGTCGGTATTCTGGAAGGTTTGAACTTAGAGCAAATCATGGCGGACCATGCTGAGGCATTTCGAGCTTTTCGGTCAGGTGACAAAGACCATCAAATTGAGGGCGGTGAGAGTCTTCAAAATGCCCTCAATCGAGCCTGGACATTTTTGGAGGAAATGCCCGAAAAACATCCTGGTGCTGAGCTGGCAGCCGTATCTCACGCTGGGCTAATTCGGCTGATTTGTAAACAGATCTTGGGTCTTGCGCTGGATGCTCCTAATTTTTTTCAGATCCCCAATACGAGCCTGACCCAACTTATCTTTTCACCAAAAGATCGTAGTTGGAGTCTTGAATGTTTGGCTGATACCACGCATCTTCAGTCTGTTTTTGACCCTCTTGTAGTGATCTAATGCATGGCATCTATTTTCAGTCGTATCATACAAGGTGAGCTGCCTTGTGAAAAAATTGATGAAACGAAGAATGAGATCTGTTTTCTCGACATCTCGCCTTTCACTGAAGGGCACACGCTGGTGATACCCAAGCGGGAGGTAGCTCGATTTGAGGAACTTCTAGAAACAGAAGCACAGAGTCTGATGCAGACAATGCAGCGAGTGGCCAAAGCGGTCTGCAAGGCTTACGGAGGTTCTGATTACAACATTCAGTTGAACAATGGACCCGACGCGGGCCAGGAAGTCCCTCATGTACATTTTCACATCATCCCCCGTCCAGATGGACTGCGAGTTCCCAAGCTAGGGAAATATGCTGATGGGCAAATGGCGGAGGTAGGGGCACGCATACGAGCCTGTCTGGATAACTGAACAAATGAGGTCACTGCTTTTGGAGAATGACGCTAAATGTTGAGGCCATCTTCTCCAGTTCAGCAATTGGCAGCAGTCGACATTGGTAGCAAAGCTGTCCGGATGGTTCTTGGTAATTTGAATTGCAAGGGACATCTGCAAATTCAGCAGCGTTGGCGAGCTTTTCTAAGTCTCGGTGCATCAGTTTTCCGAGACCAATCCATTCCCACAGCACAAATTCTCGCCCTAAAACAAGTTCTTCAATCTTTCCAAAACTCACTTCCGCAAGATACTCCCTGTTCTATTTCTGCGACAAGTGCTTTCCGAGAAGCCAAAAACCGAGATGAAGCGCACCACGAACTAGCAAGACAAGGTTTTCAGATTCAGATTTTGACGGGTTTGGAAGAAGCAGAGTTGATTCATCATCTCTTCCGACGACAATGGCCGGAGTTGTCTGGGACAACCCTGCATGCTGATTTGGGTGGCGGAAGCTTGGAGTTGTCATTGGAACAAGATGCGCAGTTGCTTTGGCAGGACAGCCTGCCACTAGGTGTCTTACGCGCTGGGAAAAGACCGAATTTATCTAGCCTTAAGGCTCTTACAGAACCCTTTGCAAAGGTAAGTCTGAGCCATCGTCAGTTATTAGTGTCCGGAGGAAGTGCAAGAGAGTGGGGGGAACGGCTTGTCTCAGAGGGGATATTCGGGGCGCATGAGCCGGGACGAAGTATTTTTGAATACCAGTTCTTGCCTCTGAGAAAGGCAAAGACCAGATCAGCCACGATCTTCTCCAGACTGATCGAGATGTGGAAACCAGAACAGGTCGTTATTCCTCGTATCGGTCTGAAAGAAGGCTTGTTATTGAATTTGGCAGAGCAGCTAAGTAATGAGGAGTGCCGTTTGAGTTTGGGTAAGGAGGTCCCAGTGCTTCAAGTCAATCTGCCTCAAGCGGAAGTAGGAAGTTGAAACTACTACAAGCTCAACATCTGGATGGCATCCAACATTTGATCATCGTAAAGTCCAAACATGATTCGGATCGCCTGAATCATGAAGGGCATTCCCAAGAGCAGGAAGATAAACCCCATCATTAGTGTCAGAGGGAACCCCACGACGAAGATCTGGATCTGCGGAACAGAGCGGGAAAGGAGTCCCAAAATCACGTTGGTGATCAGAAGTGCGATGATGAGTGGAGCCCCTAACTGAAAACCAATGGAGAAGATCCCAGAACTCAGCTGAATCATCATACTCGCCAAGTCATCCCCCATGGATGCCTGCCCCACAGGAATCAACTGGTAGCTTCTCACCATTGCCTGAACTACCAATGCAGGACCATCCAAGCTCAGGAACACCAGTGATGCGATCAACGTCTCCAGTTTAGACAGTAATGATATTTGCTGCATGGAAGCGGGATCGAAAACGTTTGCAATGCTTAATCCCATCTGGAAGCCGGTCATGGCTCCTGCAAACTCTACAGCAGCAAAGAGAATCTTACCAATTAGCCCAAGGGTTACCCCAATCAATAGCTCGCTAAAGACCAGCATCAAAAAATGATGAATTTGCTCAGGAAGAACCGTGGGGGATGGCAGAAAGGGATTCAAGATCAGGGAGAAGACCAGGATGACGACGATCTTGATCTGGGCGGGGATATTGGAACTGCCGAAAATGGGTGCAGTCGTCAATACCCCACCAACCCTGATCAATACAAGCAGGAAAACTAGAAGTTGCGAAGCATCATAGCTTAGCAGATTTGCCATGCTGGCGCCTGAATCCTAATTTAGTCTCGGTAGTTCCCAGCGTAGTTGGTGTCTTCACTAAATCCGCCGACTCCACGGTTTCGATTCGCACGTCGTTCCTGTTCCATTTGTGCTTCAAGGCTTAGTCGGGTGAATGGAAGGGCCATCAGACGTTTCTTGCCAATCCACTGTCCTGTTTCTTCGCACCAACCATACTCCCCACTGTCCATCCTCTGCAGAGCTTCCTTGATCTGTTGTAGGCGCTCAATTTCTCTGCTCTCAATCAAGCTGCTGAGAGTTTGCTCCTGGGAAATGACGGAGTGATCCACCTCGTCTCCGACCTCAAACTCTGTCTCTTCGTGTGTGGCGTTGAGCCGCTCTTCAATTTCCTCCATTTGGCTCAAAAGCATTGCCCGGATTTCCTGCATCTCCTCGGCAGCCATTGCTTCTTCGCTATCAATTTCGTCAGGGGTATCCAAGTCCTGCTCGTCCGTGCTCATTTCTGGGTTCTCCTATAGAAATGCAATTCAATGCGATTAATTTAGAGGGAGCACGGGGCTTTTCAGATTTTGGGCCAGTCGTGCAAAAGGGCTCAAATTTCTACCATCTTTTTGTGGGGATGCAACACAAAATTTAAGATTTCTTTAAAATCGCCGCAGAAAAGCCCATCCAATGCCTTGAAGGAAGCAATTGCCAAAAGCCTTTTTGTGTTTCTTGAATCCCTCCAGGTAGCTCTTTCCATGGAATCGGCTTTAGTCCAAGTTCCTCGCACAATTGCAAAGGTAACTGTGTTTCTTCTGGTTCCAGTGAGCAGGTCGAGTAGGCGATCCAGCCACCTTTTCTGACCACTCGTGCTGCTTCTTTGAGAAGTTGCTCCTGAAGTTCTGTCTGTCGCAACAAACTCTTCAAATTTTCCACCCATTTGATGTCTGGGCTCTTCCGGATGGTTCCAGTTGAAGAACAAGGGACATCCAGCAGGATACCATCCATTGACCTGCTGGGGAAAGGCAGCTTCGTCCCGTCGGACTGCAACATGCAACCAGCTAGATTGAGTCTCTGCAAATTTTGGCGGACTTTCTTCAAGCGAGAAGCAGAGACATCATTCAGCAGAAATTGACCCGGATAGTTTTGTGACAGTTGAAGTCCTTTTCCACCTGGAGCAGAACAAACATCCAGAATTGTCCCTTCCAGAAATGTTCTGATAGCTTGGCAGAAAGCATAAGAAGAGGCATCTTGGGCATAGATCATTCCTTCCTTAGCCATCGCTGTGTTCCAAACTCCCTGATTCTTTTGCAGAACAGTCAATTCTGGGAAGACAGGGTGCGCTTCCCAGTCAATTTCGATAGCCTCCAGCTGTTGACGAATAGCAACGATATGCTGAACTTGGCTCGGAGCGAGAGTCAAATTGGGCAATAAGTTGTTGGCTTCGCATATTTGCTCTGTGGCTTCCACACCGTAACTTTTGGTCCAGCGTTCCACCACCCAATCCGGATGGGAGGTCCGTGTGGCAAGCGGTCTTTGTGCTGGCTGCAATAATCCTGATTGTAAATCCCGCTGCATTTGACGAAGGATCGCGTTGACCAGACCGGTTCTTGCTTCCAAACGATGCATTCGCACCAACTCAACCGCTTGATGGATTGCATGGTGCTGTTTCGAACTGCGCAGAAAAATCAGCTCGTAGGCTCCAATCAGCAGGATCCCTTGCAACACATCCTGCAGCTTCGACCATGGAAGCCGACATCGATCCTGAATCTCAGTCTGGAGCCAGCGATGGTGGCGCAACACTCCCTGCAGCAAGTGTGTTTGGTGTCGATTATCTTCACTTGGACTGAATTCTGCCTGCCGAATCGACTGCCAGTCTTTTTGTTTCTTGAATTGAAGATAACTGCGCAAGGCCAGTAATTGTGGGGATTGGGGTTTGTTTTTTGATGGATGACTCATGAAGAAATCTCAGGGTGTGAACGCTATTTGCATCGTTGAACAGCAAACTTAGAACCCAGATCCCTCAACGTCAAATAAAAGTATGCCATGGGAGCCGTTCTTAACCAAGATGAGGTAGATGCACTGCTGCGCGGGGTGTCCGGAGATGACATGGACATGGACGATGAAGAGGATGAGTACGACCCGGAGGAAGTCGTCCCCTTTGACCTGACTGCTCAGGATCGGATCATCCGTGGTCGCATGCCGACCCTGGAAATCATTCATGACCGCTTTGTCCGACTATTCCGACTGACGCTCTCCAATGCGCTACGCAAGGTCGTCGACATCAGCGTGCGCTCAACGGAACTGATCAAGTTTGGTGAGTTCCTGAAGACCCTTCCGGTGCCTTCATCCATGAACCTCTTCCGGATGACACCGTTACGGGGCAACGCGATCCTGGTGCTCGAGACTCGTCTAGTCTTCACCCTGATTGATTTGTTCTTTGGTGGAAATGGAGAACTGGAGATCAAGTCGGAGGGCAGAGATTTCACGGAGATCGAAGCAAGAATGATCAAGAGGGTCACGGTGAGTGCCTTGGAAGATCTACAGAGCTCATGGCGTCCAGTATTCCCGGTGCAGATCAACTACACCCGAGCGGAGACTAACCCTCAGTTCGTGGCAATTGTTCCTCACAGTGAAATCGTCATCGTCGTCACCTTCGACGTGGAAATCGGGCGGGCTCCAATGGCCATTACGCTCTGCGTGCCGTACTCCATGATTGAACCCATCCGGACCCGTTTGAACGCTGGATTCCAGAGCGAACAAGACGAAAAAGACAATACCTGGAGCAATCGGTTCAAGAAAAACCTGAACCAGACCCATGTTGAGTTGGTTGCCCAATTGGGGGAAACCCAGATGTCGGTTCGCAACTTCCTCAACTTGGAGGTGGGTGACTTGATCACGCTTGAGCACGAAGTCCAGCACCCGATTGGTCTACTTGTTAACGGTGTGCAAAAATTCTCAGGGTACCAAGGTTCTTATAAGGGCCACAAAGCCATCAGCGTAGAAGAGTTGGTCTATGTGCCGCCAGCAGTCGATGAAATGTTGGTGATGTAACCTCTTGACAAGAAAGATCACTCTAAACTAACATAATCGTTTTGTTTGAGCGGGCTGATAGCTCAGTTGGTAGAGCATCTGACTTTTAATCAGGTGGTCCAGGGTTCGAGTCCCTGTCAGCCCACCAATAATATCAGTGACTTAAGGGACAATCGGTACCGCCTTCAGCAAGCTTTTGTGCCAAATTGTGCCAATCCCATTTCAATAAAGTCCCGATTCAGTGCGTTCCGTCTCTAACAAATCCCCTTTGTTATGAGACACCATGCAAATTCTCCCTCGCCAAAAAAAGAACGGTAAAACCTCCTACACTGTGCGAATCCGTGTTCAGGGTTACCCGCCGCTGTCCAAAACTTTTCCCACACATCGTGAAGCCATCAGTTGGGGTAAAACCGCCGAAGGCGACCTACTCGCTGGAAGACTCGGTTCTCCTCTTGCGCAATTGCATACCTTGAGAGATGCCATTGAGCGTTTTCTTGAAGAAAAACCACCGGGTTACGGCTCCTGGCTACAGGAAGAACGAAATCGGGCTTCTCTCAGATGGTGGTGCCAGCACTTTGGTGGCTTGAAATTAGCTGAACTCAAGCCGATGACGATCGTCCAGGCTCGTGATCTTTTGAGAAGATCAGCAACAGCTAACGGTAAGCCACATCCTCACAAGAAGCTGCGCTCTCACTCCACCTGCAACCGTTATGTCTCCTCACTGTCTGCAGTTTTACAGTGTGCATTGGAACTTTGGGGCTGGATCGAAGAAAATCCCTGCAGGGGTTTGCGTAGACTTCCCGAGAAAAATCATCGCACGCGCTACCTGACCGAGAAAGAACAGCAGCGATTACTGAGAGTCTGCAAATCTGACTCGAACCTCCATGATGTTGTGTTGCTTGCCCTGCTGACTGGCGCAAGGCGTGGAGAAATCTGCGGTTTGAGATGGAGGGACGTAGATTTAAAAAATAGAACGGTGACGTTCGTTCAAACCAAGAACGGCGAAATTCGGAAGGTACCCCTGAGTGATCAGGCCATTGCATTGCTGCGGTGCCGGTTTTCCCAAAGAGTCAAGGGTATGAACGATTGGGTTTTTCTTGCGGAGAAAAGTGAAGGGCCAGTGGACGTCTCACACCGTTTTGGTCGATACGCTAAAAAAGCAGGACTGGAAGATTTTCGCTTTCATGACCTGAGACACTCGGCTGCTTCGGCAATGGCTCGGGCTGGAGTACCCGAGAGACAGATGCAGGAGGTGCTCGGACATAAAAGTGTTGCAATGACCAAACGATATACACACCTGAGACCGAGTGAATTGGACGGAGCCGTGGCAGCAATGGGTACTTCCATCAAGAATCAAGGAGAAGAATGAACTTAGATTATCTTTTGTTGAAAGATCTATCAGAGAAATTGAAGCAACAACCTAGATTATTGCTCAGACAAATTATTTTAAATGAAGGCAAAATATACATACGAGTTTCTCATTTGCTCAAAGAGTTGGAAGATTCATCAAGGAGCATGAGGCAAGAGGTAACTCAATCAACTCACTTGGAACGTGCCCTCGATGAAGCCTCCGACTTCGTGAAGAAATTTGTTTTTTTTGAAAGAAATAAACATCAAGAGACGCCCGATCTTGCTGACCCAAATCTAACATTTCGATCAGCAATCAGCTGGTCTAAAACTAGTTTGATTGAGGTTCCTAAAAATGCTTTGATGCCATTGATCTATGAGGATCAAGTGGAGATAAAAGAGTTCGGATCACTTCTCGAAGAAGATGTTCATGACTCCCCTGAAACTCTGAAGCAGTTCACATATTCAAGATGTAGGATAACTATTGATGATTTAATCATTAAATCCAACGAACCCGTGTCTCTCTCGGACAAAGAACCTATTTACGAAGACCTCTGTGCAAACAATCTTCACCGCTGGTTTATCAAAAAATTACTGTGGGATGATGATCAAAGGGAACTTGAATCAAAAATGGCTTGGGAGAAATTTTCAAAGAAATTTTGTCCAGATTGTTGGCATCCCGTAGAAGAAACCTTTTTCAAACTTAAGAATAATAAGCAGTCAAAGCTAATTGTTATGGAGAAACACAAAGACGACAATATAGCCGAGGAATTTTTCAAAGAATTGAGAGATAAATCTAACTCCGACACAAAAAATTCTGACATGTTTCGTCTCAGAAAAGACACATTTAGAAGGTATTTTGATACCAAGAAGAAAATAAGAAATGATGGGGGTCAGCCACCCAAAAAAATTAAATGAACGAGTGCCTAATTAAATTAGAATTACAACGAAGCCCCCTCTAAAACCGACATTTCTGTTGTCAAGTATTATTTGTTAACTGCTGAACGTCCTTCCTCTCAAGGCAAAATCTAGATAAACATCAGATTTTCCAATCACATTACCTTTTCATCACCACATTGAATTCAGACTGAATTGTACTGAAAGCATCTCTTCAAGGTCCTGATGAATTGAGATTTGAAGATCATAGGTTCCTTTCAAGTCTTCTAATCCTATTCCTAAGTTGCGAAACTTCAGTGATGAAAAAAGTTGGGACGTCTCCAGGACGTCTCAAGATAATCATCAAATCTTGTAATAGCATCATGTTGCTGAAGGTAACTTGACGGAACGCTATTTAACAAAATTTGAATACATAGAAGGTCATGCAAAACAATTATAAAAGTCCTCAATTACTTTTGACAATTAAAGAGTTTCAGTCATCAGTGCCAATAAATTTGAGATGGGCTATCCAGAAGAACTACACCGAAATGGTTGAGTGGAAGGTACTAGTTCGTTATGGCCGGAAGCTTCTTATCGATCCGGATCGGTTCTGGGACTGGCTTAGGTCGAGAGGTTGACAATGACAGTGACTTGCACGCCGAATTGGTGACAGTCCCATGAGTGATAGAGGTGCTACAGGATTCTCTAATCAAGCCTTGCTGGATCAACTTCTAGCAGGACCCTACGCGCATTTCACGAAGGTCGGGGAAGATGATTATCGTGATTGCTCTGAGCGCAACCCAGGTTTGAGCCTATCCAGTAATGGGTACTACGACCACAAAGCTGGTAAGGGGGGCAGCCTCAGCGAACTAGCTAGGGACGAGAGTCGAGATGTTAGCCATTGGGGTCCTCACCATGACCATTATTCCAGCAAGCCGTCAGGCAATAAAACAGAAAAAGCTACCAGTGATACAGCAGCCTACCTGTGGGAGAAGGCAAACATTGGGGAGGAAGCCCGCGCTGACATCGAAGAGTACCTCACGGGTATTCGCCGAATCCCCACTGAGAACTACATGGATTTGATTGATACAGGTCTTCTGCGCTATCTGCCAGCAGATGAAAAATCGACTTCAGATGAAAAAAGACCTCCAGCTCTGGTGCACCCTTTTAAATTCATTGAGCAAGACGGATCGATCCGAACAGCTGTTCGAAAGATCCAACTGACACGTAAGGAGGGCAATCCTCGGAAACCCCATTTCGGATCCGATGGCCATCTCACTATTTTGCCCCCGCTAGATCCTACGAATCCAGACAACTGCTTCCTCGCTACAGAGGGATTAGAAAACGCTCTGACAATGCGGAGTTTTTATCCACGTAAACAGTTCGTGGTGACAAACGGCAAAAGCAATCTAAAACGCCTTTTGCGGCTG
>DJYX01000011.1 GCA_002450295.1 Deltaproteobacteria bacterium UBA6967
CCCAATCAGTTGATTCGTATCAATGGACAAATCATGGCGATCGCTATGATGGTGAACAATCAACACTTGATGTACCGAGAGGATATCTTCAAATCTTTGGGATTGGAGGTGCCAACTACTTACTTTGAGTTGCTTTCAGCAGCGGACAAAGTAGCTGCTTCGGGAAAAGTTCAATATGCTTTGGGCGGAACCTACAAAGCCGGATGGAACTTAGCTGAGGAGTTCGTGAATATGTACATGGGTATGGGAGGCGATTTTTTTGATGGATCCAAACCATCTATAAATAACGTAATGGGTATCCGCACACTTGAAATGATGCGTAATCTAACCCACTACATGGATCCAGAGTACCTTGTTGCAGATTCCACTTATGTTCAGCAGCAGTTCCAACAGGGTAAAATTGCAATGGCAGTTTTGTGGGCTACGAGGGCCGCAGCAATGGATGATGCCAAGGAAAGCCAGGTTGTAGGAAAAGTTAAGATGGCTGCCGCACCATCCCCTGTATCGGGAGCGCTGCCTGCCTCAACACTCTGGTGGGATGGAGTTGTGCTTGCCAAGAATATGACAGACCAGCAAGCGGATGAGGCCTTTCAGCTATTGATGGAAGGAATCGACCGTGAAATGGTCACTAATAACAACGATGCTGCTGTCTGGTTGATCAATGGCTATAAACCTGGCCCCATGGCAATGGGGGCCGCTGAAACAGCTGAAAACGGTGCCTTACCTTATCCAAATGGAGTTGAAATGGGTTTGATGCACACCGCTCTCGGAAATAACGTTGCAGATTTCCTTAAAGGCAAAGAGACAGCTGAGCAAACGCTTTTGGACATTGAGGCAGAATACACAACCGCAGCCAAAGAAAAAGGATTGCTCTAAAGCAAGTTCGATCCTATGAAGCATCGGACTTTTATTGGATTTATTGGCCCATCTTTGTTTTTAATGGCCCTGTTTATTGCAGGGCCATTATTCAGTGTTTTCTGGCAGAGTCTTCATGTCACTCAACCAATCTATATTCAGGTGGAGACTGAAGTTTGTACTCCCGGTTTCCTATCCCAAAAGTGTACAACTGAAATTCAAACTCAACCTCAAATGGGGCCTGATGGCAAGATCATCACAGAAACTAAATTTGCTGGTTTTGAAAGTTATCGATCTTTACTCAAACCGGAATTATTTTTAAAACACTTCTCGCAACAGGAATGGTCTGAATTAAATAATATCAATTTTTACAAGGCACTACGCTTCACACTCACATTCACCTTGATAACACTCCCCATCGTCCTAATTCTGGGATTGCTCATCGCCCTGAGTGTCAACCAAGCTTTGCAATCACTTCGAGGGCCAATCATCTTCATTTCGTTACTTCCTTTTGTGATTACACCCGTTATTGGCGCTCTATCCATTCGTTGGCTTTTTGTTGGAGACGGTATTCTTACCACTTTATTTGAGTGGTTATTGGAAAGAGACATATCCATGTTCGCGCAGGGTTGGACCATTGAAATTTTGATGTTGGGCTATCGGGTTTGGCACGTTGCACCATTTGCCTTCATTGTATTTTATGCCGGTCTTCAAACGGTTAGTCGTGATACTCTTGAAAGTGCCATTGTCGATGGAGCGACCCGCTGGCAAAGGCTAAGGCTGGTGATTTTACCTCACCTAAGTCCGCTGATACTCTTTGTAAGCATTATCCATCTAATGGATTCCTACCGGGTTTTCGAAGAGGTTATTGGTTTCCGCAGTGAAGCCCACGTTATCTCACTCCAGTGGCTCACCTACGATCTACTAATTCCAGATGACACGGGCAACCGTCTAATCAGCAGAGCTTCTGCCTCCTCGATGCTGACCATGATTGGCATAATTCTTCTGTTGATCTTCCCGTTGCGCCGAAGTTGGCGTGAGCATAAGCTGCTTAAAAGGGGTTAAGATGCAAATGAACATCGAACACCCTAAAAGCATCCAACTTTCAAAATCCCTCAAGATACTCAGCAACGGATTTCTGGGCATTTGGTGTCTGATCGCGGTTTTTCCGCTGCTCTGGATTACGTTGATGAGCCTGAAGTATCCTCTTGATGCTTTCTCAGCCAATCCGCTGGTGGTGATTTTTGGCCCAGGAACACTATCCGCTGGTGCTTCAATCAACTTATTCGATTTGCTGTTGGTAATTCTTTGGGTGGTGGTGGCATCTCTGGGAATAAAACGCTGGCAGGCAGAAAAAAATCTGGGATCCAAAAATTGGTTGTACCTTGGTATCTCAATCGGATGGCTTTTTGCTGCTGTTGTCTTTACTGAGCTTAGTGTTGCTTTGAAGGAGCTGCTGGGAGCCGACTTTTTCTTAATGACTCCCTTGTTGGGGATGACCACTGAGCATTTCCAATCAGTTTGGATCGAACAGGAATTCTACAGACAATTCTTGAATTCACTGCTTGTAACTACCGGAGTCGTCAGCATTTCGCTGACAGTGGGAACATTGGCGGGCTATGGATTGGCTCGCTCTGGTTCAAACTGGGCATTCTGGATTCTC
>DJYX01000035.1 GCA_002450295.1 Deltaproteobacteria bacterium UBA6967
CTCGTGCCATGCAGAAGATGGCCAATGAGGGGGTTGAGCTAAGAAAGATCAATGCGATTGGAGGTGGAGCCCAAAGTCCTTTGTGGATGAAGATGATCGCCGATGCAACCCAACTCCCTGTTCAAAGAAGCCTTTCCAATGAAGCTTCCGCCTTAGGAGCTGGAATTTCAGCTGCTGTGGGTGCAGGTTGGTTTGCAAGTTTTGAAGAAGCTGCAGCTGCAATGACAAATGAGGCAGAGCTAATCGAGCCTGATCAAAATGTTGCCGAGAAATGGCAAGACTTGTCAATGAGACAGTCAAAAATATATATGATAACAAAAGCATTTTAGACTTAATATAGAGTAAGTCTAAACAATCTTTGTGTGGATTGAGATGTCCGCACATTGCGCCAAAGAATCAGAGGATTCTTTGGATTCCTATGTCCCAAAACCACTTTGCGGAGATTGATTATGAGTGACAAAGCAAAGAGCCTTTTCGAAGCCTACGCCGCTGGTAAAATGAGCCGGCGTGAATTGTTGACCAAGACAGCACAATTGGGTGTAGCCTTTGGCGCAGCAAACCTCATGTTGAATAAAGCTTCCACAGATCTACTTGCTGCAGATTTCAATTGGAAAGCTCACCAAGGGAAAAGCTTGAAGCTCCTTTTGAACAAGCACCCTTACGTAGATGCGATGATTGCAAACCTGGAAAATTTCAAAAGTCTGACAGGGATGAACATCACATATGATGTGTTTCCAGAGGACGTTTATTTCGATAAGGTGACGGCCGCTCTATCTTCCAGATCAAGTGAGTATGATGCGTTCATGACAGGTGCTTACATGACATGGACTTACGGTCCAGCTGGTTGGATTGAGGATCTAAATGCTTGGATCAAGGATTCATCTAAGACAGCGCCAAACTATAACTGGGAAGACATGCTTCCAGGCTTGAGAGCATCAACTGCCTGGAATGGAGTCCCCGGAGGTGAGTTAGGCTCAGCAGATGCCAAACAATGGTGTTTGCCTTGGGGATACGAATTAAACAACGTTGCCTATAATCGCAACATGTTCAAAAAAGCAGGTGTTGAGCCGCCCAAGAACATGGAAGACATGGTGAACGTTGCGGCGAAACTTCAAAGGGACCTAGGTGGGCCCTACGGAATTGGGGTTCGTGGTTCACGTTCTTGGGCTACCATTCACCCGGGTTTCCTCTCCGCTTACGCAAACTACGGCCAAAAAGACTTCACTGTCAGCGGTGGGAAGCTAAAAGCGGCTATGAATACCAAGGCTTCTAAAGACTTCCATGAACTTTGGGTCAAGATGATTCAGGATTCTGGAGCGAAAAACTGGTCAACACATACTTGGTATCAAGTTGGAACAGATCTTGGTGCTGGCGCTTCAGCCATGATCTTTGATGCTGATATTCTTGGATATTTCATGAATGGAGGCGACAACAAGGAAGCTGGTAATATTGGTTACGCTCCCTTTGCTGCGAATCCAAATGCTTCTGCTCCAACTCCAAACGTATGGATTTGGTCTTTGGCAATGTCTAGTTTCTCAAAACAAAAAGATGCTGCCTGGTACTTCATCCAGTGGGCTTCTTCTGGGGATCATGGAATGTTCGGGGCAAGAAAGATGGACTTCGTGAACCCTGTGCGTCAGTCCGTTTGGGATGATTCTGAGTTCAGAAGCCGCATCAATGAGTCGTACCCTGGTTATCTCAACCAGCATGACTTGTCAGCTCCTGGTGCAAAGATCTACTTCACAGCTCAGCCGCTGTTCTTTGACCTGACGACACAATGGGCAGAGACCCTCCAAAAGATGGTCGCCAAATCTGTTCCAGTCGATGAAGGTTTAGATCAACTAGCTTCCAGCATTGATCGACAGTTGAGAGATGCTGGTCTAGGTTGATTCGATTAGGAGCCTATTGCTTAATAGCTTCGATTGATTCGGTGGTGCTCTGGAAACAGGGCACCAAATTTTAAATCTAATGGTCCTCGTCGAAGGGAAACATGTCCTCGACAAGTTCAGCGCTTGCTGCTCCAAAAAGTGGGCGCTTACGGAAAAAAATTTTACCCTACCTGCTCAGTTTACCCGCACTATTGGTCTGCATTGGGATTTTGATCCCTTTTTTTACAGCAGTCTATTATTCAATGATGCGATTCCGGCTGAACCTACCTTACCTGAAGGGGTTCATCTGGTTTGACAACTACATCAATTTTCTTTCAGACCCAGCGTTCTGGAATACTGTTCAGATTTCTCTCTTGTATGCCTTCCTAACTGTTGGCCTAGAATTACTCCTCGGACTTGGCATAGCGGTTCTGCTTCAACAGCCTAGTAAATTCAATAACATTGTCTCCGTTCTTCTGCTTCTCCCATTGATGACGGCACCAGCTTTAGCATCGTTAATGTGGAAGCTGATGACCAATCCAAATTTTGGGATACTAAGCTATCTGGTTAGTTTGCTAGGATTTAGCGATTTCAAATGGGCTTCCGATCCCTCTACAGCGTTACTAACCGTTGTGTTGGTGGATATTTGGGTTTACACCCCATTTATCATGATTCTTTTGCTCGCTGGCTTACGTTCGCTGCCAAAACAGCCATTTGAAGCTGCAGCATTGGATGGCGTCCCACAAAGCTTCATTTTCTTCCGCATCACCTTGCCAATGCTGATGCCATATCTATTGACAGCGACACTCTTTCGATTACTCGAATCCATTCAACAGTTTGATATTATCTATTCGATGACTCAGGGTGGACCTGGGGATCAGCTGATGGTTTTTCAGGTGCAAGCCTACCTAGAATTCTTCCAGTACACCAATGTTGGTCGTTCGACAGCTCTATTGATGGTCTTGTGGGCCATCACCTTTGCGCTTTCAAATGTTTTCATTAAACAATGGCTCCGCCTACGAGAGCGAACCCATGGAAATGGATAGGAGTCGAAAATGAACCAACTTTCTACATCTCAGAGAGTCTTCCGGGGCGTCCTTTTAGGTCTTGTGATCCTCTTTTTCATGTTCCCGATATTCTGGATCTTCTTGATGTCTTTTCAGACTAATGAACAGATCCTGAGAATTCCTCCGTCAATTTTCTTCGAACCAACGCTGATCAACTACCAAGCGCTGATCACTGGAAGGCTTGAAACACAGGCGGGTAATCTTGATATCGCTTTCATGGAGAATCTTTGGAACAGTGTATTTTTATCGTCATCAGCGGTTTTGCTTTCACTTGTCCTCGGAGTTCCAGCAGCTTATGCCTTTGCGCGCTACCGCTTTAGACTGGGTGAAGACATCGCATTCACAATTCTCTCATTTCGTTTTGCCCCTCCGTTGTTGGTGTTGCTCCCACTAACACTGTATTTCGAGGATATTGGTTTATCCAACACCTACACCGGACTGATCTGGGTCTATCAGTTGATCTCGTTACCACTTATTCTTTGGATTGTACGCGGATATTTTGAGGATATTAGCCCAGATATTGAGAGCGCATACAGGTTAGCCGGTCATTCTTGGTTACAGACATTTTTGAAAATTTCGATTCCCTTGGCCCGTCCTGGAATTGCTGCTGCGGGTTTACTGTCCTTCATTTTCGCTTGGAACAATTTTGTATTCGCTCTCGTCTTAGCTTCTGCGGATAAACAACCGGTAACGGTGGGAGCATTGGCCTTCGTGACTGCTTCGGGGATTCAGTACGGACAGATCGCTGCAGGGATTGTGTTATCGGTAACTCCCACTTTGTTGTTGGCCTTGTACGCTCAACGATACTTGGTAGAGGGCCTATCTCTGGGGGCGGTAAAAGGTTAATCATGGCAACATTGCAATTAGATCGAGTTACAAAAAAATTCAAAAAGGATGTAGTTCTTGACGAAGTTTCCTTCGAAGCTGAAGCAGGAGAGACACTTGTAATTTTTGGTCCCTCTGGAAGCGGCAAAACTGTCTTATTGAGAGTCATCGCAGGCGTTTACGAGCCCGAGGAAGGCAAAGTTGTACTACAAGGTCATGATATGACGGATGTTGCTGCTGAACATCGTGACGTTGGAATGGCGTTCCAAAACTTTGCACTCTTTCCCCACTTTTCCGCCCGGGAGAATATCGCTAGCCCTTTAACAGCACTTAGAAAAAGCGACTCTGAAATTGAACAGCAAGTAAAATCAATTGCAAAACTTCTCAAAATTGAACACGTTTTGGGACACTTACCAAGAGCACTTTCAAACGGACAAAAGCAAAGGACTGCTCTAGCAAGAGCATTGGTTGCTGCACCCAAGACTGTACTCTTGGATGATCCGCTTAGAAACGTGGACGCTAAGCTACGGTTTGAGATGCGTTTGGAGTTGCCTCGTCTGCTTCGAAGATTTGGTTCAACCGTTCTTTACGTGACTCAGGACTATCGGGAGGCAATGGCCCTCGCTGACAGAATTGCAGTGCTTGTGGGAGGAAAAATCGCTCAGTTTGACGCACCAGAATCAATTTATCTTCGACCATCTTCAATTGAGGTTGCAAAGCTCTTTGGAGAACCAGCCATCAATATTTTTCGTGGTCAAGTCAATGAGCAGGCAAATAGAGTTTTGGTTAACCAAAACCAGCTCATCCTTCCCAAAGGGTTTCAGAACAAGGCTGGAAAAACCTGTGATATCGGGATACGCCCTGAATCCATAAAATTATTTCGAGAAAAGCGTGTTGGAACAACTTCTTACGAGGTGATCACCATCACTCCACTCAATGAACGATCAGTTGTCCTTTTAAGAAGTCAGGAAGGCTTGGAACTCCTAGCCACCTACCCAGCAGAAGAACAGACAACAAGGATTGGTGATGCCTTTTGGGGAATGGTAGTGCCTGAGGATCTGATGCTCTTCGAAACAGAAACTGGTCAAAGATGTTTACCCGAGCAAAATTAAAAATTTTATTCCAGCTAGTTGGAGATTTTCGTGTCTGAAGTCCAGTTGAGTCTCAACTCTGTTGACAAGACTTATTACGGTAAGAAGATCGAGGCAGCAGTTCGAGCTGTGAAAAATCTTTCGCTACAGATTAGCAAAGGTGAAATCGTTGCTCTTCTTGGTTCATCTGGATGTGGAAAGACTTCAACATTACGGATGATCGCCGGATTTGAGGGTGTTACAGGGGGAACAATTCAACTCTCTAATCATGAAATCCAGCAGTTGCCTCCAGCTAAAAGAAATGTAGCAATGGCGTTTGAGGGTTACTCTTTGTACCCCCCACTTACTGTGAGAGACAACATTGCTTTTGCCCTGAAAGCTGAGCGTGTCTCTCGGTCAGAATCTGATGCAAAGGTCATGGAGATGGCAAAATTTCTGGAGATCGAAGAGATCTTGGAAAGATACCCCTCCTCGATTTCCGCAGGGCAGCAGCAGCGTGCTAGTTTGGCCAGAGCTTTGGTTCGTAAAGCGGATTTGTATCTACTAGATGAACCCATGGGGCAGCTCGAACCTCAGCTTCGTTCAGTTTTGCGGGTTCGTCTGAAGCAGTACCTGCAAGAACATCAGATGACAACAGTACTAGTTACTCATGATCAAACTGAGGCAAATGCCCTTGCTGACCGCATTGCTGTAATGGAAGATGGCGAACTACAACAGTTTGAAACACCAACACAGCTCAAGCATAGGCCCGCAAACATTTATGTTGGAACTTTCATCGGGGAACCGCCGATGAACACATTTGCCGCTGAAGTGAAGCCAGTCGGTAAGGGTTTTCAGTTTCAATTGGAAGAGACAGGAGAACTCCTTGATTATCAAAAAGTTGATTTTCAGCAGCCCTTGCGTGCCCAATTGATTCAACATAAGAGAATCGTGCTCGGTCTTAGACCACATGCTGTTAAATTGGGAAAGGGAGCTTTGCAGGCACAGGTAATTTCCAATCAATGGCTTGGAGATCAATCTCACATTGCAGCAGAATTTGCGAATAGGATCATCGTTGCCGTTTCTCACCAAAGAGAAGAATTCCAATTGGATGAGAATGTTCCTTTTCATCTAGAAGCTGAAGATCTTCACTTCTTTGATGCTGAAAACGGAAACGCTATAGCCCACGGTCTGGAGATGTAATTATGGATCTTCTTCTGGGAATTGACGCAGGGACTTCTGTAATTAAGGTTGTTGCCTTCGATCTACAGGGCAACCAAATTGCGGTAGCAGCCAAAGCTAATCATTATGAAATTCTTCCAAACGGTGGGGTTGAACAGGAACTTGAACGAACTTGGGCAGACTCTCTTGAAGTCATCCGCCAGATCCTAGAAAAGCTAGATGAGCATCAAATCGTTGGTATTGCTGTGACGGGTCAGGGTTCTGGGACTTGGTTAATTGATGAGGATGGCAGCCCTGTAGGACGAGGTTGGTTATGGCTGGATGCGAGGGCCGCGGACTTGGTTGAAAGCTACGGGGAGTCCTCCAACGCTAGAAGACGTTTTGAGTTGACAGGTACTGGTCTAGCTGCCTGTGACCAAGGCCCTCAAATGCTGTGGATGAAAAAATACCAACCGGAGATTCTGAAAGAGAGCGCGACAGCTTTCCATTGCAAGGATTGGCTTTATTTTAATCTAACTGGTGTCCGAGCTACTGATCCCACTGAAAGCGTCTTCAGTTGTGGCGATTTTCGAGAAAGAGATTTTTCAGATGAAGTCATCGAACTGCTGGGACTGACTGAGCAAAAAGCTTTGTTTCCCAAAGTCGTTGACGGAACCAAAGTCTCCCACCCGCTGTCAGACAACGTAGCTAGGCTTTGTGGCCTTCAATCCGGCATCCCTGTTGTTTTGGGATATGTTGACGTAATCTGTACCGCCCTCGGCTCGGGCCTCTACGACCCAGGCTATCAAACAGGATGTACGATCATTGGATCAACAGGCATGCACATGCGCTATGTCGATTCCGTAGATGAGGTCAAACTTAATCAGGAATCAACGGGCTACACGATGGTTTTTCCTGTTGATGGGACATACAGTCAAATGCAGTCGAACATGGCTGCGACGCTCAACATTGATTGGATGTTAGACCTGGCAATTGATGTTTTGAAATTCCAGGGCATTCAAAAAAATCGCTCAGATCTTCTCAAAGATTTGGACCAACACATCCTTAATGCCTCACCGGCAGAATTTCTTTACCATCCCTACATATCGCAAGCTGGAGAAAGAGGACCTTTCATCAATGCCAATGCTCGAGCCAGCTTCATTGGGCTATCTTCTAAACACGGCTATTTCGATATGTTGCGAGGAGTCTATGAAGGACTGTCTTTCGCAGCAAGGGACTGTTACGAGGCTGCGGGGGGAGTACCCGCAGAAGTTCGACTCTCAGGTGGTGCTGCACGCAGCAAAGCGCTTAGAAAGATCATGGGATCTGTCTTGAAGACTCGTTTTCGTACCGCCGAAAGAGGAGAAGCAGGAGCTTCTGGAGTAGCGATGATGGCTGCGGTTAGTTTGGGAATTTACCCGACTATGGCCGCCTGCGTTAAAGATTGGGTTTATCCATATCTAAGCGAAGCTGAAGAATATGATGCTTCGCAAAGTCAAATTTATGATTCACTATATCCTATTTACGTTAAAGCGCGCCAAGCCTATCTGCCGCTTTGGAAATCATTAAATAACTAAGGAGAATTACTTGGAACCTAGAAAGATTGCCATCATCGGTGATCGATTCATGAAGACTGAGATCTTTAGAGAACACCTCGAAAAGACTTGCGGCAACAATCATCTCTTTAAAGAATTGGAGTTGCCTTGGCCCGATGAGCCGATGGAGCATGGGTACGAAAAACCTGGGATGGCAGGCCTTAAAGAATACATGGGGGATCCCGATGAAATCGTCAGCTTCATTGGTGATTCAGAAATTGTTGTGGACCATCTTGCTCCTTTTTCAGCAGAGATGTTTAGCAGACTGAAGAACCTTCGTCTCATCGCTGTATCTCGTGGAGGTCCAGTTAATATCGATATGGAAGCTGCTCGGAAGTCCAATGTCAAAGTGGTCAATGTTCCAGG
>DJYX01000066.1:0-172 GCA_002450295.1 Deltaproteobacteria bacterium UBA6967
ACAATGGCTGATTCAACCTCTCTTCCTGCCCGAATCTGGCAGTTCCTCACCCTCCGACGAGGTGGCAAGCGCTGGCATTGGACCGACCTGTTCACCTATGGTTATCTGGGCTTGGGAATTTTCTTGATGTTTGGTCCAGTTGTCTGGCTGGTTTTGTCTTCGTTCAAGACTC
>DJYX01000066.1:472-5696 GCA_002450295.1 Deltaproteobacteria bacterium UBA6967
TGTCTGGTTGGTTTTGTCTTCGTTCAAGACTCCAGCCGGATTGCTCGAATTTCCACCAACCTGGGCTCCTTTGGGCCAAGTGGTGGTAAATGTCGAGGGCTATGAGAAACCTCTCCCCATGTATCGTGTCACCATGGAAGATGGTTCTGTAAAAGATCTGGCCCAAATTCGCCGAATCGGAATCATCAGCCAGATGGTCGATCCGGCAGAGCCAAGTACCAAATACAAGATTCCCATCAAGCAGCGAGAACCGATTCGTGAATTCCGTATGGCTTGGGAGAATTACCTCGATCCGTTGGAGCGCTTCAACTTTTTGAGTTACCTCACAAATTCGGTCATTGTTACAACGCTAGCTACCCTGATCACTTTGCTGATTAATTCCATGGCTGCTTTCGGGCTCTCGATCTACGAGTTCAAAGGTCGCAATGCAGTAATGCTGCTGGTGATTGGCACCCTGATGATTCCGATCACAGTGATTCTGGTTCCGGTATATCTGGTGGTGACAGAACTGGGAATGGTCAATTCACTTTGGGCTGTGATTTTGCCAGGAGCGGCCACTCCAACTGGAGTTTTCCTGCTACGACAATACATGCTGACGATTCCCAAGGACCTGATTGAAGCCTCGCGTATGGATAAAGCTACAGAGTGGCAGGTCTACTGGAGAGTTGTTCTGCCCTTGGCGATGCCAGCAGTAGCTGTCCTCGCAATTTTTTCAATCATGTGGCGCTGGAATGAATTCCTTTGGCCGCTAATCGTACTCAATCGCTCCGAGGTCTATACTCTTCAGGTTGGCTTGAATGCCTTCCAGGGGGAGTTGGACGTGCAGTGGCACTACATTTTGGCGATGACCGTTGTCACCCTGATTCCAGTAGTGGTGGTCTTTGCCTTTCTACAAAAGTTCATCACAACAGGCATTGCCAGTTCAGGTATGAAATGAGTGAGAAACCGCTATTGTTCCTGGATCCTTATCCGCGGAATCAGGAAATGGTTTTTTCTGAAGCCACAGAGAAAATATTGAGGGATCTAGGGCGCTTGGTGATCCACTTTGGCTCCCGGGCACCAGAAGAGTTGGTAGAAGAAATCCTTCCCGAAGTTCAAGTGATTATTGGTCAAACGGCAATGCCCAGAGAAAGATTGGACCGAGCCCCAAAGCTGCGTGCCATTTTCAACGTGAAGGCAAACTGGGAACCCAATATCGATTACGCGGAAGCACATGCTCGGGGCATTCACGTTCTTTCTGCAGCACCTGCGATGGCTCCTGCTGTGGCTGAGTTTTGCCTTGGTCAGGCGATCACTCTGGCAAGAGGACTTCAGCATGCAGATCCTCTTTTTCGAGAGACTCAGGAAGTTTATGGAATCGGGGGCAATACCAAAGCCTACAGCCTTTACGATTCAACGGTGGGGATGGTGGGTTACGGTAATCTAGGCAAGTCTCTGGTGCCGCTATTGAGACCGTTCCAACCTGAAATTCTTGTGCATGACCCGTGGCTTTCTAAGGGATATCTCAACAAAGAAGGGCTAATCCCTGCTTCATTGGAAGAGATCCTGGCGAAATCAAAGTTTCTCTTTTTGCTGGCTGGGGTCACTACAGAGAATGAAGGTTTTCTGGGGAGAACACTGCTGGAATCCATTCCGGCAGACGCGACAGTAGTCTTGGCTAGTCGTGCAGAGATTGTGGATTTTGAAGCATTTGTTGAGTTAGCGGGTCAGGGACGATTCCGGGCAGCGATTGATGTATTCCCAGAAGAGCCAGTCTCCAAGGATGATCCTGTTCGAAAAACACCTCACATTTTGTTTTCCTCGCACTTAGCTGGAGGTATACGAGCTTCCTACGCTCGGATTCAAGAGATGATGCTGGATGACATTGGACAGATCCTCAAAGGGTTACCACCTTTGCGAATGCAGCGTGCAGAACCAACCCTGGCTGCGAAAATGCGTAGTCGCTGAACCTAAGAGAGTGAAATGACAGAGATTGCGCTGAAAAACGTCTACAAAGCCTTTGACTCTGTGGAAGTGTTGCATGGTATTGATCTTCAAGTGCAAAGCGGTCAGTTTGTCGTTTTTGTTGGTCCTTCGGGTTGTGGAAAAAGCACACTGCTGCGAATTGTCGCTGGATTGGAGGATGTCACATCTGGTGCCGTGGAAATCGATGGCAAGGTTGTCAACAATGTTGCTGCATCAGAGCGCGGATTGGCCATGGTTTTTCAGTCCTACGCTCTGTACCCACACATGACGGTTTATCAAAATATGGCCTTTGGCTTAGAGAACTCTCGGATGCCCAGAAATGAGATCAACCAACGGGTTTCCAAGGCCGCAGAGATGCTCCAAATCACAGATTATTTGAAGCGTCGCCCCAAGGCACTATCGGGTGGTCAGCGGCAACGAGTCGCGATCGGTCGTGCTATTGTTCGGGAACCCAAAGCTTTCCTGTTTGATGAACCCCTCTCCAATCTGGATGCTGAACTACGCGTTACTATGCGCAAGGAACTTGCTGCGCTTCATGCCAATATTGGCGGAACTATGATCTATGTGACACATGATCAAACCGAGGCAATGACGCTTGCTGATCAAATCGTGGTCCTGAATCAAGGGCGAGTAGAACAAGCTGGACCTCCGCTGGAACTTTATAACACTCCACAAAATCTATTTGTTGCTGGATTTATTGGTTCCCCAAGAATGAATATTGTTCAGGCCCAGCTTGCACGCAAAGGAGAGCAGTGGATTTTGAAATCTGGGCAAACCGAAATCCGGATCAAGTCCCTACCAAACTTGGTTGAGGGAGAAAGCTGTTCTTTTGGAATTCGACCAGAGCACATCAAATTGGCGAATGCAGAGGAAGCAGATGCTTCGGTTGTTGTGGAATTGACCGAGCAACTAGGTGGCGAGACCTATATCTATTGTCGTTCTGAGGATCTTGGTGCATTCAATGTCCACCAACCTGGACAGATCCCTGTCAAACGGGGAGAACCCTTGCATCTGAACCTCGAGCGCTCGAGTCTTCACCTGTTCGATAAGGACGGGGAGGTATTGGCGAATGGATTGGGTTGATCGAATTGACGTTTTGGCGCAAGTGGATATTTGATGGTTCGCTGAGATGTTCCAAGGAGTCTGTGAAACCATAAAATTAATTGATTGTGAAAAGTCTCCATTCCCCACAATCAGCATGCACGTTTATCTTGAAAGACCGGGGATTTGTCATGCTAATGAACCAGATCCCCAGCACCATGTGCCTAATCAGAAATATCGATTGATATCGCTGTAGTCACCATCCAAACGCAAAACAACTTCTACCGACACCTCATTGCGGTTCCTCCAAAACCATCCATGCTTTCCCTTGAAGGCAGCCTTCAGTTCACCTTCCTGGCTTGGCACAAAAAATCCTTTCTCATAGCTGATGGATTCCTTGCCGTCTCCATCTCCGTGCATATCAAAATTGACACTGCCCGGTTGAGCGTCCCACAGAAAGCGAGCCACTGCGTTTTTCTCCATAACCAATTTTAGTTCTTTCCCTTCTCCTGGTTCCAAGGAAATTCTAATTTCTTCTCGCCAGGATTTGACATCTGGAGGAGTCTCTTCATTCTGGGCGGCTAGCTGGCCGGAACCTTTGTCAGTTGCTGAAAGCTGAGTGACTGGAGTGTCCGCTGGAAGTATTTCAAATCCTCCGTGATCACTAACCTCTCGTGCTAGTTCTTGCTTAATCTCCCCCATCTGAGTGAGGCCAAGCAGACGTCCAATGCCTGTTGGATCGATAGCATACTCTGCAGGTAAGATGACGCTGACCAATAACACCATAGCAGTGAGAAGAGCCAAGATTGTTGAACGCACCAATTGCTTCGAAGAGGGGAGTTCTATTGGGGATGAATTCTGAAAGTTGTACATCTGTTTCTCCAACATAGTTTAAGCAACGAAATACCCAGTGAGTTGATAGCCAATCAATACGAAACCAGCACAGATCATCAGGACGTTCACGTTGTAGGCGTGTAGTTTGAAACTCGCACTGCGTCGCCAATAACCCATGACAATGAGAATAGCTCCCAAAGCGAGCAACTGCCCAATTTCGACGCCGACATTGAACGCTAGCAGATTTGCCAATAGGCCATCTGGTGAAATCTGGTACTCAAGGATTTTGGTAGAGAGGCCAATGCCGTGGAACAAACCGAAAACCAGGGTCGTTATTTTGGTGTCTGGCTGCACTCCTAACCAACGTTGAAAAGCTCCGAGATTGTCCAGTGCCTTATAGACCACAGAGAGCCCGATCACGGCATCAATTAGATAACTATTAATGCCGATGTTGAAATAGACTCCCAAGAGCATAGTACTGGAGTGACCAATCGCAAAAAGACTGACGTATAGTGCGATTTCCTTCATGCGATACAGGAAAAAGATCACACCTAGCAGAAAGAGGATGTGGTCATATCCCGTCACCATATGTTTTGCCCCAAGATAAACGAAAGGGCTCAGTTGAATGCCGGTGATGGCTTGAATATATCCTTTGTCACCTTGTGCAACAGCGTGGGCCCAAAGGAGAGAAGGACTGAGTAGAGATAATACAAAAGCTGTCCAACCAAATGAGAAAAGGTTTAGACAAATAAAAATAGATTTATGTTTTGGGCGCAATTGACCAAACATCTGGGTCTCCATTTTCGATTGGGTAAGACACAATCCTGACAACTCATGATCAGTACTGAAAGTCTACCAAGGGCAGATACAGGCTTATTTTTGTCGTATTGCCAAAGAATTGATTCAGAATACCTGGATTTCGGGCAGATTAGGCCTTGGGAGGTCGGTCAAGACGATGTGGAGGTGGATAGAGGAGATGACTTTTCAAAGCTCGAAATGGAATTGCAGTAATAAGCAAGGGGACTGTTGTGAAGGCTTGATGATGTAGATCAGGAATTTCATGAAAATGATCACTGGCATCATGATGAGGATGATTTAATTTAGAACTCAGTGAACCTTCATTTAAAGCTGCATTCTCATTGTCCTCATAGCCATGATCCAGGTCGAAAAGATGTGCTCCAATGCAATGAGATTTCGCTGCCCCGACAGTTGAGTGAATTAACGCTGGAGTAACTAACACCAGAAGTACCAAGCAGATAAGGCGAGCGATGTGATTTGGAGACATCAAACTTCTGAGTAGAAATTGGGTATGTAAAGATTTTTTTGAAAGCTTAATTTCTATCATTGAACTCGTAAATTACCAGTCATTCCTTAGGACTTCAAA